>NZ_JBFTMD010000004.1:0-328021 GCF_056396785.1 Bacillus sp. 05T21 | reverse complement strand
TAAAGGATTATATGGAGGAGTATAATTATAATCGTTATCAGTGGACATTAAAAAAGATGGCTCCGATCGAATATCGGAACCACCTTTTAAGTGCTTGATTTTTCAGGGCTTTTTTATTAAACTGTCCATTTTATAGGGTACAGTTCATACTTGCGGGATCTTTCTTTAATTATAATTTAACATTCATTTGTTTCAATAAACCCTTCGGATCACCTTTTACATAATAAAAATGCGGATTATTCTCATCATCGTAAAGCATAATGTAAGGTTTTTCATTAAGTGGGAGAAGGATGAGTACTTCATCAATTGTTGTATGTAACCATTGATTTGTAATAGGAACAGGTTTCGATAATGGGATTTTTATCATATGTCCATCTTTCGGAACGACGTTTAAGTTTTTGAACGGGCCAGTAATGGATTTAGCATATTGAACAGCTTCTTTTTGAATAGCTGAATCTAAAGATTGTTTTTGGACCACCATTTCTTTTTTACAATCAAATACTTCAATTTGTTTATTTGTATTTGCGAACGCATTTGTTGATAATAAAAAGAAGAGAAGAGTAATGACTCCTATTTTTTTGAACATGAAACAACACCTCACACTTACTATACCCTCAAACGTTGTAAATATTTTTATGTCACATTGATGTAACAAAGAAGTTGTATGATAAAATTGATATTTGTTTATAAGTAATGGAGGAAATGTAATGAAAGTATTAATCGCGGATGATGAACAAGATATGCTGAAAATTTTAAAAGCGTATTTTGAAAAAGAAGGCTTCGAAGTTTTATTAGCAAAGGATGGAGAGGAAGCACTTCAAATATTTTATGATGAGAAAATTGACTTAGCTATTTTAGACTGGATGATGCCGAAAAGTAGTGGTATTGCTGTCTGTCAGGAAATAAAAAAGAATTCGAGTGTAAAAGTATTAATGCTTACTGCGAAAAGTGAAAGTGAAGATGAATTAGCAGCTCTTCAAAGCGGGGCAGATGAGTATGTGAAAAAACCATTTCACCCAGGAGTGCTAATTACGCGAGCGAAAAAGCTTGTACAGCATGAAGATGTTATTCAAGTTCAAGATTTAAAAATAGATTTCACCAAAAATAAAGTATATAAAAATGAGAAAGAATTAGACATTACAAAGACAGAATTACAATTAATAAAGTGCTTTTTAAATCATAAAGGCACGATTTTAACGAGGAAAAAGTTGTTAGATATCGTCTGGGGATTTGATTATTTTGGGGAAGAGCGAACGGTTGATACGCATGTAAGAAGATTACGTAAAAAAATAGGAGAAAATATTATAAAGACACATCGCGGTTTAGGATACAGTTTGGAGGAAGAGTGTGAATAAACTCGGTAAAAAGTTATTTTTCAGCATCTCTTTAACAGTCATCCTTATTTTTGCCATCTCTTTATTATTAATCAACTATTTTTTACCAAAATATAATGTGCACAAAACACGCGAAAGCTTAGAAGGCATTACAGCGCAAATCCAGTCAATACCGCGTAAAGAGCTGGATGATGCTATAAATCGTATTGAAAATGAAGGTAATGTTACGATTGCTTATACATCAATAAATAGTTCAGAAGATGCTATTAATGAAGAATTACGCATGCAACTTACAAAAAAGAGAGTTGCATTGAATAAACTTTGGATTACAAAAGAAGAAATTACGAAAGTGAAGAACCTCGGACAATCGAATAAAATATATGATCAAGAAAAGATAAAATCTAGTTTTTTTGCGAAATACATTGCGAAAGATGATATGTTGATTTTAGTAGGAGTTTCTATCGCACATTCAAATGAAGTAATTAAAACGCTTAACTCATTTTATTTATACATTTTGGGATTCTCACTATTTCTTATTATCGTGCTCGTCTGGATTTTTTCAAAAACAATCACTACACCACTGAATGAATTGAGTGATGTCGCAGAAGATATTTCACGTCTGAAATTTAAACGGACGAAAGTTAAAACGAATGATGAAATAGGTGATTTAGCAAATAGTATAAACATTATGAGTGATAAATTACATGAAGCACATCAAGATTTAACAGATCGAAATGACCACTTAAAACGATTTATGGGCGATGTAACTCATGAATTAAAAACACCAATCGCATTAGTAAAAGCATATTCTATGGGAATAAAAGACGGTTTAGATGATGGAACATATGTTGATACAATCATCAAACAAACAGATCAAATTTCAAATTTAATTGAAGAGTTATTGCGATTTTCTAAACTAGAAAGAGATATTTTACAAAAAGAAGAATTCCCTATTGAACCACTAGTACAAAGTATAATAGATAAGCATAAGATTGAACTGGAGTCGAAAGAAATCAAGTTGCAAGTGAACTATAGTGTTGGTGACACGATTGTCTATGCTGATTTAAATAAAATGAGAATGGTCTTTCAAAATTTAATTTCTAATGCGATAAAATATACAACGAATCAAAATATAAAAATCACATTAGAAGAGAAAAATGGCATTGTGTATTTTCAAATTCAAAATGGTATTGCTGCTGAGGTAATTAAAGAAATAGATAAAATTTGGGAGCCTTTTTACGTATTAGAATCTTCTCGCAGTAAAGAAAAATCAGGTACTGGATTAGGATTAGCGATTGTAAAAAGTATATTAGAAAGACATGGTTTTGAATACGGAGTTTCGGTAGAAGATGGAGAAATACAATTTTATATGTATATAGAAAGGAACTAATTGTTATTAGTTCCTTTCTATTATCTTGAAAGATTCGAATGTTTTACAAATTTCTCAACTTTCTACGAAATATAAACTGAATTTTCTGTATTTTTAATGTATAGTAAAAGAAGGAATATATGGGGAGGGAAGGGCATGAGGAAAAAGAAATTAGCAATAACACTTTCAGCTATATTATCTTTAACAATTACTTCAGGAGTTTCTAGTATGACTGCACATGCAGAAAAAAATGAAGGGAGCTCCGTAAAAGACAAAAATGTTATGTTAAATGGTCAAATTTCAGAGGGTTTAATGTCAAATACGAAAATTGAATTAGAAAATGGGATGACGAAGCCAATCTATTCACTTGATGAAGCCATCGTAGAAAATCTATTTGTAGAGACAGAAGTTGATAGTGATCGTGATGGTAAAAAAGATCGTGTATCAGTAAAGGTTATGCGTCCAAAGACGAACTCAGATGTGAAAGTCCCCGTTATTTATGAAATGAGTCCATATCGATCTGGATTAAAAGATGTTCCTGTTTATAATGTTGATGAAGAATTGAATGCATATGGAGGAAAACCGTATGGAGCTGTTAATCTTGGTTCATACGGAAATTATTACGTTCCGAGAGGATATGCAGTTATTTTAGGCGAAAGCATCGGAACTGGAAAATCAGATGGATGTCCGACAACCGGAGATGAACAAGAAATACTAGGGACGAAGTCTGTCATTGATTGGGTAAATGGGCGTGCAAAAGCATATACAGAGGATGGTAAGGAAGTAAATGCAAATTGGTCTTCGGGAAATGTAGGAATGACAGGAGTTTCTTATAATGGTACGTTACCGAATGCTGTCGCAACGACAGGAGTGGAAGGGTTAAAAACAATTATTCCAATCGCAGCGATTAGTAGTTGGTATGATTATTATCGTGCAAATGGGGCAGTAATTGCGCCGGGAGGTTACCAAGGAGAAGATACAGATAATATGGCTGAAGCAGTACTAACAAGAAAGAACCCTGAAGTTTGCGGGCAAATTATTAAAGAACTAACAGCTGGACAAGATCGTAAAACAGGCGATTATAACGATTTTTGGGATAAACGTAACTATGTAAAAGATGTTAAGAATGTGAAGGCTAGTGTGTTTGTTGTTCACGGTTTAAATGATTGGAATGTAAAAACGAAGCAGTTCGCACAGTGGTGGGAAGCTCTTGGTGAAAATAATGTTCCTCGTAAAATGTGGTTACACCAAGGTGGACACGGAGGAACATCAAGTAATAACTGGCAACAAACCCAAAATAAATGGTTCGATTATTGGTTATATGGCATTGAAAATGGAATTATGGATGAACCGATGGTAGATGTACAACGTGAAAATAAATCGTGGCAAAAAATAAAAAATTGGCCAGATCTAGCAGCTGTACCATCAAAAGTCCGTATGTATTTAAGTAATAAAGCAGTCAATCTACCATTAAGTATGGGATCAGTAAACAATGTTTTCTCATTAGTAGATGATGCTAAAATAAAGTCAAATCAACTAGTAGAAAACCCTGAGTTAGAAATAGCGAATCGATTAGTATATACAATGCCTATACTGCAAAAAGATATGCGAATAAGTGGTACGCCTAAAATTTCAATAACAGGAAATATTGATCGATCTGTTTCAAATTTAACAGCTTTACTCGTTGATTATGGCGGAGCGAGGCCTGAAATTGTAACGAGAGGTTGGATGGATCCGCAAAACTTAAATAGTATAGAAAATTCAACAGCGATTCAACCTGGTAAAGATTACACATTTACATGGGACATGCAGCCAGATGATTACGTATTTAAAGCAGGGCATCAAATGGGGGTCGTTTTAATCGCAAGTGATTACGATTATACAATTAGACCGAAAGCAGGAACGAAGCTAACGGTGAAATTGAGTGAAGTGACATTGCCGATTGTGAAATAAATAGTTTTTGATAAAGAGCTTACTATAGTAAGCTCTTTAAATTTTGAAATAGAAATGCCTACAAACATAGGGAGTGTATTATGCATTTCTATTGGTAGATATAATAATATTTACAACAAATAAAAAAATTGCATTAATGATTAAAAGGCCACTAAAGGTAAAAGCGGCAAAACCTCCAGCTAATCATCTCCTACTTTTTCTCCAATTACGTGCATAGTGGCAAAGAAGAAAATGGGAGAAGAAAGAATGAAAATACCACTGGCTATTTTCCATATTCGTTTACACTGCTTTGCTATAAAGAAAATTAGAACATTAATAGCGATAAGAAGAAAAAGAAATCCAATTAATGAATTCATCATATCCTCCTTTCAGTATAAGTCTGAATTTTGGTTTCTATATGTTCATTTTGAAGGGAATATTATACAATATGATTATATTCTATAGAAAGCGAGTGATATATTATGACAGTCAGCTCTTTCGAATTCTCATTAAAATTTGAGGTACGGAAAGATTAAGTAAATTAGAATCTTCCGTACACATAAAACGGAGGAGAAAATAAATGTTTAGTTATTATAGTACACTTTGTACGGAATTATATGATTTCACAAAACCTGTCGGTTACTCTTTGAATGGTGATATTGAATATTATCAAGATCGTTTAAAGAGTTGTAAAGGGAGAATTCTCGAAGCAGCAGTAGGATCGGGACGTGTCATTATTCCATTTCTTGAAGCTGGCTTTAAAGTTGATGGGATAGATTATTCGCCTGAAATGCTAGACTCTTGCCGTATGCGGTGTAAAGAGAGAGGCTTGCATCCTAATTTATATGAAGGAAGCTTACAACAATTTTCAATGCCACATAAATATGAAGCGATAATAATTCCTACTGGATCCTTTTGTTTAATTGAAAATCGTGATGATTCTATAAATGCTCTGAAATGTTTTTATCGACATCTTAATCTAGGCGGGCGTTTAATTGTAGATCTTGCGCTTCCATATGACTGGAAGACGGGTGAGATTCATACATCGACTTTTTCTCTGCCAAGCGGGGACGGAATTACATTAGAAAATAAATCAATTGAAATAGATTGGCTTAACCAAGTAACTGTATCATATTTAAAATATGAAAAATGGAGTAAAGGACAGTTAGTACAAACTGAACTACAACGTTTTGCAATGCGGTGGTATGGAATAGAAGAGTTTAAGCTCCTTTTAGAAAGTATAGGTTTCACTGACATTACTTGCTCTGCTGACTATGTTTATGAAAAGCAACCGTCAAATGCAGAACAAATTATTACTTTTGAAGCTGTACGAAAGTAATAATATAGGAACTATTCATGAAAATAAGGCAATCGACACAACATCGACTGCCTTATTTTCAATTTTAGGATATGTTTTATTTCATTGTTTATAGAGAAAAATCGGAGGCAAACAAATGAAATTCATCTTAATATTTGGCCCGCAAGCAGTCGGGAAAATGACGGTCGGGCATGAGTTAGAAAAAACAACTGATTTAAAGCTATTTCATAATCATATGACGATTGATTTTGTTAGCTCGTTTTTTGATTACAGTACAAAGCGGAAGCACAACGGTTAGTAAGTTTGTTTCGTAATGAACTGTTTGAAGAAGTGTCTAAAAGTGATTTATACGGAATGATTTTTACATATGTATGGGCATTTGACCTTCAATCGGATTGGGAGTACATAAACCATGTAGTAAGTATTTTTGAATCAAAAGGCGCAGCAGTATATTTTGTAGAGCTCGAGGCAGAATTAGATGAAAGATTAGAGCGAAATAAAAGTCCACATAGACTAGAGCATAAACCGAAAAAAAGAGACATTGAATGGTCTGAAAAAAATTTAAAAGAAACGATGAAAAAACATAGATTAAATTCATTTCATGATGAAATTGAAAAAGAAGAGTACATAAAAATTAATAATACTCATTTGAATGCTAAAGAAGTAGCTGTAATGATTCAGGGGAAATTCCGATTGTAAAATACTTAAATGCTGTTACGTTTTCATTGTCCAAGCATTCTCCTACTAACTACATATACTATTTATGTTAAAGTCAGTCACTATTTTAAATGGGCTGTTATTTTACTATAAATGACACTTTAGAGAAGTGGGAGGAATAAACTTGGAAAACGAAGAACAAGGAAGAATTGAAAATCAAGTGTATTCAAATCGAGTAGTGAGATCAGAATTTGATGAGAATTGGGAAACTTGTATTTCAAAAAGTGGTTATGTAATCTATGTAGCTACAAGTGATCATGCTGAAGTAATAGTTTTACTTTCAGATGGTTCAAGTAAATTATTAATCTTCGAAAAAGGTGGTAAAGTAGTAGTAGGTGGCGGTGGAACGAGTCATTACAGCAAACCGCATATTGCAAGAAACATTTAATGTGAAAATGATAATCGAGAAGACGCTGGTAACCTTATAGTCTTTAATTTTTATATGGAGATACGTATAATAAAGTGAGTTTTTGTTTTAGGTTCTGGCGTTTTTTCTAACAAAAATAAGATGAAAAAGATCTTTAACGTATAAAGGTCTTTTTTGTTTTATTCACAAATCAAATTAATGGAGGTGAGCTAATAATGAAAAATATTTGAGTAACCTATGTTTTTTCGGGTGTTCTCCTATTCGGCCTTACATATATAACTTCCGCAATTTACGCGGGTGCATTAGAAATTTGGGATAGAGGAAGCGGGAAATTCTTTACTGCATTTTATGAAATCCAGGGTACAATTTTATCGGTAATTTCAATTTGTTTTATTATAGCAGGGATATACTGTATACATAAAAAAGTGTAGTGAAAAGCAATCAGCCTTTCATGTACTATACATGAAAGGCTGATTGCTTTTATGTGTTGAAGGAGTCTTTTAGAAGAATTGTAGTTTTTAGATTGATAGTTGAAACTGTAACAGCTTATGTATAATTAATATCATTTTGTCAAATGAATGTCACATAAAAGTCTTATAGTGTATATAGAAAGTGAAACATATACAAAGCAGGAGATGAAATGATGAAAAAGGCACTACAATATATATTCATATTATTTACGTTAGTTACTTTAAGTTATGTAATTTATATTAACTATGAAAAGCAGAAAGAGATTAAAAATAATAAGCAAGTAATTAGTGAAGTTGCAAAGAGGTATGATATTCCAGATTGGATACCATTATCAATTGCGGATCATGAAACAAAATTTAACCGAAAAGCAATAGGAGATAACGGAACATCTTTTGGATTATTCCAATTACATCGTGGTGGATTAGCACCAGTGCAATTATCGGAAGAGAGTTTAGTGGATTCGCGTATAAATACAACGATAGCAATTTCAAGTATGGTCAAATCGTATGAACGTGGTGTGAAAAAAGGATTGCAGGATTGGGAGTTGCTTAAATATGTTGCTAATACATCAGGGTGGCCAGGAAACTTAGGGGGAGAATGGACAGATAATAATACGAAATATAATAAAGGGCTAGAACAATCATATCAATTATATAAAAAAGAGAAGTAGATATAAAAAGGCATTTTCAATTTGGGGAAATGTCTTTTTTATGTTATAGTATAAAAGTGTTTGGGCGTTATGTTATTTCGATATATCTTCAAATTTGTTATGTAGTATTTTTATATTAAATAACCACTAAAATCATTTTTTTATATAAGGAGTAAGAAGTAGGAATATGAAAAATATAGATTTTATACTAGAAAGTGATGAAACATTAAAACCGTCAGAACGATTAGTACTATTATTATTAGAGAAGCATAGAATGTTATATACGAACGATCTATTAGCTCTTTCAAATTTATCATATAAAACATTAACAGATTCATTAACAGCACTCGTTTTAAAGTCTTATGTTTTAAAGGATACAGGTAAGGGAAGAAGGCAGAATTGTTATAGATTAGTATGATAAGAGTACTGCTATAGATTCTTGCTATATACGTATTTTTCAAATGTAAGGATAAATTCCATTTTTATTTTCAAATGATAAAAAACTATTAATTTAAGTAAATAGCCGGTTTTGATATGTAAAGAGTTCATGGCTGCTAAATATATAATTTCATTTCATTTTTAATAATGTTTGTTAGTTGTAAATGAAAATGATATTTTTTAAAACAATTATAAAAATGAAACTCAAAAACAATCTACTCATTAGAGTCGGTTGTTTTTTTATTAGGATAGCGAATTATAAAAATAATATTATTATGTAAACTTAATTATTTAGAAAGGAACATGTGATTATTAATGGAATTTATTAAGGGGGTACTTAATATTTCTATACATGGAGGTTCATTATGGAACAAATCATATCAATATCACAAGCAGTCATAAGCGGGGAAAAAGAAAAGGTAGTAGAAATCATTAATACGGATCCAAGTTTTGTTAACTCATTTAGTGAAGATGGATGGACACCGCTTCACTTAGCTGCTTATTTTGGACAGAAAGAAATTGCAAGTTTCCTTTTAGAACAGGGAGCAGAAATACATATTAGAGCAAAAAACGAAAATGAAAATACACCTCTTCAAGCAGCAATTGCGAATAAGCAAAGCGAGCTTGTAGCTTTCTTAATTGAAAAGGGATCAGATGTGAATGCTGTGCAAAGTGGTGGCTGGACAGGACTTCATGAAGCAGCGTTATTAGGAAATGAAGAAATCATTATATTACTTCTTGAAAATGGTGCTAATAAAATGATTAAGAAAAATGATGGGAAAACCGCATATGATATTGCTTTAGAAAAAGGGCATGAATCCCTATTACATCATTTGCAAGAGGAAGTGAGCTTATGATTAGCCACTGGAATGTAGGGGTTTTTCTTTTTAATGAAGTGGAAGTGTTAGATTTTGCGGGTCCATTTGAAGTTTTTTCCGTTACAGCAACAAGTGAAGGTCAACCATTTACAGTTCATACTGTTAGTCAAGATGGAGAAATGATTACAGCGAGAAATGGATTAAAGGTACAACCGGACTATAGTATCGAAAACTTGCCTCCAGTTGATATTTTAATTATTCCTGGTGGGTTAGGTGTTAGAGAAAACGAAATGAAAAATGAAATAATAACAAATTGGATCCGCGAGCAAATGAAAGAAGTAAAGTTAATGACTTCTGTTTGTACCGGTGCGCTTTTACTTGCGAAAGCTGGATTACTCGATGGCTTCAAAGCGACAACACATTGGGCAAGTATTGAAAGTTTTAGAAATGATTTTCCGAATGTGGAAGTATTAGAGAATGTAAAGTTTGTAGATGAGGGGCATATTATTACGTCTGGAGGAATTTCAGCTGGAATTAATATGTCATTTCACATTGTGAGAAATTTGTTGGGTGCTGAGGTTGCTGAAGAAACAGCGAAGAGAATGGAATATGATATAGATTTAAAATATTAAAAATAAAACAAGACGAGCAGTTGGATATTTCCAGCTGCTCGTCTTGTTTTATATTGACTGAATATGCGCTAATTCCTCATCTGTAAGAATCGGACGGATAGACGAGTCTGCATTTTCTTTCGCTTGTTTTTCTGTTTTTGCGCCAGGAATTGCGACCGATACCGCTGGATGAGTGAGGACATAACGAAGTGCAAGTTGCCCTAAGGTTTGATTTTCATTTGAGAGTAATCGTAGTTTCTCTACTTTTTGTAAATCTTCTTGAAACCACTTTTCTTTTGGCCATTCTTTGCGTAAATCTCCGTCAAGAAAAGTTGTTTTATTTGTAAACTTTCCGGTTAATATCCCCATTTTTAAAGGGCCGCGTATAACAGCTCCTAAATTGTTCTCTTGTAGGTAGGGCAATATGTCGTTTTCTGGTTTTCGGTTTAATATGTTGTAATCAAGTTGCACAACATCAATTTCATCGTTTTTATTGAAGTGTTTTATATATTGTATGTCGTGAGTTGAAACACCAACAGCTCTTACTTTTCCGTCCCGTTTTAATATTTCAAATGCTCGTAAAAATGCTTCTGTTTCTTCTTGTTTATCCCACCAAATGTGACAGAAATAAACATCAATATAATCTGTTTCTAGGCGTAGTAAGCTAGTTTCAAATACTGCGATCACTTTTTCGGCAGTATTATAAACAGGCTCTCCACTTGGATCATAGTGATGCCCAATTAAACCGCCTTTCGTTGATAAAACGATATTATTACGGTGCTCTCTTATCGCTTGAGTTACTAACCTTTCACTATGTCCTAATCCGTATACATCAGCAGTATCAATAAAGTTTACGCCGCATTCAATTGCTTTCTTCATAGCGGTTATAGATTGTGTGTCGTTAACAGGACCCCATTCATCGCCGCCAATCGCCCACGCTCCAAAGCCAATTTCAGAAACAGTAATTCCAGTTTTACCTAATGTACGGTAGTGCATCATTTTCCCTCCTTGTAAGCATGTTATAACATCGGTATGCAAAACTAGAATTTATATGTGTAAAAATATTTTCTACAATTGGGGAAAAAGAATAACATAAACTACTATTTTATAGCAGCATAAATAAAAATTCTCATTTTAAATACAGAGATGTCGTCGAACGCTATCTCTAATTGGTTAATTTGTGAGATTTTTTTGTGAAGGAGGTTATTTTATAAGAATAGAATTTAAGTTAGTAAGAGATCGTGCCTATGGTAGTGAGAAAATATGGGTTAGGGGGATTTGAAAATGAGGAAACTCAAAAGAGTCAATGTTCCTAATATACCAGAGCAACTATCACAGCCTAACGACAAGCGAACTATAAATAAGAAGAAGTTAAGGCGTTTTATTTTCATGTTCATTTTTATTGCTGCGACTACTTTGTACGTTCAATATATTTTAACGAAACAACAAGAAGTAATTAATGGCAAAAAAAATACTATAACAAATCAAAAGAAACAATTAGTTTCTTTAAAGAAAGATCAAGGTTCTTTAAAGACTAACATTGAGAATTTAACCGATAATGAAGAAGAGATTTTAAAGTTTGCTAGAAAAGAGTATCAATTTTCTAAGTCAAACGAAACAATATTCGTATTGCCAAAGTGAAGTGGTGGAACAGTTAGCGATAGCTAACTGTTTTTTGATGTATGAGGGAAAAAGTTGTTTGTAGTGTGAATGTCATGGTACAAGGAGCAATGACATATTGTAAAAATGAGAAGTTTGAGCCAATTTTAATTGTTTCAAGAGATTTTCATAATTATGGAATATATGTCAAAATAAATATTGTTAAAATTCTGTCAATTGTATATAATACAAGGTAAGCGGATACATTTTTTAATCAACGTTGAGTTAACAGCTTATACGTCTGTTAAGAAAACCGTTATCCTCGTATAAGAAAGGAAGATAGCTGTGTACGCTTCAAATACAATTTACGTCGTAGGGGATGCGAAAGCACCTCAAAATAATCCCATTACCGAAAAGTTCAAAAGTTATTTTGTAGCATTTGTACTTGAGAAGGATACAGGGGAAATTGTAGATGCAGATTGCTCAGCCACAATTGCATTAACATCTCAATTTGTTAAATATTTGTTTCTACATAAAAATATTAATGACCCAGCATTAGTAACAGAAATAAAAAATCGGTACTTCGGTTCGTCTCAAAAGGCGCTACTTGTAGCGCTAAAGGATGCACAGAAAAAATATAATCAGATTGCTGCTTTGTCTACCCATTCATAGACAAAATCCAGCCGTAAGAATCTTCTTATGGCTGGATTTTTTTGTTTCGCATTAACGGAAAAGCCACCCGGGGATTAAAGTATCACTCTATAAACAATGAAAGGATGAACAAAATGAAAATTACCGATGTGAAGGTAAACCGCCGACATGTAAAGCTTCATACACCGTTTAAAACTGCGCTTCGCACTGTAACGGAAATCGAAAGTATAGATGTGTTTATTCATACAGATGAAGGGATTGTTGGAAAAGGAGCTGCTGCAGCAACACCGGTTATTACAGGTGATTTTACCAACGGGATTGAGGAAGCAATATTAGGGCCAATTCGCTCCGTATTAGTTGATAAAGATGTGCTGCAGTTTCAAACGTTATTGTTACACATTCAAATGAGCTGTATAGGAAATACAAGTGCGAAAGCGGCGGTAGATATGGCTTTATACGATGTATATTGTCGATTTCACAACATACCGTTATATGCATTGTTAGGTGGGAAGAAAGAGATTCATACTGATATTACAGTAAGTGTGGATGAGCCTTTATTAATGGCAAAAGAAGCGAAAAAGCATATCGAAAAGGGATTTCAAACATTGAAAATTAAGGTGGGTAAAGAGGCACATTTAGATTTAGAACGCATAGAGGCAATTCGAAATGTAGTTCCAAAGAATACGACGTTACGTTTAGATGCAAATCAAGGATGGAAACCGAAAGAAGCGGTTTCTATTATTAGAGAAATGGAGAATAGAAATTTAAATATAGAATTTGTAGAACAACCAGTTCATGCGAAAGATTGGGAAGGATTAAAGTACGTGAAGGACAATGTACAAACGCCTATTATGGCAGATGAAAGTATGTTTTCGGCAAGCGATGCATTAAAGATTGTCCAAGGAGGATATGCAGACCTACTTAATATTAAATTAATGAAATGCGGCGGCATACGAGAAGCCTGGAAAATTGCAGATATTGCGGAAGCTGCAGGTGTGAAGTGTATGGTAGGAAGTATGATGGAACCTTCACTTTCAGTTAGCGCTGTTGCCCATTTAGCTGCGGCACATCCGAACATTCATTACTTTGATCTTGATGCACCGTTATGGTTAGTGGAAGACCCGGAAGGAATGACTTACAATGGTCCAAAGGTAAACCTGCATTCTGTAGTGAATATACAATCTTAGAAGTAGTACCTAGTAAACTATCTTTTAAGGGGGATATATATGAAAAAAGTAGGAACTGCATTTTTGACAACCTTATTTATATTTTCATCGTTTACATCGGCAAATGCTGAAGAGAAGAAGGATAATAAAGCATTTATAGATGTATCTGCTGCAACGTTATGGACTGCACCTGACTCATTACGACCAATTGATGCACCGAGCGCAACAAATCCAGTTGATTTATGGAAGTGGACGAAATCAATGACGCTAGATGAGAAGCTTTGGTTAACGAGTGCAAATAAATTAGAAACGCAAGCGCTACTCGGTCAAGAAGTAACAGTAATTGATAAAAAAGGTGATTGGGTAAAAGTACTAGTGCACGGACAGCCAACGCCGCGAAATGAAGAAGGGTATCCAGGGTGGATGCCTGAAAAACAATTAACGTATAATCAAGAATTTGTAGATAAAACAAACGAACCTTTCGTATTAATAACGAAACCGACAGCAATTGTATATATTAACCCTTCTGAAAAACATAAATCGCTTGAGGTCAGCTATAATACGCGATTACCGCTACTAAGTGAAGATACGATTTCATACCGCGTATTATTGCCAAATGGTCAGAAGGCGTGGCTACGGAAAAATGATGGAACTGTTTACCATTCTCAAAATGATATTCCGACTCCAACCGCTGATGACTTAATAAACACCGGAAAAATGTTTTTAGGATTACCGTATATATGGGCTGGTACAAGTGGTTTTGGATTTGATTGCTCTGGATTTACACATACGATTTATAAATCACATGGCATTACAATACCGAGGGATTCTGGGCCACAATCAAAAGCAGGAATTGCGGTTGATAAAGAAAACCTACAAAAGGGCGATTTAATATTCTTTGCACATAATCAAGGAAAAGGTAGTGTTCATCACGTTGCCATGTATATTGGTGATGGAAATATGATTCACTCACCAAGAGCTGAAAGATCGGTAGAAATTATACCGCTAAATACACCAGGATATATAGAAGAATACGCTGGTGCTCGTCGTTACTTACCTTAAAAAAGATAGGGGGGCTTTATATGAAGAAGGTTGTTCGCTACTCATTAGTTAGTACTCTACTTGTATCTTCATTTTTAGTAGGCTGTGCTAAAGAAAAAATAGCTACAAAGCCGAAAGATGAGAAGAAAGTATTGCAACTATTAGAAACGGGTGAAATTCCGTCACTAAATTCCGGAAAAGTAACAGACGCCGTATCGTTTAATGTTTTAAACAATGTAATGGAAGGGTTATTCCGTTTATCGAAAAATGATGAAGTGATTGAGGCTGGAGCACAAAAATATGAAGTGAGTAAAGACGGAAAGACTTATACATTCCACTTGCGTGATGCGAAATGGTCTAACGGCGATCCAGTAACAGCTCATGATTACGTATATGCTTGGAAGCAACTTATAAATCCAGATACAGCCTCTCAATATGCATATATCGCGTACGATGTGAAAAATGCGGAGAAGATAAATAAGAAACAATTAGGCTTAGAAGAATTAGGTGTGAAAGCAAAAGATGATAAAACGTTCGTTGTAGAGCTGGAACATCCTGTACCGTATTTTACGAAACTACTCATTTTACCATCTTTCTATCCAATTAATGAAAAATATGCGAAGGAGCAAGGTGATAAATACGGGTTAGAGGCAAATAAAGCGATATATAATGGGCCATTTACATTATCAGAGTGGAAGCACGAAGCGAGCTTTACAATGAAGAAAAACGATAAATATTGGGATAAAAAAGAAGTGAAATTAGATGAAGTAAACTACCAAATTGTTAAAGAAATTTCAACTTCGGTAAATTTATATGAAACAGATAAGGTAGATAGAGCTGTCATTTCAACAGAATTCGTAGATAAATATAAAAACAATAAAGAGCTAAAACAATATACAGATCCGGTTATGTACTTCTTCCGTTTTAATGAAAATGTACCAATTCTTAAAAATAAAAATGCAAGGCTTGCGCTAAGTACAGTGTTTGATAAGAAAGGGCTTGCGACTTCATTTTTAAATGATGGATCAGTTGCTGCGAATTATTACGTACCAAAAGGATTTTTAAAAGGACCAGATAAGAAAGATTTTAGAAGTACGGCAGGTGAGTTTAATAAGACTGATGTAAAACAAGCGAAAGAATATTGGGAGAAGGCGAAGCAAGAGACAGGCACAAATGAAGTGACGTTAGAACTATTAAACTATGACTTAGAGAACTTTAAAAAGGTAGGCGAATATATTAAAGAACAGCTTGAGAAAAACTTACCGGGGCTAAAAGTAAATGTGAAATTACAACCACATACGCAAAAACTAGCGTTAGAGAAGAAAAAAGAATACGAAATGTCGTTATCACGTTGGTTACCTGATTATCCAGATCCAATGACATACTTAGAAGTTTTCCTTTCGGGAAGTACCGTAAATAATACAGGATATGCAAATCCAGAATATGATGCGTTAATTAAGAAGATTAAAACAGAATTAGGTAATGATGAAAAAGCTCGTTGGAAAGCACTGCAAGATGCGGAAAAAGTGCTCCTTGATGATGCGGTAATTGCACCAGTATTCCAGCGCGGTCTTTCTTACTTACAAAAACCATATGTGAAAGAATTATATGTACATCAATTCGGTCCAGCTACAAGTTTAAAATGGGCAGATGTACAAAAATAAAGTGATGGAGAAACAGACTTCACGTATGTGATAGTCTGTTTTTTCTTATAGCTTCAAATGAATTATAGACATTTTATAAGTTTTTTCATCGCTTAAAAATAAAATTACTACATAAATTCCAGTGTGAAATTTATGTAGAATCTTGTATAATTAACATGTTTCTTTGGAAGCATTTTCTTGCGCTATTTGTATAGGACTTAATAGAGCAAGGGAGGAAATACATACATGTATATAATAGATAAATAGAATGGAACATGTATAGAAAAAAGGAGAAAAATGATGACGTGTCATAAACAAGGGTTACAATTTATTAGCAATAGAAAGAGGAATAAACGATGAAGATGAAGCATGCTTTCGGACCAATTATTTTAGCCTGTGTACTCTTTTTCATTGTATTGCTTATTCCATCTAAGAGTTTAGTATCACTAATAAGCGATAAAAAGATAGAAGATGCAGCAACGTCCTTACAAAAAGAGAAATTACAAAGTGTTTTCTTGCAACAGAAAATGTTAGAGAATTCGCAGTATTTACCGATGTATGGTTCATCAGAGTTTTTACGAATGGATGCATATCATCCATCTAACTATTTTAAAGTAAATCCAGCAGGTTTTACTCCATTTTTAATAGGGACTGGTGGTACGCAAAGCTTGGCTCATATATTAAATATGACGTCTACAATGGATGAATTAGAAGGTAAAAAGGTAGTCTTTGTTCTTTCACCACAATGGTTTACAAAAACCGGTGTATCACAAGGGGATTTTACAAATAATTTCTCCAAACAACAAGCCTATCACTTTATTTTTAATGACGAAATAAAGCCTGAAATGAAGAAAAAAATCGCGAAACGTTTACTAGATTATAAAGTTGTTCGTAAGGATGCGATATTAAGTAGTTCGCTAGAAAGTATTGTATATAACGATACAAAACATAACATAAAAGCTGGACTAGCTAAACCGCTAGCGTATATGTACCGGAACATTTTAGATCATCGAGATTTATTTAACTCTCTATTTAAGATCGAACCGATGAAAGAGGAAACAAATATGGGATTACGTTCGCTTTCTTGGGAAGATGCACGTAAACATGCGGAACAAGAAGGTAAAGTAGGATCCACAACAAATACATTCGGAATTGAAAATCCATATTATTATAAACATAATTTAAAGAAAAAATTAAAAGGTTTAAAAAACTTTAGAGCAAATGAATCCTATGATGATTCACCAGAATATGATGACTTACAAATTGTTTTAGATCTTTTCAAAGAAAAAAATGTAAAACCACTCTTTATTTCTGTGCCTGTAAACGGACCGTGGTATGATTACGCTGGTTTCCCGAAAGAACGTCGTGATGTGTATTATAATAAGGTTGGCGATCAAGTCGAGAAAGCAGGATACCCAGTAGTCGATTTTTCTAGCCATGAATATGATAAGTATTTCTTAAAAGATACGATTCATTTAGGCTGGAAAGGATGGATCTATTTTGATGAAGCAGTGCAGAAGTTTTACTCTGAAAAATAATGCATAAACAATAGAAACAGGAATGGCAATAAAGCCGTTCCTGTTTTTTAGTATAGAGGATTTTGGTGTGGGCAATTTGGGAAGGCGTGTATATCCTGAATTTGTCTAAATTCATAATGTTTCATGGCGAACTGGGCTTGGTAAAGGTATTCGTAAACAAATAATTGATTATTTTGAACGCCGCATAAAACGCCGGAAGTTCCTTGCCCATTAATAAGAGAAACACCAACAGGGCGTCCGATTAAGTATGGTACTTTTTGCTGCCAATGCATAGGGGGATCACTCCTTTTTGAGTTACTATACGAAATTACAAATGAATTGTAACTTATCCAAGTAAATCTTAAACTGGAGGGTTTTAATGAAATGTCTAGAAATCATTAATATGAATGAATTATTTGTGTGGAAGAGGAGTGCATTATGGAGAAAGGAAGAATTCTGGAAGAAAAGTTAAATCTAATAGAATGGTGCCAAACATTGAATGGAATATCGGAGGATATATGGTTTCAACCATTTAAAAAAGGTTCATGGGCAATTGCGGATGTAATTTCACATTTTATTGTTTGGGATGAGTTTCTAATGAAGTATAGAATTTCATATTTTGTAAGCGGGAAATCTGTACCTATCGTTCCAACAGATGTTGAGGAAATGAATAAGGGTGCAATAAAATATGCAAGGTCTGGTATTTCAAAAGAAGAACTAATAGATCAATTTAGCTTTACTCGTAAACAATTAGTAGACCAAATTGAGCGAATTCCTGCTCGGAATTTTAATAATGACAATCAATTTGGCACGAAAAAATTGAGGTTAAATAATTATTTTTCATCACTTATCGAGCATGACTTAAAGCATAAAAAAGAAATAATACAATTTCTAATACATGATCAAGCCGATAATAAAAACCGCTATAATTCTTAATGAATTTATAGCGGTTTTTATTATAATCTTAAGCAAGATTTTTACGTTTTTTTGTCCACTTTTTTATTACGAAATATAAAAGTATAAGTACAACGCCACCGATAGCGAACGATTTCACATACGGTCCAGCAATATCGTTAATATTCTCCCAATTTTCACCTAGTTTCTCACCTAAATAAATGAAAATGATAGACCAAGGGATGATCGCAAGTGCTGTTAATGTAGTGAAACGTAGTAATGGCATTTTTGTAATACCAGCAGGAATTGATATCGCATGACGAACGATAGGAATGAAACGTGCAGTGAAAATTACGCCAGTTCCGTAACGATTAAACCAATCTTCAGCAGCATCCATTTGTTTTTTATGTATGAAAATATACTTACCGTAACGTTCTAATACAGGGCGACCACCATATCGACCAATCCAGTAAACAAAGATTTGGGCAATAACACCACCAATTGTACCGAATATAACTGCGCCTACAAATGAGATACTACCATTGAATACTAAGTATCCCGCATAAGCAAGGACAATCTCACTTGGAATAATTTCAATCATAAGTCCGAGCATAATGCCCCAATAACCTAATCCTTCAAAAAACGTTAATACTGAGTGAATAAAACTACTTAACATTGTTGCACCTTCTAATTTATGAATTTTGAATATAAGCCCCTTTATTTAACAACATAAAAGGTTCACTATATGTAGATTATACCTTATTTATATAGGGGATTGCCATTTCAATTCTTTTATGTCTCTCATAAGTATTATAGTAAAGGATATAAGCCATGTTTTCATGAAGAGATAATGAAAAGATTATTAAAAATTTCTCATATATTAGTGAGAATAAAGGTGTCTACATAAAACTTTTTTAGTCACCGAAAAAGTTCATGAAGGGCAATTTCGAATTTCATGTGAGCTTAATAGTACAAAAGATATATTGATATAAAAAAACAGGAGCAAATCTGCTCCTGTTTTTTAAGGTTTCACATCTAAATTTTGTAAAAATAATGTTGCTGTCACATATCGTTTCGCTAGCATTTGTACATAAGCGGTATGTACAGAAAGTGTGGCGATAATAATAGCGTTACGAATTGCTTCGCGTTGTTCGTTATTAATTTGATCGAACTTACTTGCTATTTTATCAGCTTTTTCTTTTACGATATTTTCGATCGTATGAACTGTATCTGTAGCATTTAGTTGTAAGCAATTCCCTTGATTCAGTTCTTCAAATAAAGAAGAATAAGCTACATATAAATGAAGAGGGTTAATTAAATCATCACTTCGATCGGCCGGGTCATTTACGATGAGTCGTAATAGTTTGCGAATAGATTCAAAATCAAGCGCTGTTTTTAAATCTTCGACAATGAATAGTAATGCTGCTTGTTCGATTGAGTATTTCTTCCCTTTTTGAGGGGAGCCAATCATTTCTTTTATATCTCGTTTCACCCAGTTTTGCATAGCAGTTACAGAGAAGCTCGTATTTTCAATCTGATTGCCAAGCGCAACTATTTCATTTAAAGAAAAACCGACATCCGTATCGTCAATCTTAATCAATTTTTCAAAAATAGGTGAAAGTGCGGTTGTAATAAAAGCAGTAACGCTTTGTCCGCTTTCAATATCTTTTTTATGTGACTTTGCCCAAGCTTCTTGTAAAATGCCGAGAGGCTTCTTCGTATTCCATCCTCTTAGTGATAGAAGGAGCGTTGCCATTTCGTTTCGTGTGAGATGAAATGTTTCCATCTTTTCACCTCCAAAATTATAAAAAGTTCTTATGAACTTATAATATGTTTTGTTTCATTTAAAGTCAATTCCGTTTTGCTTAATTTTTCCTATGTCAGGAAATTGTCGTAAGTAAATAATGCTTGCATATTTCGACAAAAGTTCATATAATAAGTTCATAAGAACCTTTAAAATGGTTTTAAAACAAATCTATCATTCTGAATTTACTAGAAAGGTAGATTTCACATATATCTATATAAAAGGAGAATGGATATAATATGTTGAAAAAACTTGTAGCAGTAATGACAGCATTCATGGTTATCTTTGGGGCTAGTAGCTTTATGTTCGTAGATCATGCGGCAGCGAAAAGTTACAAATCTGGTAAAAAATCATATACACCAAGTTCAGGTCAAAAGTCAAAAGTTGATTTAAACAAAAAAGATTCTAATGTGAATTCACAAAAAACGACAACTGATTCAAAAACAAAAGCAACAAACACAGCGCCAAAAAGTAATAAAGGTGGCTTTATGAAAGGTTTATTACTAGGTGGTCTTGGTGGTTTACTAATGGGTAGCTTATTTGCAAATATGGGAGCTCTTGGTTCTGTATTAGCGTTTATGGTAAATATGTTATTAATGGCTGGTATCGTAATGTTAGCAGTTCGTGCATTTAAATACTTCAAAGATCAACGTAAGAAAAAGGCAGATGAAGTAGCATGGAAACAATAAAAATTTCTGAACAAGAGCTTATAAATGCGCTTTGCGTATATATCGCTGAAAAAAGACAAGTTGGTCCAGAAGAAGTTTCAGTTGAACTAATGTATGATGATGACTACGGTTTCTCTGCAGAAGTAGAGGTAAATGGTCGCCAGCAAATTTTAATTCAAGCAAACTTAATCGAAGCACTACGCTTGTTGCTTGATCGAGAATACAACGTCAATTCATTTGCAGCAAGATTACAACTTGAATTAGATGATGAAGAAGGCATCTACGCATTAGCGAAATTTAATAATAATGAACAATAAAACTGTTAGAGCTGTATGCTCTAACAGTTTTTTATTTGGATTAATATTGTTAGTATGTTTCTTCTTTTAGAATAAAATCCAGTATTTCAAGTGTCTTCAATTTAGTATTTGCATCATTTTATCTACCTAATTCAAAGTTGGCTATCCAAATAAAAAATATTTTTGACATAAAACGACTTTTATTTATCTATTCGACGAATTGTGACAAATAAATCACAGCTATATTTGATATGATATTTCAGAAATCTTATATTTTATTATTCAAAGCGAGGTAGAAGAATGATGTTTTTGCTGTCCATTATTTTAATATTCAATTCATTCATAGGATTAATCATTACCAACGTAAATCTAGATGTATTTTTTGTAATAGATGGTTTAGTGAAAATTTTAGTTGGTGTAATTTTTATTAGGTTAAGTCCTATTGATTTTTAAAATACAGTTGATTAATACATTAGAAAAGAAGGCGTAGTAATGATGTTTTTTATGTTAGCTATTAGTGTAGGATTAATATTTTTTGTTAATTATATAACGAAACAGATGTTTAAATACGAAGTAAATCACCTAAGTTCAAAAAAACGCTTTTTAATAAATCTTTTGCAATTTGTTAGATTTGCACCAGTAATTGCATTACTTGTAATATACATACTGGTTTTAACAACTTTGCACACGAAAACAGGTATTCGACTATCTCATGCATGGTATGCTGCGCAATTTTGGGCCTATTATACGTTTTTGTATTGTATTTATATGATAACTAGGAAAAAACTGCTTCTTTTTTCAATGGTTATATCCTTAATTATGGCCATTTATTACACTCCGTTGTTCCACTTTGAAAACCAATTTATAGGATTGTATGTAATTGTCGCTGATATTTGCGGAATTTTAATGTTTATAAATTTATGGATTTCGATATCGAAAGTTTTAGTCGGAATGAAAAATAGGTAATACCTTTGGTTCCTGTAATTGACGTAACAGAAATACTAGATGTAGTACGAAAATTATAAAAAAGGCGGTGGAAATGAATCTACCACCTTTTTTATATGCTAGTATTTCACGCTTTCATTTGTTGATTTTCTTCAAATGATTGAAAATCACGCCAAATCTCATTCATCTTTTGTCTACCAACATCAACCATCGGATTAAACTGAATCGCAGCTTGTTGACGCACAGTGTGGACATTTTGAATTGCTTGTTGCAAGTGTTGTTCAACCGAATTAGATGTTTTATTAGCTTGTTTTACGATTGAATATCCAGCAACCGTTCCTTGCGCCATCGCGATTTTCCCGCTTTCAATTCCAGTAATATTTCCAGCTACAAATAAACCTGGAAGAGGGGTTTCCATTTCTTCTGAATGAAGTGGAACATGTCCGCCTAATTCTGGAATGTAATGGAAAGGGCATCCTGCTACAGCGGCAAGCTCAGCAAGAGGATACAAAGCTCCGGCTATACAAACGAAGTCTGCCTCATATATCTTTTCTGATCCATTAATAATATTTCCCTTAGAATCAATGTTAGCAACACGAACACCTTCAACTTGTTCCGCTCCGATAATCTCAAGTGCAGCTTTACGAAGATGAAGCGGCGTCCCGTTTATTTTCATGCCGCTATTTGGATAAAATGTTAATCCAGCTTTTCGAATCCAATCATATTTCATAAAACGGCTACCTATACGTAGGAAGGGAGATGGGGCGAGGTGAGCCGCATTTAAGAGTGAGTTTAAAACTTCTTCTGGTTCACCGGCCTTTTGGCTTAATTCGCTTTTTTCGGGAAGTACAATATGTTCTACTTTAATTCCAGCTAATTGTAATTCATTTAAAATAGCGAATGACAAAATATTAGCACCGATAATGATTCCTTTTTTACCAACTTGAACGCGGTGAACATTTGTCATAACTTGAGCTGCTCCAATTGACATAACTCCTGGAAGTGTCCAGCCAGGAAGGGGAATGGAATACTCAGCAGCCCCAGTAGCAATTAGTACGAACGGTGCTTCTAACGTACCGATATTTGTATGCACGAACCAAGACCCCTCATCTTCATCTAAGTTATATACGGAAACACCGCACCGAATATCGACTGAAAGGGATTTTGCTTCTTCATGAAGGTGCTTTGATTCTTCTATTCCGTTCCACCATTCCCCAGTAGGCTCTTGATGCAACTGACCTAACAATCTCCCGCCCGGCTTCATAAATTCATCAATAACAAGTACGTTAAGTCCAAAATGGGCACAAGAGATAGACGCTGATAATCCTGCTGGTCCTGCGCCAATAATAATTACATCGATCATCGCTTTTTCACCATCTCTCTCACGATATTTGGATGCTGTTTTCCGCTGTCAACAACCATATCGTTTTCAACTACAGTTAAGCAAGCTCGTACGTTCGTTTGATTGTTTACAGTCACGCGGCATTCAGAACAATGCCCGATATTACAATAAATACCTCGCGGAGTTCCGCTATCTTCATGCACTCTTAACGTTCTTATTCCGTTTGCAAGTAGAGCGGCCGCTATCGTTTCATGTTCATATGCTTCGTATTGTTGACCGTTAAATTGAAAAGTGATGCGTTCACTATTATTTAAACTACCTAAAATAGGGTGATTTGTAATTCTACTCATGATTTTCACCTACCGCTCCAAAAGTAACTGCACGCACGGGTGGCTGATATTTTAATGGAATTTCATTAGGAGTTATGTCAGGGTTTGTACTTTCAATCATTCGATCTATCATCATTCTACATGTGCGACCACTACAAAATCCCATGCCAGCACGTGTTCTTAGTTTTAATTCTCTTGCCGAGCAATTATATTCAACAATTGTCGATTGAAGTTGTCCGTATGTAACTTCTTCACAACGACAAACAATTAAGTTCTCTTTATTCGTCATATGTATTCCTCCTCTATATTGGCATAGTTTTTACATAAATTATTATGCAAAAACTATGCCAATATAGAGGAGGAGAGGGATTATTGTAACCCCAGTCTTTTTAAACGATTATATAAAGTGGCCCTCGTTACGCCAAGTTGTTTCGCACATTCTAATTTATTACCATCTAAAATGCGTAAAGCTCTTTCAATTACCTTTTTCTCGTGCTCATCCATTTCTTCTTGTAAAGAAAGAATCGTATTATTGTTGCTGAGTAATAGGGAGTGAGCTGTATGATTGTCTAAAGTTTCATTTGTATGAAATGGTAAATATTCTTGTTTAATAATGCCGTCTGTCGCAAATACGACGAGTCTTTCAACTACGTTTCGGAGCTCGCGAATATTACCAGGCCAATTGTAATGAAGTAGTTCATGCATAATATTTGAAGGTAAGTCTCGAATAGGCCTGTTATAGTTTATTGAAAAATCGTTTAAAAAGGAGTACGTCAATTCGATAATATCCTCTCGTCTTTCGCGCAGCGGTGGAATAAGCAAGCTAACTACATTTAAGCGATAGTATAAATCTTCTCGGAAAGTTCCTTTTCTCATTTCTTCTTGTAAATCACGGTTTGTAGCAGCGATAATACGGAAATCAATATTGATTTCTTTTTCTCCACCAACTCGGTAATACTTTCGTTCCTGCAGTACACGCAAAAGTTTCACTTGCATATCGAGCGGCATTTCGCCTATTTCATCGAGGAATAAAGTACCGCCTTGTGCAAGTTCTATTTTACCTTTCTTACCTTTACTATTTGCACCAGAAAAAGCCCCACGTTCGTAACCAAATAATTCACTTTCAAATAACGCTTCTGGGATTGCGCCGCAGTTAATTGAAATGAAAGGGGCATTTGCTGTTTCGCTTGCTTCATGAATTGCTTTCGCAAACACTTCTTTTCCAACTCCGCTTTCTCCGAGTATTAAAACCGTGGATTTCACTGAACAAACCTTTCTAGCTAATTGAATCGTTCTTTGTATAACAGGGCTTTTTCCATTCATCGCAAGGAAAGGATCGGATGTATCTTTATATTTTGCTACTTCTTGTTCTAAACGGTGCATTTCATGCGACATATTAAATAGTTTTTCATTTAATACGACTTGATTTGTAACATCCGTTTCTGAAACGACTGCTCCAATAATTTTATCGTTGCAATAAACTGGGTTTGAATTAATTAATACGAACAAATCTGGACGTGGCTGATGGAACTGAGCAATTATGCTTTTTCCGTCATGTAATGATTGCAGAATTTCTAAATCTTTATAATCAAAAAAACGGGTGATGGGTTGTCCGATAATTTCATTATGGTTCACTGAAAAAATCTTTTCAGCGCCATCTGTCCAAGTACGAACGCATTCTTTATCGTCGATGACTGTAACAGAAGAATCAGACGTTTGAATAACAGTGTTATAAAAAGCTAGTAGTTCATTGTAATACTTATAAAGAAAAGGAATCACTTGCTGAGCAGTTATACAGCATAAAGGCTCTTGATTTTCTTTAATGATGACAACGGCTAGTTCATGAGAAAATGCGTCGATTAAAGTAGTGAAAGAGTCATCTTCATATATAACTGCGCACCTCCATTCCTCAGTAGGTGAATGGAGGTAATAAAATTTTTCACCTACCTGTTTCATGCGCTTAACGATACTTGTACAATCAATTGACAAAATTTTTATTAACTCTTTTATTGTTGGGAATGAAAATGCCATATTGCCCTCCTATTATGTATAAAAATTTGGACAGTGATAAAAAAATAATACACCTATTTACGATAAATTTAAAATATTTTTACAAATAAAAATTATTTCATATAAATAGTTCTGTATGTAGAGTTGGCACACCAATTGCATAAATAGAAAGTGAGAGATTTAGGAGGAAGGAGGGGTGCTATGTGAGACACTGTGACGTTTTAATAATAGGCGGTGGTATTATAGGATGTTCTATCGCTTATTACACATCAAAATACGGAAGAGACGTAACAATCATTGAAAAAGGGGAATTTGTCAGTGGAACGTCTTCACGGTGTGACGGGAACATTTTGGCGATTGATAAAGACCCAGGGTTTGATAGTCAAATGTCGTTAGTAAGTCAAAATTTAGTAACTGAATTAAGTGAAGAATTGGAGCACTCATTTGAATATAGAGCGCCAGGAAGCATTCTCGTTTGTGAATCAGACGAAGAGATGGAGGCAGCGCAGCAATGGGTAAATCGTCAAAAAGAGGCTGGTTTACCATTTCGAATGCTTGATAGGCAAGATATAAAAGAAGAATCACCATTTTTTGCAGATGATTTATTAGGCGGTTTAGAATGTGCAACGGATTCAACTGTAAATCCATATCTTCTTGCTTTTTCACTTCTTGCAGAATCGAAGAAATTTGGTACGAAAGCTTTTAATCATACAGAAGTTAAAGAAGTGAAAAGAGATATAGACGGTTCCTTTATTGTAGAAACGACAAATGGAACGTTTACTGCGAAACAAGTGGTGAACGCAGCCGGTGTGTGGGCTCCTAAAATCGGACAAATGTTAGATGTGAATATCCCAATTGAACCGAGAAAGGGACATATTATTGTAGCTTCAAGGCAACAACACATTGGCTGCCGTAAAGTAATGGAATTTGGTTATTTAATTTCTAAATTTGGTGGAAAACGAAAAGTGGATGCTTTAACTGAAAAGTATGGGGTGGCACTTGTATTTGAACCGACAGAAAGCCAAAATTTTTTAATTGGTAGTAGTAGAGAGTTTGTAGGTTTTCATACGAAGATAAATAACGAGGTTATTAAATGTATTGCGAATAGAGCAATTCGTTTTTATCCGAAAATGGCAGATATGATGGTGATTCGTTCATATGCTGGATTACGCCCGTGGACAGAAGATCATTTGCCGATAATTTCACGAGTGGAACATATTCCGAATTATTTTATTGCAGCAGGACATGAAGGTGATGGAATTAGTCTTGCGGCAGTTACTGGGAAAGTGATTGAAGAGTTATTAAATGAAAAAGAAACAATCATTCCTATTGAACCACTTCGTTTGAGTCGTTTTACAGAAAGGGTGTTAAACGGATGAGGTCACAAAGAGTCTTTACGACAATTGATACACATACAGGCGGGAATCCAACGAGGACATTAATTAGCGGACTTCCTAAGTTAATTGGAGAGACGATGGCAGAGAAGATGTTACATATGAAAAGAGAGTATGACTGGATTCGGAAATTGTTAATGAATGAACCTCGTGGTCATGATGTAATGTCAGGGGCATTATTAACAGATCCGTGTCATCCTGAAGCTGATATAGGTGTTATATACATAGAGACAGGTGGATATTTGCCGATGTGTGGCCACGATACAATCGGTGTATGTACAGCTTTAGTTGAATCAGGTTTAATTCCAGTAATTGAACCGGTTACTTCTTTAAAGCTAGATACACCAGCTGGCTTAGTTGAAGTAGATATTTCTGTTCAAGATGGGAAAGCGAAAGAAGTCTCCTTCTGTAACATACCAGCTTTTTTACTGAAAAATATTTCTGTACACGTCGAAGAAATTGGAACTGTAGAGGCGGATATTGCGTATGGAGGGAATTTTTATGCCATTATCGATGCGAAATCAGTAGGTTTAGAGTTAGTACCAGAAAACGCATCTACAATCATTGATAAGGCGATTCATATTAGAAATACAATTAATGAGAAGTTTGAAATCATTCATCCAGAGTATTCGTTTATAAGAGGATTAACACATGTTGAATTTTATACAGATCCTACTCATGAAAGTGCGCATGTGAAAAATACAGTTGTTGTTCCGCCAGGAGGAATTGATCGATCTCCATGCGGCACAGGAACATCAGCGAAGTTAGCTGTATTATATGCTCATAAAAAAATTGATATCGATGAAGAATTTGTTCATGAGAGTATTGTAGGTTCTTTATTTAAAGGGTGTGTTATGAATACAACATATGTAGAAAATATTGAAGCTGTAGTAACGAAAATTACGGGATCAGCTTGGCTTATGGGTATGCATAGATTTTTTTACAATGAAAAGGATCCACTTAAAGAAGGCTTTTTGCTAATTCCGCCGATGGAACATGAAACGGAGGATGTAAAATGAACATTCAAAAAATGTATACAGCAGTAGAAGTACACGTAAATGGCGAGGCATTTCGTGTAATGAAAGACGTACCATGTAAATACTACTACAGTTTGGAGCAATTAAACGAACAATTTTCAGGTGAGTTAGCAGAGGAAATGAAGCTTTTATTAAATGAACCACGTGGTTTTATCGGTTTAAACGGATGTATTGTCGTTCCTTCTATTCATAATGAAGTGGATGCAGCTGTATTGTTTTTTAATCATGAAGGATCTATTCCTCTTCATTACGGAGGGATTGTCGCAGTTATAACGATGTTGCTAGAAAGCGGGTATTTAAAAAAGAGAGAGTCTAATCAATACAAAATCGAAACGCTATCTGGAATATTTTCAGTCGATGCATATGTAGAGAATGATGAAGTTGTATCTGTTTCGTTTGAAAGCAAACTATGTTATATGATTGAGAACAATTTAAAGGTTGGTAATATAAGTTACTCTCTCATACAGGCAGATAAAGTATATGCAGTTGTAGAAAAGGATACGTATTCGCCAGAAATCAGTATTGAAAACATCTCTAAATTAAAAAAATGGGGTGAAGCTACACTTCAAAATATACAAAAACAGTCATTAATAAAAAGACTTATTTTAGTAGATTCTATGCAAAAAGAAAAGAACCATATAAAGTCGATTACATTTCATGAAGATAACTTTATAGTACGTTCACCAGGTTTTGTTACTACTATTGTGTCTTATGTTCATGCTTTATCTAAAAATGAATATATAGCGGATAAAGCTATTAAAAATGAAAGTATTTTTAATAGCTTTATAACAGTAGAAAAAGTGAAGAAAGAAGAACTCGGATACATTTTTCGATTTGAAAGTAGAGGGTTTATTACAGGTATGCAAACATTTATATTAGATCCTACCGATCCGTTTCCAACAGGTTTCTTATTAAAATAATATGTTAAAGGGAGAGATAAAGATGCAAAATATTAAAGGGGCATTTCCAGTATTAATAACACCAATGGATGAGTTTCAAGAGATTGATTGGAAAGGTGTAAAACAAAACGTAAATTACTTTATTGAGCGAAAAGTAGCTGGAATTATTATTAATGGAAGTACAGGGGAATTTGTTAGTTTATCAAAAGAAGAACGATTTAACATGGTAGAAGCAGTATTAAAAGAAGTTGATGGCCGTATTCCTGTCATTGTTGGAACTGCTGCAGAAACGACGAAAGAAACGATTGAGTATACGAAACATGCAGAAGCGCACGGAGCGGATTGTGCGTTAATTATAAACTCTTACTATTGTAAACCGAAGGAAGAGGAAATCTATTTTCATTTCAAGGAAATCTCAAACGCTGTAAATATACCAATTATGCTATACAATAACCCATTTACTTCTGGTGTTGATATGAGTACAGAGCTAATGCTCCGTATTGGAAAAGAATGTGAAAATGTTACACATATTAAAGAATCTAGCGGAGATATTCGAAAAGCGAGAGATTTAGTAAGACAAGGCGAAGGGGCTTTCCAAGTCTTCTGTGGATCTGAAGATTTAGTTATGGAATCTTATTTAGTTGGTGCATCGGGATGGGTTTCAGTAGCAGGAAATATCGTTCCAGAACTCGTTACGAAAATGTATGAGCATTTTCAAAATGGTGAATTAGAAAAAGCATGGGAAATAAACGATGCTATTTTACCTCTTTGCGAGTTTCTTGAAGGATCAGGGAAATATGTACAAATTGTTAAACGCTCAATGGAATTACATGGGCAAGTCGGAGGACCTTCACGTTATCCGAGATTAGGATTAACTGAAGAAGAAGATCAAAAGCTTCAAACGATTTTATCAGAAATTGCAGCTCATGCAGCTGTTTAAATAAGGAGGAGAGTATATATGTTAACGACAAACATTGAGCTGAAACCAAAAGTGAAAGCGTTTTTAAATGAAGAAATTAAAATGTTTATTAATGGTGAATTTGTTTCTTCAATAAGTGGAAAGACGTTTGAAACATACAATCCAGCAACAGAAGATGTTCTAGCAGTCGTATGTGAAGCGCAAGAAGAAGATGTTGATGTCGCAGTAAAAGCGGCAAGATTTGCTTTTGAATCAGGCCCGTGGGCAGAGATGACTACTGCTGAAAGAGCACACCTTATTTATAAATTAGCAGATTTAATTGAAGAGCATAGAGAAGAATTAGCACAGCTGGAAGCTTTAGATAATGGAAAACCATATCAAGTAGCACTTGATGATGATATTTCAGCGACTGTAGAAAATTACCGCTATTACGCGGGATGGGCTACAAAAATTATTGGGCAAACCATTCCAATTTCAAAAGATTATTTAAATTACACACGCCATGAACCGGTTGGCGTTGTAGGTCAAATTATCCCGTGGAATTTTCCGCTCGTTATGTCTTCTTGGAAAATGGGAGCCGCTCTTGCGACGGGTTGTACGATTGTATTAAAACCAGCAGAGCAAACACCTTTATCTTTACTATATACAGCGAAGCTTTTTAAAGAAGCTGGTTTTCCAAACGGTGTCGTAAACTTTGTACCAGGTTTCGGTCCTGAAGCAGGATCGGCAATTGTAAACCATCATGATATTGATAAAGTAGCTTTCACAGGTTCAACAGTTACAGGGAAATATATTATGCGTCAATCTGCAGAAACAATTAAACATGTAACGTTAGAACTTGGTGGTAAGTCACCAAACATCATTTTAGAAGACGCTGACTTAGAAGAAGCGATTAACGGTGCGTTCCAAGGAATTATGTATAATCATGGTCAAAATTGTAGCGCAGGATCTCGAGTTTTCGTTCATCGAAAGCATTATGAAACAGTCGTAAATGAACTTGTGAAAATGGCAAATAACGTGAAGCTTGGAGCAGGTATGGAGGCGGAAACTGAAATGGGACCGCTCGTATCTAAAAAACAACAAGAGCGTGTGCTAAATTACATTGAACAAGGAAGAGCTGAAGGTGCTACTGTTGCAGCTGGCGGTGAACGTGCATTTGAAAAAGGTTATTTTGTACAGCCAACAGTATTCACAAATGTTACAGACGATATGACAATTGTTAAGGAAGAAATTTTTGGACCAGTTGTCGTTGTACTCCCGTTCGATTCGACAGAAGAAGTAATTGAAAGAGCAAATCGCTCTTCATATGGACTTGCTGCGGGTGTATGGACACAAAATATTAAAATAGGGCATCAAGTTGCCAATAAATTAAAGGCAGGAACAGTGTGGATTAATGATTATAACTTAGAAAATGCTGCTGCACCATTTGGTGGATATAAACAATCTGGTATCGGACGTGAGTTAGGTTCGTATGCGCTTGATAACTATACAGAAGTGAAAAGTGTTTGGGTAAATATAAAGTAATAGAGAGTCTAACTGTTAATAAATAGAGGGATGAAATAATGAGAGATGCGGACAACTGGAAGGTTTAATAATAGTTGTCCGTTTTCTTATATATAAAATTGCTTTTTCAAAAGAATGATAAGGGGGATTTGGATGGAGCAGTTAGTAGAATGGTTAGTAGGGCAAGTTTGGAGTATTGGCTTAGTTGTTTTCGCATTAGGAGCAGGAGTGTATTTCACAATTGCAACTCGTTTTTTACAAATTCGCTATTTTAAGGAGATGATTAAACTATTATTTGAAGGGAAGAGCTCGGAGACTGGGATATCATCCTTTCAAGCATTTTGTTTGGCGTTATCAGGTAGGGTTGGAATTGGTAATATCGCAGGAGTAGCGACAGCTATCGCTTTCGGCGGACCTGGAGCTGTATTTTGGATGTGGGTGATGGCATTATTAGGAGCAGCTAGTGCATTTGTTGAATCAACATTAGCACAAGTATATAAAAGTAAAGTAGGCAATGAATACCGTGGTGGTACGCCATATTTCATTGAGAAAGGCTTGAAAATGAAATGGTTTGCGGTCATTGTAGCGGTCGTTGTAACACTATCATATGGCGTTTTATTACCAGGTATTCAATCGAGTAGTATCGCAGTTGGATTTGAAAATTCTAATGGTATTAGCAAATATATAACTGGTATATTGTTAGTCGTATTATTAGCAGCTATCATTTTTGGTGGCGTAAAGAGAATTGCGGGCGTTTCTCAAATGCTAGTTCCATTTATGGCAATTGGTTATGTAATTGTTACATGTATCGTATTAATTGCGAATGTAACGGAAATTCCAAGTATGTTTGCTTTAATTTTCTCAAGTGCTTTTGGTGTAAATGAAATGTTTGGGGGCATCGTCGGCGCAGCTATTGCATGGGGGGTAAAACGTGCTGTATTTTCAAATGTTGCTGGTGTTGGAGAAGCGACGTATAGTTCAGCTGCAGCTGAAGTATCCCATCCTGCAAAGCAAGGGTTAGTTCAAGCGTTTTCTGTATATATCGATACAATTGTTGTATGTACAGCGACAGCGCTTATGATTTTAATAACAGGTATGTATAATGTAATACCTGAAGGGAAAAGCGCTATTGTAAAGAATATAGGAAATGTAGATGCAGGTCCAATCTATACACAACAAGCAGTTGAAACTGTTATGACCGGATTTGGTCCAATATTTATTTCAATCGCAATCTTCTTCTTTGCATTTACAACTTTGCTTGCTTATTACTATATCGCTGAAACGACGCTTACTTATTTAGATCGTGGGCTCAAATATAGTTGGTTAAAGCCAGTTTTAAAAATTGGATTTTTAATTATGGTTTACATCGGTAGTGTAGAATCAGCGTCGCTTTTATGGAATCTTGGAGATTTAGGAATCGGTAGTATGGCATGGTTAAACTTAATCGCGATTCTATTATTAAGTAAAACTGCATTAAAAGTGTTAAAAGACTATGAAACGCAGAAAAAAGAAGGGAAAGATCCAGTGTTTGATCCTAAAAATGTGGGAATTGAAGGTTTAACATTTTGGGAAGAAAGAAGTAAAGAGGTTGAAAGGAAAAATTCTAAAGAAAAAGTGTCAGTAGATAATGGGCTGAAACTGTAGATGTGCAAATTTAAAAGTTGAATAAACTGAAAATTCATTCTATTTTTAAAAGTAAATATTTGTATATGTCCTTCATTTTATCTCATACTAAAGTAAGTGTGAATAAAATGAATGGAGGATATACGATGGAAAATCAACAATATGGCTCTATAAATGATGTATTACTTGATTATAAAGAAGGTATAGGGAATTTTACGCAACAAATCCCTGAAATTGCAGAAACATATAACGCTTTTACACAAGCATGTTTTCAGGAGGGTACATTAACTAAAAGAGAAAAGCAGCTCATTGCATTAGGGATTAGTTTAGCAACACAAGACGAATATTGTACGATTTATCATACGAAGGGCTGTATCGACCAAGGATGTTCTGATAAAGAAATTTTAGAAGCTTGTGGTGTTTCAGCCGCGTTTGCTGGGGGAGCTGCAATGAGTCAGGCAGTAACCTTAGTACAAGAATGTCTGGTGGAATTGAAACACCAAAGTCATTAAACAAGAAAAAGCCCTCCTTGAAAATATTATTTTAAGGAGGGCTTTTTAGTTTAGCCTAATTTTTTTGAAAGAGTTTCAATTGTTTCATATAATCGATAGCTTTTGTTTTATTACTCTGTTTAGAAACATATTGTAGCTCGTTTAAATCTCTATAATAACTATTAAATATTTCTTCAGAAAGTATGCCGTCAGAGATAGCTTTTTTTACTGCACAGTGTGGTTCATTTGTATGCGAACAATTAGAAAATTTACATTTCCGAGATATACCCGCAATATCTTCATATCCAAAATCAAAGTTACCTTTATGTTCTATCAAGTCAAATCCCATTTTACTAATAATTATTCCCTCCAATTTTGAAAGAGTTTTTTAGAATCATACATACAAATTTTAGCGTTTTTAAGTTATGTTTATTTTAATATTCTATATTTTTATAAATCGATGTCTCTATATTAGGGAGAAGTGTGTATATGCTCTTACCAATTAAAGATTCTAATTCTTTCTTAATTGCATAGAATCCCTTCCAATGTAAAGAAGTATGAGAGGTTGTGCCATGACGTAAACAAACTGAAATCAATCTTTTTTCAAGAGTAGTAAATCCATCCGCATCAGCAAGTGCGTCACAAAGGGTAATCACCTTATTGTATAAGTCGTAGTCACTGTTTTCATTCAATATTTCAATTAATCGGCTTTCCATAAAATCAGGAACAATGCTCCACTCTGCCGCGATATCTAAATGCTCATTTTTGCAAGGAAATGAATGCGTCACACATATAATGGCGTTTCCTGTATACCCTAAATCATTCATATACATATAACCATCATAGGAATGAATAACAGATTTAGTAAAACCTTTATATCTTCCTATGTCATGCAGGAGGGCAGCGTTGTATGCTATATCAGCATCTAGGTCGTACCCATTATTAATAAGTTCAACAACTATCTTTTCAGTTGCAAGGGCAACATTACGTGAATGATCGAACCACGGACCTGGGTTTTGTTCATATGCCCACTGGAGTAATTCTCTTGCATATTTCCTATCTAATATATATTTCATATAGGTATCCTTTCTCTAAAAAATCATATATTTAATAATTTCATCTTAGTATTTCATTATTCCTGCTTTAAAAATTGTTACAATGAAACAAAAGGGGGAAAAGGAATGCGAAGTATAGTAATAGAAGAAATTAAACGACTTGATGAAGACATTGAAGAGCTTTCTGAACTGTTGAAAACTGTAGTAAATGATGAGGCGTCAATTGGTTTTTTACCTCCACTGGAACAAAAAGAAGCAACAAATTATTGGCAAACGGTATTAGCACCAGAAGTAATATTGTATGTTGCCAAAATAAACAATGAAGTGGCAGGGAGTATTCAATTACATTTAGTTACAAAGCCTAATGGGATACATAGAGCTGAAATTTGCAAGTTAATGACTCATCCAAACTTTAGACGTAATGGTATTGGACGTTTACTCATGCAAAAAGCAGAAGAACGGGCAAAGCAAGAAAACAGATCTCTTTTAGTATTAGATACTAGAGAAGGAGATTCTTCCAATAGATTGTACAAGTCATTAGGCTTTCAAGAATCCGGTAAAATACCGGGGTATGCAATTTCTCCGAATGGTGAGTTAGATGCAACGGTTATTTATTATAAAATGATTTAGTATTTTTATTTAAAAAGAGGGATATTTTCAAACCACAAAGTTGTTATTAGGTCTGAGTATTGATTTATAAAAAGATTGATAAACCCCTGTATAATAGGGGTTTTCTTTTCATTCATTAACTTCATATTGAATGTTCAATTTGAGGGCCAATTTGTATAAGGTTTTAATAGGTTTATAAGAGGTATTATTTAAATAGGAATTTTGAAGTCTTTTGGTGAATATTAAATGTTAATCTAAAAGATGGAGGTTGCTGTGATGTTGAAACTGTTTCAATATAACTGGCAAGTTCGTGATGAATGGTTTACATTGTGCGAAGACATGCCGGATGAAGAACTATTAAAGAAACGGGTCGGTGGGTTCGGCAGTATCCTACATACTTTATTTCACATTGTAGATGTGGAATATATGTGGATCTTAGGTTTGCGAGGTGAGCCAGTTCCTGAGGAGCCATTGTTTGAAGAGTATACCAGCTTGCAAAAAGTAAAAAATCTCTCAGCTCAATATCACGAGAAAGTGAAGCCATTTGTGACATCTTGGACAAATGAAATGGATTCTCGGAAACTTTCAGAAACTGATTTCAATGAAGAAACGATTAGCTCTAGAGACGCCCCAATCAGGCGCCGAGTCATTGAATGTACACACGGAGAGATAATACGTCATGTCATTGTCCATGAAATCCACCATATCGGCCAGTTATCTATCTGGGCACGTGAAATAGGAAAGGAGCCTGTTTCCGCAAATCTGAGGGGAAGAGGGCTATTCGATAACTAGACTACCTTTGCCAATTTCGTAATTTATTTATAAACGAATGGTTTAATTGAGTATATTTAAAGCATGTTTAGATCAATCTTTTTCAAAACACACTTTTTCTTTGTATTATTTTATCTAGGTTTATAGAGTTAATGTAATCAAACTTTTTTCGAAGCTACACTGTGATATATAATTGTAAGTAATTATTAACTACTTTAACGCCGTTTGTATTTTCAGACGGTGTTATAAGTATTTAACAGTAAAACGACAAAATAAATAATAGATTTGATAACTGGTAATTAAAATGCGTGAAGAATTGATATTTTTGTAGCTAAAAGAATTTGAGAAAGTTTTTAGAGGGTTCTTTTAGTAATGCCCTTCCACTTATAATGGTTGTAGAGAAGATGACTAGGCAACTATAGTTATTTTCGTTTCATTTTTGGAAAGGGGATGAAAGAATGAAAAAGACAAGTTTACAAAAGATGAAAAAGATTATGTTAAGTGGTGGGATATTACTTACGGGATTATTAACATTTGGATTTTCAGAAAAGGCTTCAGCTCATGGGTATGTAGAATCACCAGCGAGCCGATCTTTTTTATGTAAGCAAGGGGTAAATGTAAATTGCGGTCCAGTTCAATATGAACCACAAAGTGTAGAAGGAATAGGCGGCTTTCCGCAATTAGGACCTTCTGATGGACAAATTGCAGGTGCTGGTCATTTTCCTGCTTTAGACGCTCAATCAGTGGATAGGTGGAAGAAAGTTACGTTAAACGGCGGGACGAATACATTCAAGTGGAAATTAACGGCTCCTCATAGTACGAAAGAATGGAAATACTACATTACAAAGAAGGATTGGAATCCAAATATGCCTTTAACAAGGTCTAGTTTAGATTTAGTGCCGTTCTATGTGAAAAATGATGGCGGAGTTAGACCGGGGACAACAGTAACGCATGAAGCAAATGTACCAACTGATCGTAGTGGCTACCATCTTATTTTAGCTGTTTGGGAGATTGCGGACACTGGAAATGCGTTTTATCAAGTTATTGATGTGAACCTTGTGAATAATGGTTTAAATTCCAATTTTGCGTTTAACAATGTAGTGCAAGTTCCTACACTATTTTAAATTAAATATACATTTTGATCATCTAATTCATTTTAGATGATCTTTTTTATGAAAAATATAGAAGAAAGTACAATTATTTATAAAAAATTCGGCTTTAAATATTGTCATATTTGCTTCTTTAAGATATCCTTTTCATGAAGAGGTGGAAAACATGGAAAAAGTACTAGTTTTCGGGCATAAAAACCCAGATACAGATGCAATTTGTTCTGCGATTGCTTATGCAGAATTGAAAAAAGAATTAGGAATGAATGCTGAGCCTGTACGTTTAGGCGAAATCAGCGGTGAAACTCAATTTGCGTTAGACTCTTTTAAAGTAGAAGGACCGCGTTTTGTTGAGACAGTAGCAAACGAAGTGGACAACGTTATTTTAGTTGACCATAACGAGCGTCAACAAAGTGCTAACGATATCGAATCTGTTCGTGTGTTAGAAGTTATTGACCATCACCGTATTGCTAACTTTGAAACAAGCGATCCTATTTATTACCGTTGTGAGCCAGTTGGATGTACAGCTACAATCTTAAACAAAATGTACAAAGAAAATGGCGTTACAATTCGTAAAGAAGTTGCTGGTTTAATGTTATCTGCAATCATTTCAGATTCTTTACTATTCAAATCTCCAACTTGCACAGAACAAGACGTAGCAGCAGCTCGTGAATTAGCGGAAATCGCTGGTGTAGATGCAGATAGCTACGGCTTAGAAATGTTAAAAGCTGGTGCTGACTTAAGCGGAAAAACAATGGAGCAATTAATCTCCCTTGACGCTAAAGAATTCCAAATGGGTAACGCGAAAGTTGAAATCGCACAAGTAAACGCTGTTGATACAAACGACGTTCTTGTACACCAAGCGGAACTTGAAAAAGTTATCACTGCAGTAGTAGAAGAAAAAGGTTTAGACCTATTCTTATTCGTTGTAACTGATATCTTAACTAACGATTCTGTTGGTCTTGCGATTGGTAAAGCAACAAACGTTGTTGAGAAAGCTTACAACGTAACATTACAAAACAACACAGCTACTTTAAAAGGTGTTGTATCTCGTAAAAAACAAATCGTTCCTGTATTAACAGAAACATTCCAAGCTTAATATTATTGAGTATGGATAAAAGAAAGGACAAGTAGTCATATTGGCTACTTGTCCTTTTTATTATAAAATTACAGAAGAGCCTATTGGATGGAAATAAAAAAGGATAGCAATAGCTATCCTTCTTATCATTTATTCATAAGATCGTTTCTTATTTATATAAAATGTGATAATAGCAGCGATAATGAAAATAGGTATTGCGTACGCTTGCCCAACAAAGAATTTCCAACCTATAGTATTATAGCCGTCAGATGCTGGAATGATAATCGCGATGATACAAACAATAATATAAGCTAATAATGCTGGGAGTATATTTTTCATAGTTGTTCACCTCCTTTTCATACTACATTTATATATTGTGCTATTAAATAGCGATTGGGAGATTAAGTGTACTTGATTTTATGAAATTTTTACAAATTCACTAAAGGATGACGTGTTTGCATGCTGTATGAAAGTGACTTTAGTACGGTATGTTTATGTAATAATATATATGCTTAATAGACTGTTGTGAAATAAATTAAACCAAATATTGAATATAATGTAATTTGATCTTTCAAGATTAGTATATAGTATTCTGTAAAAAAATGTACTGGAAAATTGATATTTCATAAGAAATATAGAATCGAGGTAAGAAATAACGATGAAAAGGTTATGCATAATTCCATGCGGAAAGAAGAAAATTTGGGATAAGTACTCAGATTACGGAGAGGCAGAGGCAAAAGATGTATATATTAGTCCATTCGGAAAAGCATGTCAGGCGTATGCAACTGAGTTTTTTGAGAATTGGGTTATATTATCAGCAAAGCATGGATTCTTAAGACCAAATGATATTGTAAAGGAAAATTATGATCTTGCATTTGATTCAAATAGTAATGAGATTATTAGCATAGAACAATTAAAACAACAGATGATTGATAAAGATTTACTTCAGTTTGAAGAGATCGTCTTACTTGCGGGGAAGAAGCATAAAAAAGTAGTGACGAAGTTATATCCAGAAGAAATCATCACATATCCGTTAGCGGGATGTAGAGGAATTGGGTATATGTTGCAGAGATTGAAGGGGGCTGTGGAAGCGCGGAAGGAAGTATAGGGATAAATTAGTAATATAGATTCAAATTATGCCAAATTAATACATTTAAAATAGACTAGTAAACAAGCCTTTTTACCCTTTTAAACATAGAATATGATGAATTCTATTTTATATTAGGGGGGAATCATATTCATGTGTAATAATTGTGGTTGTAGACGCAGAGATTGTAATAGATTTTGGGATGATTTAATGTTTGGAAGATGTAGACGCAGAGATTGTGATGATTGTGGTTGTAGACGTAAACGTGACTGTGATTGTGATGATTGCCGTCGCAATCGTAAACGTGACGACGATGATGATAAATGTCGTAAGTGGTAATATTTTAAAAAGAGTACTTTGAAGTAAGTACTCTTTTTGTGTATAAACCTTTTAAATTCCATCTTGAACAGATTTTTTTTCAATTTCCCATGAATCCTGTTTTATAATCTTTAAAGCTACATTAGTACCATTAGATTCCTTATAAAAGATATATCCGTGGTTTGATTTAACGTAAGTTAAAGGTTCGCCAATGCAATCTTTAGAACAAGATGTGTTGATGAGTTCAATTAAGGATAGTTCGCTAGGATCGGTTTTACTAGCATCTATAAGTGTATCAAGGTTCGTTTTACGAAAACCTTGTAAGTTTACATCGAAATTCTTTTCTATTTCTCCAGTAACGCTAGTATTCATTACTTCAACTGAATTTTTCTTTTCTAGAAGAAAACCATTTCCATAAAGGAATTTTGTATATCCAATCCATGCGATTAAAAATAGTATAAAAAACATACCAGTTGTTTTAAGTTTTCGAAGCCGTTTACTTACGATTGATTCTGAATATTTCATTCAGCCTAATCCTCCAATGTTTTTATTTTAAAGTATGCGTGGGTATATATATTTAGAAGGAGATGAAAGTTAGAGAGTTACTGATTCAAAAAAAGAAAGCATCTGAAGTTAGGTGCTTTCTTTTTGAATACTGTCCGTTATCTGTTAGTTACTTGTTTCATAAGCGGTCTTATTTCTTTAACAGGTGGTTTTTTATCATAGGCATCAACGTAAGAAAAGTAATAATTTAAGTTTCTAAGAAGTCCCTTTCCTATTTTTGCGCTTAAGAAGGGGAATACTTGTCCAGTATAATCATCGAGAGATTTACAGTAGTATTTTTCGTCTAAGTATATGCTGTATTTACATGTTAGTTCTACTAATGAGTTACCTTCATCATCAAATACTTCTTTAGAATCAATAATGTCTATTAATGCGAATTTTTCATTCAGATAAACTTTCTTCTTTTTCTCGTGCTTATTTGTGAGAATAAATACGAGACCAATTGCGTTAATCAAACTATTTCCTCCTATAAAAAACGGATATTAATAAAATATATCGATATACGTTAAATGTAAAGAGGAGTAGTGAAATATCATTGATAGAAAGCTAAATAAGCCGATTTGTTTTTTCAAATCGGCTTATTTTTATTGAAATACTTGCGGAAATTGTTTTACGATTGCGTCTGTTATCATGTCGGCCATTTCTAATGCTTCTTTTTCAATTTTATCGTATAGTTTTACACTGGCATCATAATCTTTATTTAGGAAGGCAAGTGCTTCCGCTTTCGTTAACGCTAAATGCTCATAAAACATTTTTCTAAATTCTTCTTTTTCTATATATGGATTGATACTAGTTAGAAACTCAACAATTTCGTCTCCATTAGCGTACCATTTCTTTTCTATAGCGGCCGCTGCGTTTTGATCACCAGCTTTTGCGGCTTTAACAAGATCAGCAGCGATTGTTAAGTGGTCTTTAATTAATGCACTATATTTTTTTACTGCATTTTCTCCGTAGAATGGTTCAAGTGATAGCCCCATGTGTGTTGCATTTTGTAGAAGACGTCCAACGGTAACGTTTACGTCGGGTAAGTTAAAGATGATGCCTATAATGGCTAATCGTGTCCAAGCAACGTGTTGTTCCCATAAAGAACGCATATATCCTTTTAGAAAGTTTTCGTTTTTACTAACTCGGTAATTTCTTACAAATGAATCGAAGTTTCCATTAGTGATATGATAAGGGGAGTAATACGATTGCCAATAAGTATACATAAATAGTTACACTCCTTTGAACATGTATATCTCACAATATGATAAACGTTATTTTTAAGTTACGTGTCCAAGAGTTTTTTTGAGAGTTGGAAAAGGAGAAAGTTGAAGGGGAATGAAAAATATACTTATGATATATATAAATCAAAAGAATTTTAAAATAATAGAGGTCCTGCAAGGGAAATTACAGGACCTCTAAAGGGTATTGTCGAGATGTCGGACTCGACTACGTAATATTAACATAAAATTCTTTCAAAAAAACCTGGTAAATGTGTCCAAATAAGAAGGGTACTTTTTAATAAAGTTAAAGGGGTCTGCTTCCCGCGGCAGACCCCTTTAACTAGATAATGTTGATGAGCAAAAACTCATCTAGAGTACTTTTATAGTAACAAATGAAATTCACTTTGTGTATTGAGAAAAAATGAATTGCTTGTATGAATGTAGCGGATTTATATTTTGCTTTTTGGAATTATAATCATTTGTGGAGAGCGGAATAGGGTTCTAAAATGGAGAAAAGACTTTTCAGTCAGGCTACGATATATCGCGATATATAATTATAAAAAAAGACCTGCTAATTTCAGCAGGTCAACATAAGGGGTTTATCTAACAGATTATTATATATGGTAACAACTGTATTGTAGTAAGTCTATAAGTTATATGTTGAGAAAATTTGTTTGAATGATATATATTTGGCACATGTATTAACGTTTAAAAAGTTGAGAAAGGAAATTCATAAGCTTGCTATAAGAAAATAAGGGCTGATACTTATAAAATGATTCATATTTCCACGCATCATTATTAGATAATTGGAGTTGTTTATTTGACGCTTTAGGTTTGTTGGAATTATTGTAACGACTCTTCATAATTTAACCTCCTCAAATTCATATGTATACGATTAGTAGTATTCTAGGAAGGTAAATTAAATGAATATTTATTTTGAAATTCTTTCTTCTTGTGTACTAGATTTGTTTTTTTATGTTGGAAAACGTAGGAAGCAAATAGAACTAAAATACTTATAAAATTCAAAGTGGCGAGAATCAGTTTGATGATATAATGGGAATAGATGAAAGATAAAGAAAAGCAGGTGACTCTTTTTTGTTTACAAAAGCACAAGAACTTTTAGCGTCTTATTTCGGTTATTCGTCATTCCGAAGAGGACAAGATGAAACAATTAAAAATGTATTAGATGGGAAAGATACAGTCTGTATTATGCCTACGGGTGGTGGTAAGTCAATTTGTTATCAAATTCCCGCATTAGTATTAGAAGGAACGACATTAGTTATTTCACCTTTGATTTCACTTATGAAAGACCAAGTAGATACATTAGTACAAAACGGTATTTCAGCTACTTATATTAATAGTTCTATTTCTATTACAGAAGCAAATCAACGAATTCAATTAGCGAAACAAGGCCATTATAAGTTACTTTATGTGGCGCCTGAGCGTCTTGATTCAATGGAATTTGTTGATCAACTTATCGATATGAAAATCCCGATGATTGCAATTGATGAGGCGCACTGTATTTCGCAGTGGGGACATGATTTCCGTCCTAGTTATTTACATATACATCGCATATTAGATTATCTTCCAGAAAAGCCGCTCGTATTAGCGTTAACTGCTACGGCAACACCACAAGTTCGTGAAGATATTTGCAACACGCTTGGAATTAATCAAGAAAACACGATTATGACAACGTTTGAGCGCGAGAACTTATCATTCTCTGTCATTAAAGGACAGGATCGTAATGCTTATTTAGCGGATTATATTCGTCAAAATCAGAAGGAATCTGGGATTATATATGCAGCTACAAGAAAAGTTGTCGATCAGTTATATGAAGATTTAGGGAAAGCAGGAGTTTCTGTATCGAAATATCATGCTGGTATGAGCGACCACGATCGAAATGAACAGCAAGAACTCTTTTTACGAGATGAAATAAGTGTTATGGTGGCAACATCTGCATTTGGAATGGGTATAGATAAATCGAATATACGTTACGTTATCCATTATCAACTTCCAAAAAATATGGAAAGTTACTATCAAGAAGCAGGACGTGCTGGTCGTGATGGATTAGATAGTGAATGTATTTTGTTATATTCTTCTCAAGATGTGCAAGTACAACGCTTTTTAATCGATCAATCAACTGGAGAATCACGTTTTTCAAATGAGCTTGAAAAACTCCAAAATATGACCGATTACTGTCATACAGAACAATGTTTACAATCATTTATTTTGCAATACTTCGGAGAAGAGCCGAAGGAAGATTGTGGTCGCTGCGGTAATTGTACGGATGACCGTGAAAGTATCGATGTGACGAGAGAATCCCAAATGGTACTATCTTGTATGATTAGGACGAACCAACGATTCGGAAAGCAAATGATTGCACAAGTATTAACTGGATCTAAAAATAAGAAAGTCATTGAATTTAATTTTCATACTTTGCCAACGTACGGTCTTTTATCAAACCGTAGTGTAAAAGAAGTCAGTGAGTTTATTGAGTTTTTAATTTCAGATGAGTTAATTGCAGTTGAACATGGTACGTATCCAACATTAAAAGTAACGGAAAAAGGAAAAGAAGTATTACTTGGTAAAGAGAATGTTTTACGCAAAGAACGAGTAGAAACGAGACAAATTGTTCAAGATCATCCTTTATTTGAAGTGCTTCGTGAAGTACGTAAAGAAATTGCACAAGGAGAAGGTGTACCGCCGTTCGTTATTTTCTCTGACCAAACGTTAAAAGATATGTGTGCGAAAATGCCACAAAGTGACTCCGAACTCCTAACTGTAAAAGGAATCGGAGAACACAAACTTGTGAAGTACGGGTCTCATTTCTTACAAGCAGTTCAGCACTTTATTGAGGATAACCCAAACTATGCGGAAACAATTAAGACTGAAGTTGTTTCAGAGAGTAAAAAATCAGGAAAAGCGTCAGCGAATTCTCATTTAGAAACGTATGAAATGTATAAACAAGGCATTGATCTAGATGAAATTGCTAAAGAACGTAGCTTATCAAGACAAACAATTGAAAATCATTTAATTCGCTGCTTTGAAGATGGAATGGAAGTAGACTGGAATAGCTTTGTTCCAGCAGAGTATGAAGCTCTAATTGAAACTGCCGTGCAAAATGCAGAGGGTGGTCTGAAATCGATTAAGGACCAACTTCCAAATGAAGTGAGTTACTTTATGATTCGTGCTTATTTACAAATTAGAAAGTAGAGACATATAAAGGGGATAGGGATTTATGCATCACGTTTTCGTGTATGGCACGTTAAGAAAAGAGCAAACGAATGCTCATATTATGCAAGGTGCAATATGCATCGCAGACGAAGCATGGACGTATGGTAAATTATTTGATACATACGAAGGGTATCCTGCGATGATTTGTTCAAATGGGGAAAAGGTATACGGAGAAGTTTATGAAGTAAATGATGATGTTCTGCAAAAGTTAGATGAACTTGAAGAATACACAGGTAATGCAGAGAGTGATTTATATGACCGAATCACCGAAACGCTTTATTTAGGTGATAGAGAAATACGTGCATTTGTGTATATTGCTCAAGATAAAGAGATGCTAAAGAAAGTTATCATTTCTGGTGATTGGGTGGAGTATCAACAAGGAAAATAAAAGCAGCTATAGAGCAGATAGTGGAATCGACCATTATCTGCTTTTTATATTGGTACTTTCAAAATTCTTATTATTTTGATGAATTGTAAATATAGAGAAATAAGAATGGTTTTTTTTCATGGGTGTCAGAAATTTAGTTTCTCACCTGTAGCAGAAAAATCTAGTGCAGGAGGAAAATAATAATGAACGAATTAAATGTGAAGGAATTTTACCAAAAACAATTCGAACTGTCGAATTACGATATCAATACAGAAAGCTGGTTAGAGCAGGTTGCTAAAGAAGTTCAAGAACAAGTTGGTCATCCATTTCAAACGATGTTAGAACTAGGAGCAGGAAATGGTAGATTTGCAAGGGCGATGTCTAGGTTACAAGTGAAAATGACTACGGTTGAACTTGTACAAGAGTTAGTTATGTTTGCAAAAGAACATTCTACTAATAATATAGATATTCATTGCGCTGATTTTTATAAAATTAACTTTGAAGAAAAGTTTGATGTTGTTAGTTATTTAGACGGATTTGGTGTAGGAACAGATGATGAGCAATTGATTCTATTAAAACGGATTAAAGATTGGATGAAGGATGATGGATGTGCACTTATTGATATTTATCAACCATTGTATTGGAAAAAAGTAAGTGGACAAGAAATGTCCTTAAGTGCAGCTATGCGAAAATACGAATATGATAGTATAAATGAAAGAATGTTAGATCATTGGTGGGACCCTAATTATCCAAATGATGTAGTAACACAGTCTTTACGATGTTATACGGTAGATGAGATTAGCAATCTATGTGCTGAAGCTGGTTTAAGTATTATGGGATTCTTCCCTGGGGGAGCATATGATTTTCAAAAACGAAAATATAAAGAATTGGCAACATTAAATGAATGTTTGGCATATCGAATTAAAGTAAGGAAGAGTAGGGATTAATCTCTACTCTTTTTTAATTTAGAAAATTCTTACTAAAACTATTGACTTTATGAATGGATTTTTAATACAATTATATTTCGACTGAAAAAATTGGAACGGACAGGAGGGAATCATCAAATGAACAACATTTTTGACGAAGAGTTACAAAAAATGAAAGATACTTTAAGTACGATGGATGATCAATTAGAACAGCTTGAAAAAATCCCGGTTTATTATGGAGAAGATTTTAAAGAGCAAATTCTTGAAAGTATGAGGGAGTCTAATAGACAAAGCTTACGTATTGGTGTACATGAGCCATATTTTGGAAGATTAGACTTTCAGGAAGATGGCAAGGAAGACGTAATGCCGATTTACATCGGTAAAGTAGGTGTTTCGGATAAAGATACGATGAAACCAATTGTAATTGATTGGCGTGCACCTGTCGCAAGTATGTTTTATTCATTTACCGGTGGTGAAGAATTAGCATTTTATCATTCACCAGACGGATTAGTAGAAGGCGATGTTTATTTAAAACGAAACATTTCGATTCGAAAGAGAGAACTAGAACGTGTTGTTGATACATATGTGAAAGGAAATGAGGATGTCTCACATGCTGATGATTTTCTTCTATATCGATTAGGTGAGAATAAAGATAATAAATTGAAAGATATCGTTTCGACTATACAATCGGAGCAAAATGATATTATTCGTGCGGAAAGAAACTTACCGTTATTAATTCAAGGGGTTGCAGGGAGCGGAAAAACAACGATCGCTTTACATCGCCTTGCTTTTTTAATTTATGAATATCGTGAACAACTTGAAGCGGAGAGAATGATCGTATTCGCTCCAAACAGTTTGTTTTTAGACTATATTTCAAGTGTACTTCCTGAGTTAGGTGTAGGAAATATTAGTCAAACAACGTTTCCAGATTGGGCATTACGTACGTTAGATGGCTCGGTGAAACTGAAGCAGACAGAAGAAAAATTGAAAGAAGCTTTCTCAATTAATCGCGATGAAAAAAAGGTTATGCTAGGTAAATTGAAAGGCACGCTGGAATTTAAGTCGTTTATTGAAGAAAGAATGATTCAATTTGAAAAAGATTTAGTGCCAACAAAAGATTTTGAGGCATGGGATAAAGCTGTTATTCCAGTGGAAGACGTTAAAAAATGGATGCAGGTTGAATATAAACACTATCCATTAAAGAAAAGAAGAGAACGTTTAGTCGGCCGTATGAAGCGCTGGATTGAAATTGAGCTTAAAAAATTTGGAGAAACAAACGAGAAAAAATTACTAAAAAAAGAAGCGACAAAGAGATTGAACACATATATGAATTTTTGGCCGAAAATGAGCCCGCTTTCACTATATAATTCAATGATAAAGAGTAAAGAAATACTCGAAGTATTACCTGAAGAACTTGTTCAAGAAACAGAAAAGAATTGTCGTAAAAAAGAAGTGTATGTAGAAGACTTACCAGCTTTAATTTACATACAACATCGCATAACAGGAATTGAAATTGGACAAAAGTTCCATCACGTCGTTATTGATGAAGCGCAAGATTTCTCGCCATTCCAAGTATATGTATTAAAAGAAATTACACTAGGTAATTCTTTCACTATATTAGGTGATTTATCTCAAGCGATTTATGATTATCAAGGAATTGAAGACTGGGGTGCTTTTAAGGAAGTATTCCAAGAAACAGGTTATTATGAATTGACGAGAAGTTATCGTTCTACAAAAGAAATTATTGAATTCGCGAATGAAATAATTAAAAATGCAGAGATTCCAGTGGGGCTCGCAACTCCAGTTTTCCGTAGCGGTGAAGGCGTGAAAGTAATTCCGGCAGAGGACCAATTTACTGAAGTTTTAAAGACATTACAGCATTTGCAAAATGAAGATGTGAAAACAATTGCGGTAATCGGAAGAACAGATGATGAATGCCGTGATATATATGAGAAGTTAACAAATGCAGGGTTGACTGTTAATGTCATTGAAGCAGATCAAAGTAAATATGAAGGTGGTATTTCGGTAGTACCTGTATATTTGGCGAAAGGTTTAGAATTTGATGCCGTACTTCTAATCGACGTTGATGAGGAACATTACAAAAATACAAAACATGATGCGAAATTATTGTATGTCGGATGTACGAGATCGCTTCATGATTTATGGATTTTCCATAGTGGGGAAGCGTCGCCATTAATTAAGGGATTAAAATAAATAAAAAAGAGGATTTTCTAGTAATAAACAGAAAAACCTCTTTTTTTCTATATAAAGATATAGGGGGAATGGATATGATTACAAAAGTAATAACAAAAAGAAATTGGGAAATCGCAAAAACAACTAGAGAGATTAATGAAGCCTCGCTTAAAGAAGAGGGGTTCATTCATTGTTCATTATTAGACCAAGCTTTAAAAGTTGCGGAAACACATTTCAGTCATGAAGAAGATGTATTATTACTTACAATTGATCCATCCCTAGTAAAAGCAGAAATAAAATATGAACTTGCTTCTAACGGTCAAGAATACCCGCATGTATATGGAGTAATCAATTTTGAGGCAATTGTAGGTGTTGCTCCATTTCTTAAAGAAAAGGGAGATTTTTTATTACCAGAGGGACAAAATTAAGAGTGTTATAGGTATTTAAGTTAGCTAGAAAAGTGCAAATTATATAGTTTGTGCTTTTTATTGTATATATTTTTTGGAAAATTATTGTTTTTGTCACAATAATACTGTACGATACATAGTATAACACACATACTGTATGACATATAGTAATGGGAATGAGGTGGGTGAATGGATACTTTATTAAATTCATTAATTACTGAGCTAAGGAGAGGGACATTGACATTAGCGGTTTTAAGTCAACTAAGAACGCCACAATATGGATATTCGCTTGTCCAATTATTGGAGCAATCAGGAATCATGATAGATCAAAGTACTTTATATCCACTACTTCGCCGATTAGAAAAGCAGGAGCTAGTGACGAGTAGTTGGGATAAAACGGAGAGTAGACCTCGTAAGTATTATGTTTTAAGTGAATATGGATTAGAGATATTTTTACAATTGAAAAAGGAGTGGATAAAGGATTCGAAAGAACTTTATAACCTATTAAAGGAGGAGGACGAGAATGAGTTTGATTGATATGTATGTCCATGAAGTTGCGAAGAGATTACCTGAAAAAAATCGTGAAGATATTACGCTTGAACTACGGTCGACAATAGAGGATATGTTACCTGATGAGTACAATGAGGAAGATGTAAAGAGTGTCCTTGAAAAATTGGGGAGCCCAGTTTCATTGGCTAATGGGTATTTGGATAGACCGATGCATTTAATTGGACCACGTTATTTTGATGTGTATACGACATTATTAAAAATGATCATACCAATTGCAGCTGTTATCGCACTCATTTCAATGGTTGCAGAAAATTTTATAGGCTATACTGGTGATCAGGCAGTTTTAAATGTTATTTTACAATTGATAGGTAAAGGAATTGGGGAAATTGTCGAAGTAGGCCTCCATGTATTTTTCTGGTTGACACTTGTATTTGCTATTTTAGAAAGAACAGATAAAGACAAAAGCACCCAACCGTTGACGACAAGTTTAAAAAAATGGACACCTGATGATTTGAAAAATATCTCGTATGTGCCAAAGAAAAAGTCAATTTCAAAGTTTGAAGTTTTTGGAGGTTTGATGTGGACGGCAGTGTGGGCTACACTTTACTTTTATGCGAATTATCTTGTTGGCGTATATAATGGTACGGCAAATGGATTGAAGTTTGTCGCGCCAACTTTTAATCAAGATGTTTTACTTCAGTACTGGCCAATCGTTGTAATTATGATTGTTTTCGAAATAGGTATATCTCTTTATAAGTTAGTGCAAGGACAATGGACGAAAAGAGTGGCAATTGGGAATGCAATACTACAGCTAGCTGCAACAATAGTATTCATTGTAATCGTAGTAAATCCTCATTTATTTAACGAAGGATTCATTACGTATGTGGCAAATGTGTTTACAATTTCTCCAGAGGAATTTAAAACGTGGTTAATTGGTGGAGGGATAATTATCTTCATATTATCTGCGGTACTAAATGCAATTGATGGTTTTCGAAAATCTAGAATTCGGTTGTAAAAATAAGTTTGTATTATTATTTTTATTAGGTAGATCAGTTGAAAGAAAGGTACAGAGAAAGATCATTATGAAAGGAAGAAAACAATGATAAGGGAAGCAATGAAAAAAGATGTAACATTTATTTTAGATATTTATAATGATGCAATCCTTAATTCAACAGCTGTATATGCGTACAAACCTGTAACCCTTGAAAATAGAATAGATTGGTATGAACAAAAAAAGGCTGATGGCTATCCAATTTTAGTCTACGAGCTAGATAATAAAGTAGTAGGATTTGCGACATTTGGCCCCTTTAGGGCATGGCCTGCCTATAAATATTCAGTTGAACATTCTGTGTATGTTGATAAGGAATATAGAAAAAATGGAATTGGGTCCTCTTTAATGGAAGAATTAATTACAATTGCAAAAGAAAGAGAATATATGACCTTAATTGCTGGAATTGATGCGGAAAATGAAAAAAGCATTGCAATGCATAAAAACTTCGGATTTGTTTATTCGGGAGCAATAAAAAAGGCTGGTTATAAGTTCAATGGATGGCTAGATTTAGCTTTTTATCAATTGGATCTTAATGGTCCTAAAAATCCTACTGAAGAATAGCTGTATCTATTACTGTAAAAAATAATTTTAAAAGGAAATTGTATATACTTCAAAAGATAGTATGAAGAAATCTCATGCTATCTTTTTCTTATTGTATTCATGATTATCATTTAACAAAAAAGGATTCTTATATTCTATATCGAATTTTGAGAAGATGATAAAACGATATAAGAAGAGGGATGAATATGCAGGCTGTCATTAGAAAAATAAAAGAAATACAAATTGGTCAAGTTGGAATACTTGTTTATTCAACAAAGAATGGAAATATAGTTGCTACCCATAACAATGAGCTATACGTTCCTTTAGCATCAGCAGCAAAAGTGGCAATTGGATTTACAGTAGCAAAGATGGTAAAGGACAAACAAATTAATTGGAATGATACACTTCATCACATTAAGTTTAATCCAAATGAAGATAGTGCGCAGTTATATCCACATTTACAAGAAAGAAATACATTAGCACTTAGTAAAGCAGTAGAAGTAATGATAGCTTGTCACGACAGTTATATTGCTCACTCGGTTGTAATGCACTGCGGAGGATGGGAAACTGTCAGAGAAAATGTTTTAACGTACTTTTCAAAGATTCATATACAGGAAAACCCTAGAGATGAGCAAAATGTCGGAGAGTTAAATCAAGTTCTTTCACTTTTAGTACATATTTTCCAAGGATATAAATCCGCACCAGAATTATGGGAACCCATTATTAATGGAATGGTAAGACAACAAGGAGAGTATGAAGGTATACCTTATTATCATTTAGCTCATATGACAGGTGGTTTATCCACCGCTATAATAAATATTGGTATAATAGGAATGTTTCATAAATTTCCGTTTCTTTATGTAATTTGGGGAAGAGATTTACCTAATCGATTTGATAATAAACAAGTTGATGAAACCGTTATAGAAGCTTTGAGGTACGTGTACAAAGAATACAGTAAAAGTATATTAGGGGTGAGTGATTGAAACGAAACTTAAAGACTTCAACAATCATTATTTTAATCATTACGATTATTGCTCTTGAAGTTGGAATTGCGCTATACGATCGCACTTTGTCATTAGATACTATTTACTTTGCAGCGATTCTCATTTGTATTGTATTGCTTTTTGGCACACGTGTTTCTGAAGTGAAAGAAAGTACATCGAGACAAAGACGAAGAAAAACAGCTCTTATATTTTGGCCATCTATTTTATTATTAATCGCTAGTTTTGCCGTTATAAGTTATGTGAGAACAGGCTATGTCTCTGTACCAGGCATAATTGGTTTTTCATGCTTTGTTACATATGCTGGATTTATATTCATCAGTATATTAAAGAGAAGAAGTAAAAATTAAATGTAGCTTACTAAGTTGAAAGGAAGAAATATATGAAAAGCATAGAGAATGGTACTCGCACTGAAGGAGAATACATTAAAAATAAAGTAATTCGATATAACATGTCTATTTTAACAGATGAAGTAAAGCAACCGATGGAACAAGTAAGCTTCGTAGTGAAAGATGAAGATGGAAAAATCTTTGGCGGGGTAACAGGAACGATGTATTTTTATCATCTTCATATCGATTTTTTATGGGTTGATGAATCTGTTCGTCATGATGGTTATGGTAGTCAATTGTTACATAAAATAGAAGGAATTGCGATGGAAAAAGGATGTAGACTCATTTTACTAGATTCATTTAGTTTCCAAGCACCAGATTTTTATAAAAAGCACGGATACCGAGAATATGGTGTTGTTGAAGATCATCCTAAAGGGCATAGTCAACACTTTTTAGAAAAGAGATTATAATAATATTATGTATACTGGTTGAGGGGAGAAAAAATGTACACGTATAAATTACAATATGAACAACCAATCTGTGTAGAAAAAATAAAGAAACTTTACGATTCTGTAGGTTGGTGGCCAGAAAGAAAAGAAGTCGATATTCAAAAAATGTTAAAGAATAGTATAGCAATTGGAGTATGGGAAGAAAACGAATTAATTGGATTTGCTAGAGTTGTTACTGACGGTGTTTTTCGGGCGTATATTGAAGATGTTGTCGTACATGAGAGTGTAAGAAACAAGGGAATTGGTGAGAAGATGCTTACAATGTTACTTCAAGAGGTATCCCATATTGATATTGTTAGTCTATTTTGCGGAGAGAAACTAATAAAGTTCTATGGTGAACAGCAATTTAAAGCGACGAAGCAAATTGTGATGCATCGTAATCAAATAGTGAAAGAATAAGAGGTGCCAATTAGAATGAATGCAACAAGAGCATATTGTTTATCGAAAAGAAAAGCGACAGAAGATTCTCCAGATGGCTGGAGTGCAACATGTATGAGGTTAAATAATAAAATATTTGCGATAGTGAATCATGAAGAAGGTGAAAAAGCTGCGATTACATTAAAATGTGATCCAGAACTTTCTTTACGAATAAGAGAAGATTACCCAGAAACAATAATTCCTGGATATCATATGAATAAAAAGCATTGGAATACAGTGTACATACATAAGGATGTAGGACAAGAACAAATTAATAAAATGATAGATTGGTCGTATGATTTAGTATTACAATCATTTTCAAAGAAAAAGCAGCAAGAGTTATTGGATTAAATACAAAGTGAATTCGACTATAAATAGCTAGTAAAATGATTATATTTTACTAGCTATTTGCAGTTTTACATTATATATTAGGGGATTTTGAAATGAATACGAAACGAAATAGATTACTATATGCGGTGTTTACTATAGTTGTTATTATGTTAGGTCTTAGTTCAAGAAAGTTTGCTTTTGCGTTACCAGATTTATTAAATGATTACTTAGGTGATGCTTTATGGGCATTAATGATTTTCGTTGGATTCGGATTTTTGTTTCCTAAAATAGAAACGAAGAAATTAGCTTTTATTAGTTTAATATTTTGCTATGGGATTGAAATTAGTCAATTGTACCATGCGGAATGGATAGATAGCATTCGAGCAACGACTTTAGGTGGACTCGTATTAGGTTACGGATTTTTATGGAGTGATTTAGTGGCTTACACAATTGGTGTTGGAGTAGGAATGCTTGGTGAGTTTATGCTAGGGAAGAAATAAGTGACTTTAAAAAGGGGGATTTGTACATGAAGGATATATTAGAAATTGCAAAGTTTTGGTTTCAAGATAAAGGTGTCACAGCTACTGAAATTCAACCAAACGTAACGAAGATTCATTGTAATAATAAAGCGTATATTTTAAAGGGAAAGGGATCGATAAAACAGTTTCTAGTTGAACTAAATGTATTAGAACAGCTTGATGAAAAAGGAGTTAAAGTACAAAAATTAGTAAAAACGAGAAATGATGAAAGGTACGTATTGTATAAAGAGAAGAATTATTGTTTGTACGAATATGTTGCCGGAAGTGTACTAGAAATCAAAGATACAGAAAAGCTAAAAGTGCTAGGAAGCACAATTGGAGAGGAATTGGCTAATTTACATCACGAACTAAATTCAGTGAATAGTGCTAACGAGTTAATAAAAAGAGAGTTATATAAAGTGGTATACGAATGGGCTTTACCGAATTTAGTAAAGAATGAGCATGTTCATCAGGATGTAATTCAAAAAATGGATCAAATACATACAACTTTTAAGGAAACGATTCACTCATTACCGAAACAAATTATTCATCGCGATATGCACTTATCAAATGTAATCTTTAGAGAAAGTGATTTTCAAGGGTTTATCGATTTTGAGCTTCTAGAAGAAAACGTTAGAGTATTCGATTTATGCTATTGCTGTACAAGTATTTTAAGTGAGATATTTAGTGATGAAACATTAAGAGGGAAATGGTTACAAATTGTAAGTGAAATTTTTAAAGGATATTATAAGCAAAACATTTTAACGAGAGCAGAACTACAATCAATTTGGTATGTAATGCTTTCAATTCAAATTATATTTATTACTTATTTTGTTCAGTTAAAAGATTTACTAAAGTTAAATGAAGAGATGTTTTTATGGATTTTTGCTAATAAGGAAGATATTGAAGAATCTATAGAAAGAAGCGTACTCATATGAAAAAAATTATATTAATTGGTTCTGGTGGTTCAGGAAAATCCACATTAGCAAGGCAGTTAGGTAATAAGCTAAATATTAAGGTGCATCATCTTGATGCACTATTTTGGAAACCAAATTGGGAGGGTGTACCGAAAGAGGAGCAAAGAACGGTTCAAAATGAATTAGTTAAAGGGGAAAAGTGGATTATTGATGGGAATTATGGCGGGACAATGGACATAAGAATTAACGCAGCTGATACAATTATCTTCCTTGATATTCATAGAACAATATGTGTTTATCGTGCTTTTAAAAGAATTGTGCAATATCGTAATAAAACAAGACCGGATATGGGTGCTGGATGTGAAGAAAGGTTTGACTTGCAATTTTTTAAATGGATATGGGAATATCCTAAAACTAAACGCCCTTCGATTTTAAAGAGGCTAAATCAATTGAGTAAGGATACAGATGTTATTATTTTAAAATCTTCAAATGAAGTAAGACTATTTTTAGAGAAGCATGATACCATAAATAGTTAGATTATAAAAAGAAGTAACATGGGGGGATAGGTTTGAATAGATTCATTGGCCCGGTTGATTCTAATATGGTGAAAATTCCAGCAGGAAAAGTAGAATTAAGAGATGATCGAATAAAAAAAGAATGGCAAGTTCAAATAAAACCATATCTTCTTGCAAAGTATGTTGTAACAGCGGAATTATATTACGCGATTACGAATCGTGCACTAAATGGTAATGAAAATGGTAATAAACCTGTTGTAAATATTTCATGGAATGATGCAATCGCTTTTTGTAATTTACTTTCTAAAAAGTTGGGAGAAACAGAGTATTATTCTATTAGTGATGACGGCCAAAAGGTTAGTTGTAATGTAGAATCCAGTGGCTATCGATTACCTTCTGAGGCAGAGTGGCAATATGCATGTAAAGCAGGGACTACTGGGTATACATATGGAGAACTTGATAAGATAGCTTGGTATAATAAAAACTCGGATGGGAAAATTCATGAGGTCGGTAAAAAAGAACCGAATGCATGGGGAGTATATGATATGTTAGGGAACGTTTGGGAATGGTGTTATGATTTGTATGATGAAACAGTGTACGGGTCATACCGCATTTTTCGTGGTGGTAGTTGGGCTGAAGCAGCTAGAGGTTGCGGTGCCACTTGTCGCCGTCGTAGCCATCCTACATTTCATATAGATGATCTTGGGTTTAGGCTCGCTAGGTCAATTTAGCAGGAAAATGATACATATAACTCCGTAAAGAGTATGGAAAGTATCCATATTCTTTACAACATAGAAATTTTAAAATTTAAGGAGTGTTTTGAATGGCACGTGTTTTATTCATTAACGCTGGATCAGAAGGACATATAAATCCAACATTACATGTTGTAGAAGAACTGATTTCTCGCGGTGAAGAGGTAGTTTATTTTTCAATAGAGGCGTTCAGGGAGCGTATTGAGAAGACAGGTGCTACTGTACGAACGATTGATGATCAAAAATTTATACAAGCATTTCTTTCCGGTGGTCGGAATTATTTACAGGAAAGAATAAATGGTCTTTTACATACAGCAGATGTTATTATACCAAGTGTTCTAGAACAAATTGAAGGAGAACATTTTGATTATATTATTCATGATTCGATGTTTGGCTGTGGTCGCTTAATTGCCCAAATTCTTAATCTTCCAGCCATAAATTCATGCACATCTTTTGCACAAGATGAAAAATCATTTAAACAAATGTTAGACCATCTTTCTAAAAATATCCCACTGGAAGTTCAGGATAGAATACATAATGATTTTGAAAACTTAACTAATGGAATTACAGAAAAATATGGTGTTAATATAAACTCACCGTATGAAGTTTTCTGTAATCCAGCTTCACTTACTATTGTGTATACAATTAAGGAGTTCCAACCTTTTGGGGATACATTTAATGAAACATTCAAATTTGTGGGTCCATCTATCTCTACACAAGTGAAAAATGAAGGTTTTGATTACACTTCAATTGAAGAAAAAAGCCTGATTTACATTTCATTAGGTACTGTTTTTAATGAAGCGCTTGATTTTTATAAACTTTGTATGAAGGCGTTCGAGAATAGTAAGCATACAATTGTTATGTCTATTGGCAACAAAACGGAAATAAGTGATTTAGGTAATATCCCTAAAAACTTCATTGTGAAAAACTATGTACCACAAACTGAACTTCTCAAATATACGAAACTATTTATTACACACGGCGGTATGAACAGTACGCATGAAGGGATATATAACGGTGTTCCACTCGTTGTAATTCCGCAAAGTGCAGATCAGCCAGTAATCGCAAAGCAAGTGGAGAGTCTCGGGGCAGGAGTTAAATTGCAAATGCAAGGATTAATTGCGGATCAACTAAGTGAAAGTGTAGAAATAGTATTAAATAATCCGTCATGTAAAGAAGCTGTTTTGAATTTGAAGGAGTCTCTCCGAAAATCAGGTGGGTATAAGCAAGCAGTTGATGAAATTTTTAAATTTACAGGCTGTTATTAAAACTATACATGTGAAAGGGTGTCTATATTAAATGATATAGACACTTTTATGTTATATGAAGCGAGGAATTGATGAAATGGAAAGAATGAAAATACTAGATGTAAATTTTGCTGACATGACAGCTACACCATTTTTTCAAGTGGAGGCGAAAAATAGAATTAGATTCGATATAGAATTATTTGAGGGTAATTTGAGAGGATTAAGAGGGATTTTGACTGAACTTTTTAAAAGTCCTGATACAATTGATGTTTCATTTATTTCCGGTTACATAACATATGGTAAAAGTAAGAGAATAAATGAGAAAACAAAAATTGGAAGGTTCATGAAGATTAAGAATTGGGCAGAAACGAAAGTAGACGTTGATGATCTTGAAAGTACAATCATATTTACTACGATTAAAGGTGTACATGAAGATGAAGTATATAAGTATTGCAAGTATGTCGTTAATGGTGGTCAGCAAGCGTATATTTCTTTTTATAACGATACTTATTTATTGTATATAAGTACAGACGTTATTGACATTGTTTCACCAGATACAAGTTTAATAGAAAAGTTAAAACTTCAATACAGTGAAGAATATGATAAGTTTTATGAAACTATATTGACGGATTGGGAAATGTTTACAAGTGATAAGTGATTTCAAAGTATTGATAGAAAGATATATGGAAAATGGAGATGGCACGTTGTTTTAAAATAATGTGATCTCACATTGCCATGCGTTTTAAGTTAACGATGAAGGGTTTCAAGACGACTTGGTGCAATTCATCCATATATATACCTAAAATTTTTCATTACAAGTACTACAATTTCTATTGCTCACTTTTACTTTATAAATTTAGGATGTAGTTTTACGTGTTAGTAGTAATTTCACTGTTTCTGCACAACTTCTGCACACATTTAGGTGATTTCTATGTCATGATATATTCCATAAGTGAAATATTTCACAAGAAATGAAATGTTTCTTTACGACGGTGTATGCATATTTACGCATACACGAAATAAGATTGACTCTTGTTATTCTTTTACATCAAAGCCCACATTACACTACGAAGTATAACAAGAAGGGGACAGGAACATGAATAACCGATTTTTAAAACAACTACAAAACTTGAAAATGAACAAAAAAAGTATAGGAGCTGTTGCATTAACAGCTGGAATTATCAGCACGACACTTATTCCTCAAAATGCATACGCGCACGGCTTTGTTGAAAAGCCTGGTAGCCGTTCCGCTTTATGTAGTCCAACTTATGGTGCTCTAAATGTAAACTGTGGAAGTGTTATGTATGAACCACAAAGTTTAGAAGCTCCAAAAGGATTCCCACAAGGTGGCCCAGTTGATGGGCAAATCGCTTCTGCAGGTGGAAAATTTGGCGGTATTTTAGATCAACAAACAGCAAATCGTTGGTTTAAAAATACAATCACTGGTGGGGAAAATACATTTACTTGGAAGTATACAGCACCTCACTTAACAAGCAAATGGCACTACTATATTACAAAAAAAGGATGGAATCCAAATAAAGCACTAACAAGAGCAGACTTTGAGCCAATTGGCACTGTACAACATGATGGTTCTGCAGCTTCAAATAATTTAACTCATAAAATCAATGTACCTACTGACCGTAGTGGATATCATGTGATTTTAGCTGTATGGGATGTAGCTGATACAGCAAATGCGTTCTATAATGTAATTGATGTGAATCTCATCAATAATGTGAAACCAGACACAGAAGCGCCAAGTATTCCAAATGGAATTCAGGCGCAAAAAGTAACAGCAAATAGTATAGAACTAACATGGAACGTTTCTACGGATAATGTAGGAGTAAAAGGGTACCAAATCTTCCGTAACGGAGAGATGATTGACACAGTACCAGGCACTTATTTTATTGATAAGAAATTACAACCAAGCACAGAATACACTTATACTGTAAAAGCAATTGACGCAGCTGGCAATGTATCGAAAGAAAGTACAGCGCTTACAGTGAAAACAACAGTTGAAGCTCCTGATACAGAAGCACCAACACAACCAAAAGGATTACATAGCATGGGAACAACAGCGTCAAGTGTGGATCTAATGTGGAGCCCATCTGATGATAACGTTGGAGTAGACTATTACGATATTTATAGAGAAATAGAAGGAACAATGAAAAAAATTGCAACATCCAATACGACTTCTTATATGGATAAAAATTTACTCGCTAATACTACTTATAAATATGCAGTGAAAGCAGTGGATGTAGTTGGAAATGAATCCGTACAAAGTGATACGTTCACAATTACTACAAAAACTGAAAGCGCTTCATATGAAGCGTGGGATGCAAAGAAAGCATATAAAAAGGGGGATAGAGTTTTACACGAGGGAAAAGTGTATGAAGCAGTCCAGAATTATGAAGGACATGGGGATCCAAACTGGATTTTTGCTTTATCCTTATGGAAAACAGTGTAAGCTTTACCTCAAAATGAAATGAAAGATGATGGGCTTTGATGCAAAAAAAGGAAGTTTGAGAGTTAACTTTTCTGCTTATAAAAAAGACGACGTATTCAGCGTCGTCTTTTTGTATTAATCTAGAATATTCATCAAAGAGACTTTCAAACGAATAAGCTACAGAAAGGTTACTATACGAATACATAATGTAGAACCATATAGTAACCTTTCTATTATGATAACACTTTCGTCATAAGGATATGTGGAATTCCATCTTCCATAAATACGTCGGAAGAAGTTTGATAGCCTAATTTTTCATAAAACCCTTCAGCTTGTGTTTGACCGTGTAGTTTAACTTTGTTTGCTTCTTTGTTACGAGCAATCTCTTCTAACTTTTGAATCATTACTTTGCCTAATCCGTATTTGCGATAGTCTTTTAAAATACAAATTCTTTCTAGTTTACCCATTCCTTCAACGAATCGTATACGGCCAGTTCCTACAGGAAGTTCATTATAATAAACTAATATATGTTTGCATGCCTCGCCAATTTGGTCATATGTATCGAATTCATCTTCAAGAGGTACACCTTGTTCTTTTACAAAGACTTCTTTTCGAATGTAAAAGGCAGTTTCTAAATCTGTAAGTTCTGTTATGAGTTTGGATTGCAAATTGTTCAGCCCTTTCTAGTGTGATATGAATGTGTTTTCATAGTATATCATACTGTAATGCTATAAAAGAAAAAACTGACTTGCAAAAGTCAGCCTTTAAAATGCTTAATATTCTTTTATACCGTTTTTTGTTCCGATGATCGCTTTGCTCGTTATATTGATAAATAATCCTGTTTCAACTACACCGGTAATCATCTTTAACTCTGTATGTGTATCATTTGGATTCAATATTTTGTTTTGAAAAATACAATCAATAATTAAATTGCCGTTATCAGTTATAAATGGTCCGCCATCTTTCATACGTAAACGCGTTTCGCATCCTAAAGATTGAATTCTTTTTTCAGTTTGCTTCCAAGAGAAGGGGATGATTTCAATAGGAAGTGGAAAGGTACCTAAATGTGAAACGAGTTTGGATTCATCTGCAATAATAATAAGTTCTTTAGAGGAGGTGGCAACAATCTTTTCGCGAAGTAATGCACCACCACCACCTTTTATTAATTGTAAATCATTATTGATTTCATCTGCTCCATCAATTGTGAGATCAAGTATATCAATTTCATTTAAAGAGATTAGCGGAATAGATAATTGTTTTGCTAATACTTCAGTTTCTTTTGATGTCGGTGCAGCTTGAATAGATAACCCTTCTTGTACACGGTGACCTAATTTTTGTATCGTCCAATATACGGTTGAACCCGTACCAAGTCCAATCGTCATACCATCTCTTACAAAGCCAGCAGCATATTCGCCTGCAAGCTGTTTTAAATTCATCATTTTACTCCGCCGGGCGTGATCCAGCATCTAAACCGGAATTTTCAACTGTAAGTATAGGGCGAACGGTAATATCTTTATGTACACGCATTTGGCACGATAATCGTAAGTGGTCTTCAATTCCTTTTTCCGTAATAGCTTGTTTTTCATCATTTGTCGCCTCACAAAAATCACCTGCAATGACTTCAACTCTACAAGTTGTACATCTTGCTTTGCCACCGCAACGATGAAGAATGTGTACACCGTTATCTTCAAGTGCTAAGACTAATTTCGTTCCTTCTTTAATATCGAAAGTTCCGGTACCTTCAACTGTTAATTTTGGCAAATTGATTCCTCCTCATGTAAAATGCTATATAACATATTTATGACCCGTATTCATGAACATAAACATAAAATTAATTATAAGCCCCGTAACTTTTTTATTTGTTCAATCGTTTATTAAGTAAGCGCTGAAAAGGAGTGGTTATTTTGTGCACAAAAGTAACTCAGGTTTTAAAGGATCATATCGATATGAATCATTCAAATATAAATTTTTTAATTACACATTATGCAGAGGTAAAAAGATACTGTACGTTTTTGACGAAAAACAAATGGGATGGGGAAGACCTTGCCCAAGAAGCAATTTGCAAAGTTCTTCAAAAGTATAGTGAGAAGGAAATTTGTATAACGCTTCTGTATAAAATTGCTCGAAATCAATGGTTAGATCAAATGAAATCAAAATCCGTTCAAGAAAAGTTAGAACAGCAAAATACATTTGAAGAACCACATGGGAAAATTGCAGATTTGCATGAAATGGTAGGGAAAGTATTGTCTTCGTTAAATGTGCAACAATCCGTAATTTTATTATTGAAGGATGTTTTTCAATATAGTATCGCGGATATTGCAAAGATATGCTCTGTATCAGAAGGGGCAGTGAAAGCATCTTTATTTAGGAGTAGAAATAGGCTGAAAACTGTAAATGAAGAAGGCATTGAAATAGTGGAGTACACGGATGATGTTGAAATCGTTGTAACTTCTATTCGAGAAGAAAGACCTGAATTGTTGACGAAACTTCTCCCAACAATAGATTTCACTAAGTTACCATCAATACAACCAGTGTTATTCTTCAGTATGAAACAATCTTCTTCTTACAGTTGTATGCTTAATGCGGCATAAAACAGATGGAGGGATTTATAATGAGTGTAATTCCTTACGTAATAGAACAAACGAAATTAGGAGAACGCTCCTATGATATATATTCAAGATTATTAAAAGACCGAATTATTATGATTGGTTCAGAAATTAACGATCAAGTTGCAAGCAGTGTAGTAGCACAATTATTGTTTTTAGAAGCGGACGATGCAGAAAAAGATATATTCCTGTATATCAATAGTCCGGGTGGTTCAACGACAGCGGGATTTGCAATATTAGATACGATGAACCTTATTAAACCAGATGTGCAAACACTTTGTATGGGCTTTGCGGCATCATTTGGTGCGCTTTTACTATTAGCTGGCGCAAAAGGAAAAAGATTTGCGCTCCCTAACAGTGAAATCATGATTCATCAACCGCTTGGCGGTGTAAAAGGGCAAGCGACGGAGATTGAAATTACAGCAAAAAGAATTTTAAAGTTAAAACACGATATAAATAAAATTATCGCAGAGCGAACAGGGCAACCAGTTGAAAAAGTAGCACATGATACAGAAAGAGATTATTTTATGACGGCAGAAGAAGCGAAGGAATATGGAATTGTCGATGCAGTTATTGAGAAAAAATAACATAAAACAGGCTAGAGAATATACTAAATTCTCTAGCCTGTTTTTGTCATTCTTTATTCTTTTATCCATTCATCAACTAAAGCTTGATTCTTTTTAATCCATTTTCGCGCGGCTTCTTCCGGATCTTTCGTTTTATTTAGCATGACCATTAAAGTACCTAGTTGTTCATCGTTCATTTTCCATTGATCAAAGTATTTCACAATATCCGGATGATCTTTTTCGAAACCTTTACGAACTGAGTAATAAATGTCATCTTTTTCACCATATACTTTCTTAGGGTCTTTTAAATATTTTAAGTCAAATTCTGAAAAGCCCCAATGAGGATTCCAAAGCGTAACAGCGATTGGTTTCTTTTTCGTATATGCCTTCTTTAGTTCGCTCATCATCGCAGCTTCTGAAGATTGGACAAGTTTTAGTTTTATATCATATTCCTTCATTGCTTTATTCGTTAAATTCATTAGGCTACTACCAGGTTCAATCCCAACAATTTTATTATCTAGCTCATCTTTATGTGCATTTAAATCTTCAATACTGTTAACGTTTTTCACATAAGAAGGGACGACTAAACCAAGCCCAGTACCTTCATACCATTTTGATTTTAAGACGAAGTCATCTTTGTAACGGGCATTTAATGGTTTATCTGTAACAGGAAGCCATACTTCTAGATTCGCATCAACATCACCACGTGCGACGCCAGTCCATATCGCAGCTTTTTCTAAATACATGAGTTCAACTTTATAGCCTTTTTCTTCTAATAAAACTTTCCACATATTTGCGGTTGCGATATTTTCTTTCCAACTTGTTACACCAAGTTTAATTTTTCCTTTCGAATTTGCATTTGTTGCATTACAAGAAGTGAAAATCATACTAATAAATAGTAACAGACTTATAATCCATATTTTTTTTCGCATTCAAAACCTCCTGTGAAGCTTTTGCTTTTTATAAATTAATCTATAAGTGAACCTTCTTATTATGAACGGAAACAAGAATTTTTAAAGAAATCTTATATATGTCATTTTTATGTAATATTTCTCTGTAAAATCGCAACACTATGTAAATAGATGGGTAGAAAAGGAGTAGTGACATGGATAATACAAAGGTACGTGTTGAAAATGTAACAAAAGTCTTTGGGAAACATCCGCAACGAGCGCTTACCTTATTAAAAGAAGGAAAAAGCAAATCGGAAATTTTAAAGGAGACAGGAATGAACGTTGGTGTGAAAAAGGCAACGTTTGAAGTATACACTGGAGAAATTTTCGTTATTATGGGTTTGTCTGGTAGTGGAAAATCAACGCTAGTTCGAATGCTAAATCAATTAATTAAACCGACAGCGGGGCATATATACATAGATGGTGAAGACATCGCAACAATGGGAAAAGAAGAATTGCGAAGAGTAAGAAGGACGAAAATGAGTATGGTTTTTCAGAAGTTTGCTTTATTTCCACATCGTACGGTAATACAAAACGTTGCGTACGGGTTAGAAATTCAAGGAGTTCCAGTAGAGGAACGAGAAAATAAGGCGTTAGAATCGCTACAGTTAGTAGGACTCGATCATCATAAAGATAATTACCCTAGTCAACTTAGTGGTGGTATGCAGCAGCGTGTTGGAATTGCAAGGGCACTAACGAATAATCCAGATGTATTACTAATGGACGAGTCATTTAGTGCATTAGATCCACTAATTCGAAAAGAAATGCAAGATGAATTGTTAGAGTTACAAGATAAAATGGAAAAAACAATTATTTTTATTACACATGATTTAGATGAAGCTCTTCGAATTGGTGATCGTATCGCATTAATGAAAGATGGAGAAATTGTCCAAATTGGAACACCGGAAGAAATTATGATGAGCCCTGCAAATGAATTTGTAGAGAAATTCGTTGCGGATGTGAATTTAGGAAAAGTAATTACGGCAGAATCTATTTTAAAAAGACCAGAAACGTTATTAATCGATCGTGGGCCGCGTGTAGCTCTGCAAATTATGAGAAATGCAGGTGTTTCTACGGTATATGTTGTGAACAAAAAGTATGAGTTTTTAGGTATTTTAACAGCGGATGATGCAAGTAAAGCAATGAAAAAACAATGGCCAATTGCTGATTTATTACTTAACGATATTCCACACGTTTATCTAGATACATTACTGGAAGAAACGTATGCAAAAATGGCGGAGATGAAATATCCATTACCCGTAATTGATGAAAAGAAAAGGTTGAGAGGAATTATTAAACGTGAAAGTGTCATTCAAGCTCTTGCAGGAAACATCGAGGAAGAGGTGAAAGACGGTGAATAATATTCCGCGCATTCCATTAGGCGAATGGGTCGATTCATTTGTTGCAAGTTTATATGAGCACTTTGAAGGCTTGTTCCGAGGATTCTCCTATATTATCGGTGGATTTGTTGATTTACTCACTAATTTTTTAACAATAATACCAGCCATAGTGATGATTATCATCTTATGTTTCCTCATTTGGTACACAACGAGGAAATTATCTTTAGTCATTTTTACGCTCATCGGATTAATATTTATTTTAAATATTAACTACTGGGCACAAACGATGCAAACATTAGCGCTCGTACTTACGTCAGTTATTATTTCAATTATTATCGGAATTCCCATTGGCATTTTAGCATCTCAAAATGAACGTTTCTCAAAATTTTTAAAGCCGACATTAGATTTTATGCAAACAATGCCGGCATTCGTCTATCTCATTCCCGCGATAACATTTTTTGGAGTAGGCGTTGTACCAGGTATTATTGCTTCCGTTATTTTTGCTATGCCACCGACAATCAGATTTACAGACTTAGGAATTAGACAAGTTCCAGAAGATTTAATTGAAGCTGCGAATGCATTTGGCTCTACCGCATCACAAAAATTATTTAAAGTACAATTACCGCTCGCAACCGGAACGATCATGGCTGGCGTGAATCAAAGTATTATGCTTTCGTTATCAATGGTTGTAACAGCTTCACTTGTAGGAGCGCCAGGACTTGGCGTCGATGTATATCGCTCTGTAACACAAGTAAATATCGGAATGGGATTTGAAGCTGGACTAGCTATCGTCGTGATTGCGATTATATTAGACCGAATTACGCAAGGGTTTTATACAAAAAGAAAATAATTCAAAAAACACACTTTATACTACAAAGTGTGTTTTTTGAATTCGAATTACATCCGAACAATAACAGATCCACCAGCTGGTGCACAAACTTGGTTTTGCTGTTGTTCCATTGATTTTATTAATTGATTATTTTCTTCGATTAATGAGATTAATTTAGCTAATTGGCTTTCAAGGCTTGCGATGCGCTGCATCATGTATTGCGAATCATAATGCAGTGTATTCTTTACTGGATGGGGGGAGTAAGCATATTGTTGATTTATATTTGGATTCCAATGAGGATACATTTGAATCGTTCCTCCTTCAATAAATTACTGATCTTTCTTATAGTAAATGCCTATGTATATGTAATGGTGACTTAAAAATTCTTTCAAACGAAGAGGATTATGTAGGGGGAATGGAAAAGTAATAAAGTACATTTTTTGGAAATTTTCAAGCGGAATAGCAAATATATTAGTAGACAGCAAAGTTCATGTAAATGGATATTATATGGGGAGAAATTATGAGAGGAGATGCTATTTTGGCTAATAATAAAAAAAGAAATGATGCTATGACAATTGGTGTCGCTATAGGTGTTGTAATCGGTGTAATTCCTGGTGTATTTAATGATAATATAGCAATCGGAATAGCGATTGGGATTGCAGTTGGAATGGGGATTACGCTTTTGAAGAAATAATGAGTTGTAAATTATTTTAATGTGAAAATTCTCATTTCAAGAGATTGAATTTTCGGAATATAAAACCTGTTTTTCCTTTTTTTATGATATTATATATGCAAAGGATGGTGATGAATATGCCAATAAACAATCAAGCAGAACAAAACTGCTTCATTTGTGAAAAACACAAAGGGAATATTACAGTTCCGGGTGGAGCTATTTACGAAGATGAACTCGTTTACGTTGGACATGTCCATTGGGATGCAGAAGAAACATATCTTGGTTATGTAATGATTGATATAAAAAGACATGTACCTGGTCTTGCTGAATTAACTGAAAATGAGGCAAAAGCATTCGGACTGATAACAAGTAGAGTAAGTAAAGCGCTTAAAGAAAGCGAAGGAGCAGAACATATTTACACTTTTGTTTCAGGCAATGGTGTACCACATTTGCATATGCACATTATTCCGCGTTATCCAAATACACCAAAAGAGTTTTGGTCACCGACTGAAGTAGCAAATTGGACTGGTGCACCATATGGAGATTCAGAGAAAATAAAAAAATTATGCGAAAGAATACGAAAGTATATGGTGAATGAGTATGCATACAACAAATAATACACAATATTCATGGGTTGGAAGTAGAGAAATGTGTTTAGACGAAGTTTCAGTCAAGCAATATGGTGATATTGTACTTGGTAAATACGGCGGAAATATAAGTGCCGGAGCAAAAAAGAATGAAGACGGTGCACTAGTTTGGTCGAATGGTGATTGGGAATTCACCGTTATATTAGACGGACATAATAGTGCAGAAAGTGTTGAATTAGTAGTAAATACAATCCAAAGAGAATATGAAAATATAAAAGCGATTATGAAAGAATCAATTAAAACAGTATTTCGATCTGTTGAAAATCATATACTTACAATTTTTCAATCCTCCCCATTTAAAGAAAACTGTAAAAGAGTAAAAGGTGAAACTGCTTGCTTAATATGCGTAAGAAAAGAAAATTACATATGGTGGCTATCTATTGGTGATTGCCTAGTTTATGTATTTCATGATGAATTACATAAACTAGGACAATATACATTGAATCAGCGCCACTTTTACGAATGGATTGGAAATGTAAACACGTTTGATTTACCCGTTCCTTGCTATTCTTCAGGAATTCGTGAACTACGTACTGGAAAGAATCGAATTGTAATGGTGACAGATGGGGTATTAGAATGCGGGGAACGCCGTTATGAAACGCCATTAAATCTTTATAATGATATGAATGGAAATAATATTGAGTTAAAAGAAAATATTCATAATGTGTTAGAACATGTTCATCATCAATTCGGACGAGATAGTGCGACAATTATTAGTTGGGACGTAGAAAATAAAATACATGCTACGTATCCGAGTGATCAGCCGGAGAAAATTAAAGTGAGAAAATAAAAAGGAGGGGTTTTCTGTCAATTACAAAAATAGCCTTATTAATTTTATGGGTACTATCTTTATTGGTTTTTGAAAGAATTGCGAGAAGACAGTTAAATATACCGAAACAAAAAGGATGGAATAACCAATATGTGAATGATACACATAAATGGGGAAATAGAATTATTATTTCCTCTTATATAGTTGTTATTGCTATAAGCACTTTTCTTCCAAATCGTATATTTATGGGCTATGTACCTCTTTTATTTTTTATTACGTTATATGGATTTCAATCATATATGGAGTGGAAATATGATAAGGAATCACGTGAGTTTTTGATTTCATTATTAGGAGTTGTAGCATTAATAATAACAGGATTCATACTATATTTCTTCCTTTAATATAGTATGAATTTAAAGCAAGAAGGAGAGAAGAAATGAAAAAACCTTTCTTACGTGCAGAATCGATCATTTTTAATGAAGATCATTCAAGAATACTCGTTCAATAACCGTTACTATAGTCCACTTTATTTTAAACAATTCAATGAAGTAATAGGAGGAATTATATTGAGAACCTATACATTTTGGATTATAATTTTTGTTTTTTGTATAGCGGGCTACTTTTTGGATCGATTTTTAAGAAAAAAATTGAATATGCCAAAGAGCGGGTTTTGGGGATATAATAAATATGTAAATAGCTTACATAAAAAATTGGAAATAGGACTGCTTTTTGTTTATTTAATAATTAGTTTTATTTACATCTTTAAATTCGAAAGCACTAATATTTGGTTTATCATTTTCACTTATTTAGGGGTTACGTGGATCCTAAGGACATGGATGGAATGGAAGTATGATAGAGAATCGAAAGAATATATTTTTTCGATAATTGGATTATTTGCATTTATTTTTATGACTTCGATGCTATTTTACTTCGTTCCACCTGCTGCATAATAAAATGATTTTTGAAGGTATAAATAATGAAATAACTAATTAATAAGAAACCATTCATCTATACATGAATGGTTTCTTATTATGTGTACGAAGTTCGGTCTTCGCAATTTAATCATTTATTTTGGCTAATATGGATTTAACGAAACTTGTCTTATCTTCTGCATACTTATGTTTATCATTAGGATTAGCTTTTGAAAGTTGAATCTTTAACTGTTCTATTAAATATGGATTCCCTTGTTCATACATATGAATTTGATGGGTTCTTGGCTCACCTTTATTGAAATAATACCTTTCTGGTAATACATCTTTTCTATATTTATAATTTAATTGTTCTAGGTTTGTAATACATTTTAGACCACTTTTGGAATCTCTTAATTCCATCGCAATATCAATAATAGGTTTTGCGCTTAAATGCGGGATGGAAGTACTTCCAATATGGTGTATCGCTAAAATATATTTTCCAATGTGTTCCTCAATTAATTGTTTTTCTTTTGAAAACTCAAATTCCCACTCTTCGGACCACGGAACTAAAAACACTTTACCATAGGGTAAACCTAGCATTTAATTAGCACCCCTTACATATTTTTTCAATAAAGTTACTTACATTTTCTTAAAGCTCCTCAATACAAGAAACTCCCACAATCTCCAAGGAAGAACCTTCTTCGCAAAGATCATAAATTTTACACCTTTCCCAATTGGGTATCGTAATGTAGTACGCCTTGCTTCAGCAATTTCTACGATTTTATTTGCAACATCCATCGGATTACCAAGTGTATCGTTGCCATTGTTTATGTGCTTTTGTATTTTATCCATATATTCTTTGTAAGGAGAGGTTGTATCAGATTGGTTTTCAGCTAATTGTTTACCAACTTCCCATATGTTCGTGTTATAAGAACCAGGTTCAAGTAAGGCAACGTCTATTCCGAAAGGCTTTACTTCTAAGCGAAGGGATTCACTCCAGCCTTCTAATGCATACTTTGAAGAAACGTAAGGGGATAAACCAGGGAATCCTACTTGCCCGCTAATACTGCTTATATTAATGATTTTTCCGCTTTTCTGCTTTCTCATATATGGTAAGACAAGTTGCGTGATGGATATAGCTCCAAAAAGATTTGTTTCAAATTGTTTTCGGTATTCCTCCACTGGGATTTCTTCGATAAAGCCCCCATTTGCATATCCTGCATTATTTATGAGAATGTCTATTCTGTTTATTTCGTTTAAAAATAATTGGAAGTTATGTATAGAACCTTGATCTGTTACATCTAATTGTTGAACTTTTATATTTTGTTGTAAGTGGAGTTTAGTAGCTTGAGATATTAAGTCTACTTGTTTTTCAAGATTTCGCATTGTAGCAATGACAAAATAGTCTTTTTTCGCAAGTTCAAGTGTCGTTAAAAGTCCGAATCCACTTGATGCCCCTGTAATAATCGCGATTTTTTTATTCATTGTTCGCTCGCTTTCTTTTTCTTTTATCATAACGAGTTATGGGAATAAAATCTATTTATTGTATAAAGATATTTGTTATAATTGAAAATAATTATCAATTGAATTTTGGTTTTATATAAAAGGAGTGTGGATTTCATGAAGACTAACGGTTTTCATGATATTTTTCATAAATACTTTCATGGATTACAAGTTGTAGAGGAAAAACATATGAATATGCCCAAAACAATAGGTATGGGTGAAATACGAAGATGGACTTCATTTTCAGGTATGGAAATTGTGTTATCAAATTATCAATTTCATAATAACCATCGCATTCAGTTTGCATCGGACGCAGCAATGGTGGAGCTTAATTTTTGTTTACAAGGGTTCGGAGAAGTGCAAGTTGGTCATTCTTCGTATGAATTAATGACTGGAAATAGCTATTTATATTTTATGAATGATTTTGATGTAGTATTTGAATATGAAAAAGAAACGCCTCTATATTCATTAGCGATTGGGATTCCTGTACAATTGTTTAATCATTTCATGATGAATAATGCTATTGAAAAAAGTCTTGATTTTCATTCTATATTAGGAAATCAATCTTTTAAAAAGTTTCAAAATCCAATTGATTCTATAACATCTAATCTTATTAAGAGAATGATAGAGTATCCCCAAAAGGATCGTATTAATCAACTAGAAATAGAAAGTAAAGCGCTCGAATTGCTTTCTATACATTTTGGGAGAGTGTTGCTTAATGATTGTGACGCAAATAAAAGGAGTCAATTATCAAAACAGGATTTGAATAAAATAAAACAGGCTGAAGAAATTTTACTTCAACGAATGGAATCACCCCCATCATTATTAGAATTAGCTAAAATAGTAGAGTTAAATGATTATAAATTAAAAATTGGGTTTAAAGAATTATTTGGGATGTCCACATTTGCATATTTACGAGAAAAACGTATGGAACATGCGATAGATTTACTGTGTTCGGGAAATAGTAATGTGACCGAAACGGCATTTGCAGTTGGATACAATAATGTCAGTCATTTTTCAGAGTTATTTCGTAAAAAGTATGGAATGAATCCATCAGAACTTTTACGTATTTATTAACGTAAAACAGGAATAATCCGTTATACCGTAAATTCCTCCGTCATTTGGTAGTTGCTTTTTGTAATGGTCATTATAATTACAAACAACATCCAATTGGAAATAACTTTTTATGGAGGAATTTAAATGAAAGAACGGAATGAAAGTCATTTTTGGATATTTGTATTAACAGGAATGTTTCTTATTATAACAACGACGGGTTTTGCACGTATGGCATATGGAATTATATTGCCGTTTATGCAAGAAGGACTCCATTTATCTACAGCTCAAGCAGGTATGTTAGGAACTATACTCTTTTTAGGGTATTTATTAACAGTCGGAACATCTGGAATACTTACTATCCGTTTTGGAGCAAAATCAGTTTTATTAATAGGGAGTTGGCTCGTCGTTATAAGTTTAATAGGATTAGCATTTGTTTCCTCATTTTGGATAGCCTCTATTTGTATGTTATGTGCTGGAGCTGGAAGCGCTCTTGTATATACACCACTCATGTCAATAACAGTAGGATGGTTTCCAGAAAAAAGAGGAACTGCAATGGGGCTGTTATTAAGCGGTGCTGGCATAGGCATGCTATTTAGTGGAATAATTGTTCCTTATATAGTACGTATATTTCCAGAGTATAGTTGGCGTGGTTCATGGCTTTTGTTTGGCGTTATTACATGTATTGTTGTATTCGTTGCCTCAATTGTTTTGAAAAATCCAGAAGTTACTGAAGATGAGGGGGAAATGAATAATAAGTCGTTTTTATGGAAAACGAAAGAGTTATACATCATTGCATGGATGTATTTTATTGTGGGCGTTGTTTATTTAATTCCAAATTTATATCAAACTAGTTTTATGATTAATAATGGTATTTCGGCATCAATTTCGGGAACTGTTTATGCGATTGCAGGAATGTTTTCAATCGTAGGAGCTCCTGTCTGGGGATTTATTTCGGATCGGATTGGTATAAAGAAGACGTTATGTATTGCACTTTTATTAGCTGTAATAGGTGATATGATTCCAATTATATTTGGACATATCATTGGCTTTATCATGTCGGCAATTATTTGGGGTTCCAGCCTCGGAGGTATCCTTTTATTAATTCAAGTTGCTGCTTCAAAGCAAGTATCTCCGAAATATGTCTCAATGGCAATTAGTTTTATATCCGTTTTCTATGCAGTTGGTCAAATGATTGGACCAGGACTTGCAGGATGGATTATCGGGGAAAGTGGTTATACAACAGCTTATGGATTAGGTGCTTTCGGTTTCTTTATGTGCATATGTTTGGGATTAAGGCTAAAAAGAGGGGATCTGGCAAACTCAGCGTATATAGAGAAGTGAGTATTGTCTTGAAATGAATCTTTTTAACGGGGGGAAGTAAAGTGTTCCATGTTAAAGACGTTTTAGCAGATCAGTTATTAGCAAATGCGAATGATCCCAGTTGGTATATTCCATTTTCAGATGCAGTTAAGGATTTATCTGAGAGAGAAGCTTTCTGGAAACCGAATGAAGAGTGTAATAGTATAGCTGAAATTGTACAACATTTACTTTATTGGAATACGACGTGGCAAACTAGGTACAAAGAATCAAATGTTAATGCTGTGCCCGCTATTGGTGATAATAACAAAAGTTTTATGCTAGCAGATAATCAAACATTTGAAGAGTTAAGAGAAAAACTATTAGAGAAACTGTTACAGTGGCAAAGTCTCATAAATGAAGACAAAGTTGAAAGTGATGTAATTGGATTTTCTGTATCTGCGAAGTGGTGGGAAGTATTAGCTAATGTAACGACTCATAACGCGTATCACATTGGTCAAATTATTTATATTCGGAAATTACAGAAGAGTTTTGATAATGAATAAGATAATAATTCTCAAATTAGGTGAACAAAAGTGGACAAAACGAGACAGATGTCTCATTTTGTCCACTTTTTTATTATGAAAGAAAAGAGAAAACCTATTAAATCAGGGATTAGAATTTGGCACAGTACTTGCGATATAAAAGATGAACAAGAAAATAGGAGGGCTGAACATGTTAAAAACAACTGAAAGTAAAGGGAATGAAATTACGAAAGAACAAGCTCGTTGGATGTATGAAAAAATGTTAGAGATTCGTAAGTTTGAAGATAAGGTGCATGAATTATTCGCCCAAGGCGTTCTGCCAGGTTTCGTTCATTTATACGCAGGTGAAGAAGCGGTAGCAGTTGGTGTATGTGCCCACTTAACGGATAGTGACAGTATTACAAGTACGCATAGAGGACATGGGCATTGTATCGCAAAAGGCTGTGATTTAAACGGAATGATGGCTGAACTTTTTGGGAAAGTGACAGGGTTATGTAAAGGTAAAGGCGGTTCCATGCATATTGCCGATTTAGATAAAGGAATGCTTGGTGCAAATGGGATTGTAGGCGGAGGTTTTCCACTTGCTTGTGGTTCAGCATTAACAGCTAAATATAAAGGAACGAAAGATGTGAGTGTTTGCTTCTTCGGCGACGGAGCAAATAATGAAGGGACATTTCACGAAGGGGTTAATTTAGCAGCGATTTGGAAGTTACCAGTTATTTTTATCGCAGAAAATAACGGCTACGGTGAAGCAACAACATTTGAATATGCGTCAAGTTGTGATTCCATTGCAGATCGAGCGAAAGCTTACAATATTCCAGGTGTTCAAGTGGATGGAAAAGATTTACTTGCAGTGTATAAAGCGGCGGAAGAAGCAGTAGAACGTGCGCGTAATGGCGGTGGCCCAACAATAATTGAATGTATGACATATCGTAATTACGGTCATTTCGAAGGTGAAGCGCAAACATATAAAACTTCAGAAGAAAAAGAAGAACATTTAAATGAAAAAGATGCGATTGTGAATTTCCGTAAGCATTTAATTCATGAAGCTTTATTAACGGAATCTGAACTTGTGGATATGGAAAAGGCAGTAGATGAAGCAGTGCAAAGATCGATTGAATTTAGTGAAAATAGTCCATATCCAGAGGATGAAGAATTATTAAAAGATGTATACGTTTCTTACAAATAAGAGGAGGGTGAAAAATAATGACTAGAACAGTAAGTATGTCAACTGCAATCAATGAAGCGATGAAAATATCAATGCGTCGTGATGAAAATGTAATTTTAATCGGAGAAGATGTTGCAGGCGGTGCACAAGTGGATCACTTGCAAGATGATGAAGCATGGGGCGGTGTACTCGGTGTTACGAAAGGACTTGTACAAGAATTTGGCCGAAATCGTATTTTAGATACTCCAATTTCAGAAGCGGGTTATATGGGAGCGGCGATGGCAGCTGCGGCAACAGGTTTACGTCCGATAGCTGAATTAATGTTTAATGATTTTATCGGAAGTTGTCTTGATCAAGTATTAAACCAAGGTGCAAAGTTCCGCTATATGTTCGGTGGTAAAGCGAAAGTGCCAGTTACAGTACGTACGATGCACGGTGCTGGATTTAGCGCAGCGGCACAGCATTCACAAAGTTTATATGCGTTATTTACGAGCATTCCAGGTATAAAAGTTGTCGTTCCTTCCACTCCTTATGACGCAAAAGGCTTATTATTAGCGGCAATTGAAGATGATGACCCAGTAATCTTCTTTGAAGATAAAACACTTTACAATATGAAAGGCGAAGTACCAGAAGGGTACTATACAATTCCTTTAGGAAAAGCAGATATTAAACGTGAAGGTTCTGATGTAACAATCGTTGCAATTGGAAAACAAGTTCATACAGCGCTCGCTGCTGCTGAGCAATTAGCGAAAAAAGGACTTGAAGTAGAAGTAATCGATCCGCGTTCTTTATCACCACTTGATGAAGATACGATTTTAGCATCTGTTGAAAAAACGAATCGCCTGATTGTTATTGACGAAGCAAATCCAAGATGTAGTATCGCAACAGATATTGCGGCAATTGTAGCGGATAAAGGATTCGATTTGTTAGATGCACCTATTAAACGAATTACAGCACCACATACACCAGTTCCGTTTTCGCCACCACTTGAAAAGTTATATTTACCAACGCCGGAGAAAGTAATTGAAACTGTATCAGAAATGATCGGAGACCAATCTTTATTACATGTGTAATGAAACGATGAGAAGGGAGAGAGAAACATGGCTGTAGAAGTTGTAATGCCGAAGTTAGGTATGGCGATGAAAGAAGGTATTATTACGAGCTGGAATATTAAAGCAGGTGATAATGTAGAAAAAGGTGAACTAATTGCTAGTATTAACTCGGAAAAAATCGAAACTGAAATAGAAGCACCAGCTGATGGAACTGTTCTTGATATAGCTGTAAGTGAAGATGAGGGAGTGCCGCCGGGTACTGTAATTTGCTACATCGGTAAACCGAACGAAAAAGTAGAAGTTCATGAAAACATACATGTTGTAGAAGAAAAAGCATCTAATCCAGAACCTAAAAAGGTACAACATCCAGAACCATATGCGATAGATGTGACGAAGCAAAGAGTTAAAATATCTCCAGTAGCAAAGAAAATTGCAAAAACTGAAAATCTCGATATTAGATCATTAATTGGTACAGGACCTGGCGGAAGAATTACAAAGGTAGATGTATTAAAGGCGCTTGAAGAAAGAGTAGCAATTCCAGAAGTACTTGAACAAGAAGAAAGTAAAGTCATTCCTATTACTGGTATGCGAAAAGCAATTGCGAACCGTATGCATGCAAGCCTACAAAATAGTGCGCAATTAACATTAACGATGAAAGTAAATGTTACAGATTTAGTTGCTTTACATAAAGAAATAGCGGAAGTTGTACAAAAACGATACGATAACAAACTAACTATTACTGATTTCGTTTCTCGTGCTGTTGTATTAGCGCTTAGAGAGCATAAAGAAATGAACAGCGCGTATATAAATGATGCCATTCATCAATTTGAACATGTTCATTTAGGTATGGCGGTCGCGTTAGAAAAAGGATTAGTCGTTCCAGCTATTCGCTTTGCTAATAATCTATCTTTAGTAGAGTTATCTAAAGAGATTAAAAATGTGGCACAAAAGGCACGAGCAGGCAGTTTAAGTAGTGATGATATGCAAGGGACAACATTTACAATTAGTAATTTAGGTAGCTTCGGTATTGAATATTTTACGCCAGTATTAAATACACCTGAAACTGGTATTTTAGGTGTAGGTGCAATTGAACGTGTTCCTGTATATAAAGGGAAAAAATTAAGAAAAGGAAGTATGTTACCTTTAAGTTTAACATTTGATCATCGTGTACTAGACGGTGCACCAGCAGCTGCATTTTTACGCACAATTAAACGTTATTTAGAAGAGCCTGTAACAATTCTTTTATAAAGAGAAGGTGAGAAAATGAGTAATTTAGTTGTTATTGGGGGCGGACCTGCTGGTTATGTAGCGGCAATTACCGCGGCTCAAAATGGAAAAGATGTCACTCTTATTGATGAAGCTGATCTTGGTGGGACTTGTTTAAATGTCGGTTGTATGCCTACGAAATCATTGTTAGAAAGTGCGGAAGTGCATGACATTGTGAGAAAAGCGAATAATTATGGAGTTACACTTAACGAAGGAAGTATATCAATTGATTGGAAGCAAATACAGGCGAGGAAATCACAAATCGTAACGCAGCTCGTCCAAGGAATCCAATATTTAATGAAGAAAAATAAAATAAAAGTTATACAAGGTAAAGCGAAATTTGAAACGGATCACCGTATGCGAGTTACACACGGTGATAAAGAAGAGGTAGTAGATGGAGAACAGTTCATTATAGCGGCAGGATCAGAACCAACTGAATTACCTTTTGCTCCATTTGATGGGAAGTGGATTTTAAATAGTAGTCATGCAATGTCCCTAGAAAATATACCGAAATCATTATTAATCGTTGGCGGTGGTGTAATAGGTTGCGAGTTTGCAAGTATTTATAGTCGTCTTGGAACAAAAGTTACGATTGTTGAAATGGCACCGCAATTATTACCTGGTGAAGATGAAGATATCGCACATATTTTAAGAGAGAAACTAGAAAATGATGGCGTGAAAATATTTACAGGAGCAGCTTTAAAAGGATTAAATAATTATAAGAAGCAGGCTTCATTTGAATATGAAGGAAGTATCCAAGAAGCCAATCCGGAATTTGTTCTCGTTTCTGTCGGTCGAAAACCACGTGTACAAGAATTAGATTTAGAAAAAGCAAGCATTCAATTTTCAAATAAAGGAATTTCTGTGAATGAACATATGCAAACAAACAAATCACATATTTACGCAGCGGGTGATGTGATTGGTGGAATACAGCTTGCTCACGTTGCATTCCATGAAGGAACGACAGCGGCATTACACGCGAGCGGAGAAGATGTGAAAGTAAACTATCATGCTGTACCTCGCTGTATTTATACAGCTCCAGAAATTGCTAGTGTCGGTTTAACAGAAAAAGGAGCAAGAGAGCAATATGGGGATATACTTATTGGAGAATTTCCTTTTACAGCGAACGGAAAAGCGCTTATTATTGGAGAACAAACGGGGAAAGTAAAAGTTATTGTGGAACCTAAATATCAAGAAATTGTAGGGATTTCTATTATCGGTCCTCGTGCAACCGAACTAATCGGACAAGGGACTGTAATGATTCATACAGAAGTAACCGCTGATATAATGAGAGATTATATTGCAGCACATCCAACTTTATCTGAAGCAATCCATGAAGCATTATTGCAGGCAGTAGGACATGCTGTACATGCTTGAAGGTAAAAAGATCAGTCTAATATGACTGGTCTTTTTAGTAAATAATATTTAAGTAGCAATATGTATAAAAAGATACTAGAAAAATCACTATACTCTCATGTTTTTTTAATCGATGAGAGTATAGTGATTTTGAAACTTCTTCACTTATTTAATTGAAATGCGCTGTTACTATTTAATTTCAATAGCTGAAGTTATATCGTTCCAATCTGCAGCTAAATTAGCAGTTTGACCATACCAATCAGAGTGTCTAAAGGAGACACCTTTTCCATATCCTTGAGTTGAAGAATGTTCCCATAGTGTTGTTGAATAACTTGCAGAAGGTGAAGCTGTACTTACAGAAGAAATTCTGTCGTTCCAGCTAGAAGGTAGGTTTTTAAAGCCACTGCTCCAATAAATATACTGTCCACCTTTATTTTGATGCTCATAAAAATCGGTACTACCAGCACCACTACCTAAAGGGTTAATTTGATTTTTAAGTGCCTTTTTATCCTTTTCAATAAAAGCATTCAATGTTTCTCTGCTAGTAAAGCCATAAGCTAACCAATCTCCATTTTCATTTTGCTTAGGTAGTACCATAGTAATTTGGATGTCTTTTTTTGATTGATCGCTTAATTTTGTGAATGAATTAACATTCTTTTCATCAACTTTTAAATAATCAAATGATTTAATTGTATTATCTTTTTCTGCAGCACTTACTACTCCTAATCCTCCAGTTAATGCAAAACCTGCTACTAATGTCCCTGCTACTAATTTCTTCAACATATAACCATCCCTTTTTGTTTAGATTTTTGTACAGGTAAAACTTGTACATGTAAAATGTATTCTAATTTCGGATTTTTGTAAATATTCTGAAGTTTTAGAAATAATAGGCGGAATATTTACAGTTTTGCATTTATTCTTTAGAAAAAATAGCTATTGGAATGATATAATAAATAGATACATTGCTTTTGTTGGATGTTAAAATGTTTTAGGAGGAAAGCCATTGCAGTATTTCAATAAAGATTGGTATAAAGAAATGCAAGTATCTGGATTTTTAATTTTCTCAGAAACATTAGAAGAATGGGAAGAGATTTTGCGAGAGAGCGAAAAGGTAGGAATGGATTATAAGAAAAGTTTGAGAGAAGACGTGGAAGAAAAGAAAGAAGATTTATTAAAGTTTCTACCTAAGTCACTACATCCATACATTCATGATAATACAATTAAGTCAGAATACCCATCAGAAAAGTTAAAGAAACTTATGCTTGATTGGACAGAAGATTATGAGAAAAGAATGAATGATTTAGAACAAGCTTATATAGATAATTATAATGCTATAAAAGAAAAGCTCGCTCAGAATGTCGTTCAACTACATGAATACTCACTACATGACAGTGTAGTCAAATCAGTAGAGAGAAGATCAAAAGATACGCTAATTATTACTTTAGATTGCAGTGGTACTTGCAGTGAATTTGACAAACTGGAAGTAACTTTTACAGGCGTAACGAAATGTTCTATTCCGGAAAATTTTGAAGGTGCTTGGTGGTTATGTCATGAAATAGATCTTACTAATGAAGGTTTCGAATTGGGTGTTTTATTTGATTGCCCATTTGAAGAAGTGACGATTTGTGCAAAAGATGTATTGCTTGAGAAAAGTAACTAGTAAACTTTATAACTTTACAAACAAAAAAACAGTCTTATATGACTGTTTTTTATTTAGATGCTAAATTATCAAGTTTCCAATATGTATCTGTTAACGGCGCAGCTTTGCTATCTATGTATAAATACATATTATTTAAATCTTTTGGAGAAGTTTTCATATTAAATACAATGTCGGTAGTTAAAGAAAACTCAGATGGAACCTTTTTAGCATTTTCATTTTGTATAAATTCACCTTCGTATTTTTCACCCGTTTTTTCATCTTTTATGAAATATTTTATTTCTGAAAGATCTATCGTTTGTCCGTCAGCACGAGCATTATTTATAGTAACGCGAGCTGTGAGACGCCACTCTTTGTCTATTTTATCGAATTTTGCATTTTCAACAGTTGCTCTATAGTATTCGTTTTTAAATATTTCCCCATAGTGCATTGCATTCTTTTCAAAAGCGCTCTTTTCTTGTTTTGGTGCAGTATTTCCACTACATCCTGCCATTATTCCTGTAAATAATAATGCTGTACAAGTTACTTTAATTATAGATTTCATAGTAATCCCTTTCTGTATTAAAAAGTAAAACATAGGAATAATTTTACATCAGTAGGAAGGTAAATGGAAGTATGTTTGTGGAATATGCAAATATACACTTATTTCGTTTTTAAGTTAATGGGATAGAAAGAGGGAGAAAAACTGTATAAAGCTGAATAAATAAGAATTGAAAATATTGTAATACAGAAAAAGCATGCATATAATTAAAATAAAGATTAAATTTCTGAATCTTCAATAATGGTGGTGGGAACATGTTTACTGAAGAGCGTAGAGAGAAAATTTTAGAGTTACTTAAGAAAGATGGAAGAGTAATCGCAAAGGATCTTGCTGAAATTTTTGATATGTCTATTGATTCTATAAGAAGAGATCTATCTATTATGGAGAAAGAGAATTTATTAAAAAGAACGCACGGAGGTGCAGTTGAACTTACGCGAGTGAGAAACTTAGCTGCCGAACCATCGAAACGTTATCGTGGTAGTTCAATAGATGAAGATGCGATTGCGAAAGTTGCTGTATCCTACATACAAGAAGGAGATTCCGTTTTTATTGGCGGGGCTTCCATTCATTATGCCATGTTAAAGTATTTACCTGAAACATCATTTATAGTTATTACGAATGCTTTAGAAATTGCTAGTAAGTTACGAGAATATAAGAACATTGATACGTACTTAATTGGTGGAAAAGTGAAACCATCAGGAAATATGACAGATACACTGGCCTCTGAATTGATAAGTAGATTCTCTATTGATCTTTATTTCTCTACAGGTGGCGGTATTTCATTGAATGGTATAAGTACTGCGACACCGGAAGTTGCTTATTTTGGAAAAACAGTAAGTAAAATTGCTAGAAGAAATATTTGTTTAGCTCCTCATAATAAACTTGGAATAGACTGCTTTATAAAAGGAGAGTCACTGTTAGAAATTGACCTTATAATAACAGATGAAGGGGCTAGTAAAGAAACGATTCAACAATTTGAGAAACAAGGTAAAGAAATTGTAATAGCGTCAATAGACCTCATTTAAAAGGAGTTTGAAATGATTATAAAAGGACAAGAGTTTCATATAAATGGATTAACTTATACAGTTCGTTCTGCAGTTCAAACGGATGCTGAGCAGTTATCAGAAATTAGAGTTCAGATCGATGGCGAAACTGAAAATATGGATAGAGAAGCTGGAGAGGGGTTTATTGATAAGATAGGGTTTCAAAAAATAGTAAAAACAGATAGTGAAGAGATGAAGAATCTTTTTTTAGTTGCAGAAGTGCACAACCGAATCGTAGGATTTTCGAGATGTGAAGGATCAAATTTGAAGAGATTATCCCATAAAGTAGAGTTTGGTGTTTGTATTTTAAGAGAGTTTTGGGGATATGGAATGGGTAAGAGTCTATTGCAACAATCTATTCAGTGGGCTGATGAAAATGAAGTGAAAAAGATATCATTGCAAGTGTTAGAGACAAATGAAAAAGCCATCCAACTTTATAAAAAATTAGGTTTGGAGGTAGAAGGTATTCTAAAAAATGATAAAAAACTGTCGGATGGTAAGTATTATAATACGGTAGTAATGGGAAGGTTTACTGATACTTTTCATAAAAGAGGTGAAGAAGTATGTTTTACAGAAGGAAATACTATGTAGTAAAAAATGAATTCATAGAAATATTTAATGATCATTTCAATGATACTAATTTACCTAATCAAATAAAATATGGTTCTCGTTTAATAGGACGCTGGATGAAAGATAATAATGATGGTACGACTGAAGTATTTGCAATATGGGAATATGATAGTTATGAACAGTATAAAGAAATTGAATCAAAAATTAGAAGCGACAAGATACATGTTAAAAGAATACATGATTGGTATGAAAAACATGGCGGGAAAGAATATGTTTTACAGGAGTACATATTAGAGTTAAAAAATGAAGAGTTAGTATGTACTGTAAAGTGATAGAGGGGTGAGGAATAATGGGAATTAAAACAAAATTATATTTTAGTTTAGCATCCACCATTTTATTTGCAATAGCGGTGATAGTTTTCTTTATAAACGGCAATCCACAAAAGTGGTTTTGGTTATGTATTTTCTTTGCGTCCATTATACAAAATATAGTTCTACTAAAAAAGAATAAAGAAGTTCATTAAGATATTCAAATTATTAACATATTTGTGTCATCTTTCTAGTTGCATTGAAAACGCTTTTATTCAGTTTTATAATAAAAGTATGTTTTATAAATCTCCAAAACAATTAATAGGGGAGATGATACAATGTTAGCTTCACCGTTTTACTTACATACATGGAAAAAGTTTGTTGATGAAGGAGTCCTTGATTCGAACCGTATAAACGAAAGAATTTCAGAGTCATGGCATCGATGTAAACAAGCAAATGTGAATCCTCACATGAATAAAGGTCAGAAAATTTTGTCTTCTGATATTTTTCAGGATCAAAAGAAAAAGAGTGAAATCTTCCTTGATATAGCAATACCTCAAATACAAAATATGAGAAAAACCATTGATGAACTGCAAATGATGGCATTATTAATTGATCCAGATGGTTATGTTCTATCATTAAGTGGGAATCAGCAAACGTTGAAACGAGCGAAACATATTAATTTTATTGAAGGTGTGAAATGGACGGAAGCAGCTGTTGGTACAAATGCGATAGGAACAGCGTTACAGATTGAAGAGGCTATTATGATAAGTGGTACAGAGCATTATTCTGTCGCATCTCATAGCTGGAGCTGTGCGGCCTCTCCGATTCATAATGATGATGGGAAATTAATTGGTGTTCTAGATTTCTCCTGTCCAATTGAGTTTTCACATCCATATATGCTCGGAATGGTAACTTCGATCGCGCATGCGATTGAACGTGAATGTAGTATTCGAGTACATCAAAATGAACTGCATTTAATCCACCGTTTTTTAGATGTAATTGACAGTGATGAACAAGTTGTTATTTGTAACCATCGTGATGTTATCGTTTCTGCGAGCAAGAGGGTTCGTGAACGAGTATGTAATTGGTCACGAATGAAACTTGAAGATTTAATGCACAATGGATTGAAACCTAAATTAGAGGTACCGGTATATAGTAATGATAGAATGATCGGGAAATGTATTTACTTAAAGGAAAATAAACAAGAAAATTTATTTTCTACTTACCCATTTATAAACGGAATTACTTTTCCTGGAGTTATTGGGACAAGCAGCGTATTTCAACATACTTTAGAAGAAATTAAGCTTGTTTCACCAACTGACGCTAGTGTATATGTATGTGGTGAAACAGGTGTAGGGAAAGAACATGTAGCGAGAGCGATTCATGAAAATAGTCCAAGAAAAAATGGTCCTTTTATAGCTGTTAACTGCGGTTCATTACCGAAAGAATTAATGGAAAGTGAATTATTCGGTTATGCTGAAGGTGCGTTTACAGGTGCGCGGCGCCAAGGATATAAAGGGAAATTCGAACAAGCAGATGGAGGAACAATATTTTTAGATGAAATTGGTGAAGTACCGCCAGAGATGCAAGTGGCATTATTGCGTGTTTTGCAAGAACGAACAGTAACCCCAATTGGTAGTTCAAAAGAGGTACCAGTAAATATTCGTATTATTACTGCGACACATAAAGATTTACTACGATTAGTAGAAGAAGGGAAATTCCGTCAAGATTTATATTATCGTTTACATGTTTATCCGCTATATGTTCCGTCGTTAATAGAAAGAAAAGAGGATATTCCGTACTTCATACAACATTTTTGTGAACGAAAAGATTGGAATGTTGTATTTCCAAAGAGTATTTGTAATCAATTTTCACAGCATACATGGCCCGGAAATATTCGAGAATTATTAAATGTATTAGAACGCATATATATTTTGTCGCAAGGACGGGAAATATGCGAAAAACAAATCTCTTTTTTATTACAAACAATGATGGGAAATCAACATCAACTTGAATTGCAAGCAGAAAATAAAACGGAGCATACATTAAATTTCCGTGAAAAAATACAGCGTGATAGCATGATTGAAGCGTTGCAAAAGACGAACGGAAATGTTTCATTAGCTGCAAAACTATTAGCTGTGCCGCGCAGTACGTTTTATAAACGAATGCAAAAATTTAGGCTATAAAAGTAGATTTTTGTAATCTACTTTTTCTTTATGGGCTCACGTTCTGTCGGAATGTGCGCTTGCCAGGGAAATAATAGAATAATTAGAAAGAAGATTTCCTGAAGAGGGTTAGCATGTGAAGTATATTGAAATTGGAATCGGGAATAGGTGGTTCATTCGAACGGAAACCGAAAATAAAGATGGAACTGAATTCGAGGAACGAGGAATTATTAAACCAATTTATTTTGAGTCTTTATATGTACGGATTTGGTTTCGGAAAACGTGTTTTATTTTTGATACGAAAGAGGGCTTTAAGAAAGTAAGAAAAAGTAGAGCTGAGTATAAGTTTATTGTTGGGATGGTGAGTAGGTTAAAACAATAGAATCAAACAGGGGGTGTTTTTATGATTAGAATTATCACATTCATACTCGCTTTTATTATAATGGGCTATTCTATTTACAGTTGGAATGATGATTCGAAGCAAAGTATGCTCATTTTACAATTACTTTTAGGTTTTATGCTTGCCGGTATGGGGATACACAACGTTAAGAAGGATGAAAAAGAGAATAAGAATATGGGGATTCTGCTATTACTTACATCACTTTTTTGTATTATTGTATCGTTAATAAAATATTTTAAATAAACCGTTACTAAGCATATTGAGTAACGGTTGTTTGAGGTTATAATGTGCTATTTATATAACCCCGTCGTATACATTACCGTTAAAGTATGTACAATTTCTTCTAATTCCAGTTCTTTATCATTTTGCACGATTGTCCAAAGAAACGTTTCATTCATAGAGAACCAGCCGCATGCGACAATCTCTTTATTTAACTTAGTTCGTACTAATTCATTTTCCTGGGAATGAGTAATGTCTTGTATAATCCGTGTTACAAAGCGTTCGCGAATCTCATCCCATTTTTGACGTATTTCTTTTGAGGTTCTTATTGCTTCTTCAACAACTTGTAATATAGCTCTTTCTTCTTGTGCTAACTGTAAAAAAGCGCGCACTTGATTCTGAATCATATCTCGTGCTTCGGCCTTTGTTTGAGGTAAAAAAGAGCGATCAGCAATATCATAAAAGCGATGCATAACATCTTCCATCAAAACGACGAGGAGAGCATCTTTGTTTTTAAAATATACATATGCTGTTCCATAACCAGTTTCTGCATGTTTAATAATTTGCGTGATTGTAGTTTTCTGAAATCCGTTTTTTATAAACATAGTATAACCGGAATGTAATAGTTTCTTTTTTGTTTCTAAGGAGCGGTGTTTTCTTGTTGAAAGAGTAGAATTTTTCAAGGAATCACCTCTTTATACTGAAATATCTGAAAATATAATTGTATTGTAAAAGAAGTTCGTATATAAAGTCAACTGACATAATATCATTGACGTTATATCAATTTAAGTGATATATTTCAATTAGTTAGAATAAAAAGAAAATTAAAAGAAGGTGACACCATGTATAAAGAACCATTTCAACCAGCTTATGAGTATGCGCTTGAATGTGATAAACATGATGAACTGAAAGATTTTCAATCTGAATTTTATAAAAAAGAAGGAACAATATATTTAGATGGTAACTCTTTAGGGTTGCTTTCAAAAAGAGCAGAAAAATCATTACTTACTTTGCTAGATTCATGGAAAGAGTATGGAATTGATGGATGGACTGAAGGAGAACATCCTTGGTTCTTCCTATCAGAAAAGCTAGGGGAATTGACTGCACCTCTTATTGGAGCTTTGTCAGAAGAGACGATTGTAACCGGCTCCACGACAACGAATATTCATCAAGTAATCGCAACTTTTTATGAACCAAAAGGGATTCGGACAAAGATTCTTGCGGATGAATTAACGTTCCCGTCAGATATATATGCGCTCCAAAGTCAAATTCGTTTAAAAGGATTAGATCCAGATGAGCACCTAATGAGAGTAAAGAGCAGAGATGGTAGAACATTAAATGAGGAAGATATCATTCATGCGATGACTGATGATATCGCTTTAATTTTATTGCCTTCTGTACTATATAGAAGCGGACAAATTCTTGATATGAAGCGATTAACAACTGAAGCTCATAAACGTGGTATTCATATTGGATTTGATTTATGTCATTCAATTGGATCTATTCCACATCATTTCAAAGAGTGGGATGTAGATTTCGCTGTATGGTGTAATTATAAATATTTAAATGCAGGTCCTGGTGGTGTTGCAGGCCTTTATGTAAATAATAAACACTTTAATAGACTCCCAGGATTATCTGGTTGGTTTAGTTCTAGAAAAGATAAGCAATTTGATATGGAGCATTCATTAACTGCGGCTGACCATGCTGGAGCTTATCAAATAGGGACACCTCACGTATTGAGTACGGCACCATTAATTGGTTCTCTTGAAATTTTTAAAGAAGCTGGCATTGAAAAGTTACGTGAAAAATCATTACATATTACGAGATATATGCTTGATTTAATTGAACATGAATTAAAAGGCTTTGAATTTACAATTGGAAATCCATTAGAGGATGAAAAACGAGGCGGGCATATTTATTTAGAACATGCTGAGGCGGCACGTATTTGTAAAGCGTTAAAAGCAAATGGGGTTATTCCAGACTTTAGAGCTCCAAATGGAGTTAGACTTGCGCCAGTTGCTTTATACAATACGTATGAGGAAGTATGGAACTCTGTACAAATTTTAAAGAAAATTATGAAAGAGGAAGAATATAAGAACTTTGAAAATAAGCGAGAGGTTGTGGCGTAAGCATGAAAACATCGCAGTGGATTGATATTTCACAACCGCTAAATAATGATATCGCGACATGGCCAGGGGATACACCGTTCTCGTATGAAGTTTCATGGTCAAAAGAAAACAGTGGTTCAGTAAATGTCGGAAAGTTAACGATGAGTATCCATACAGGTACTCATATTGATGCACCTTTTCATTTTGATAATGACGGTAAGAAGGTGTTGGATTTAGATATTCAAGTTTATGTTGGCCCAGCGCGAATCATTGACGTTTCTAATCTTGAAAGCATCGGGAAAAAAGAATTAGAAAACTTTCATTTAGAAGGTGTAGAACGATTGTTATTACGTACATCTTCACATGGTAAAGCAAATGAATTCCCAGATGTAATCCCGCATTTACGCGCAGATATAGCACCGTTTCTTTCAGAGAAAGGTATACGTTTAATCGGAGTAGATGTACCATCTGTTGATCCTTTAGATGATAAAGAACTAGCAGCGCATCATCAATTATTTAAACATGGAATACACATTTTAGAAAATGTCGTACTAGATCACGTAGTAGACGGCGATTACGAACTTATTGCATTACCACTTGCATTAACAGATGCGGATGGGAGTCCAGTTCGAGCTGTTATTAGACCAATATAAGTAGAAATGAACACAAAGGGGCGTTTGGCTAATATGAAAGAAAATGAAAAGGTAATTATGGAAAAAGGGATTCATACGGATTTTAAGGAGAATATGACGTACGGAGAGTATTTACAGCTAGATAGCTTATTATCTAGTCAACAAAGATTATCAGATCATCATGATGAAATGTTATTTATCGTCATCCATCAAGCGAGTGAGCTTTGGATGAAATTAATTTTACATGAACTGAATGCGGCGATTGAATCTATTAAACAAGATAAATTACCACCAGCCTTTAAAATGTTAGCACGTGTATCAAAAATTCAGTCGCAAATTATTCAATCTTGGGATATTCTTGCGACATTAACGCCATCAGAATATATTGAGTTCCGCGATTCACTTGGTCAGGCTTCAGGTTTTCAATCGTATCAATATCGAATGATTGAATATGCACTTGGTTATAAAACACCACATGCATTAAAAATTTATGAAAAGGACCCAGAATTACATGCTCGTCTTCATAAAGCACTTCATGCACCAAGTTTGTATGATGTGGCGATACAAGCGCTTGTTAAAGAAGGATTCCCAATTCATAAAGATGTGTTAAATCGTGATATTACGCAGCCTTACGAAGAGGATGCAACGGTAGAAGCGGCTTGGATAGAAGTGTATGCGGACGTGCAGAAATATTGGGATTTATATCAGCTTGCAGAGAAATTAATCGATATTGAAGACTGGCTGCAACAATGGCGTTTCCGTCATATGAAAACGGTAGAACGAATTATTGGTCATAAAATGGGAACAGGTGGCTCTTCTGGTGTATCTTATTTAAAACGAGTGCTTGATCAATGCTTCTTCCCAGAGCTTTGGAACGTTCGAACGAAATTATAAAAATAAACTTGTCAGCTAATAAAGGCTGGCAAGTTTATTTTTTTGTTTTAATAACAAATATGATTTAATAGAGAGAACGAGATGAACTACAAATATTACATAACCATTTAGATGGAGGAAGATTTCTTGAATTTCGAGCAATTACAAAATAAATTTGAAAAGAAAAAGGTTAATACATTTCTTGTTTATCAAAAGGGGGAATTAACGACTGAGTACTATAAAACGATAGACTGTGCAAATGACTTATTTAAAATTAATTCGATTACAAAAAGTATCGTATCTATATTAATTGGTATCGCAATTGATAAAGGATTTATAAATAATATACATACACAAATCACAACATGGATTCCAAATGTGCCGGAGGAAAAGAGGGAACTAACGCTGTATCATTTATTAACGATGACAACAGGAGAAGATTGGAAAGAGTTCGGAAATGGGGTTGTTTTCCCGAATGATTTTGTGGAATCAGACAATTGGGTGCAATACATTTTAGAAAAGCCGATTATTGAAGAAATGGGTACGAAAATGAATTATAATTCAGGTTCTTCTCACTTACTTAGTTATATCATTCAACAAGCAACTGGTATGTCGACAGAGCAGTTTGCCAAAAAATATTTATTTGGGCCGTTAGACATTACGGAATATGAGTGGCAACAAGACCCGCAAGGTACATATGTCGGCGGATTTGGTATGAAAATGAAATCTATAGATTTATTAAAGTTAGGAAAATTATGTTTGCAGAATGGATATTCGAAGGGAAATGAAATTATATCATCGAAATGGTTAGAGCAATCAAGTACAGCTCTATTTGAAACGTATGAACATGTCGGGGCATATGGATATCACTGGTGGGTGTTAAATAACGAAAGATTTCACATACCGTATTGTATGTATTTTGCTATGGGATACGGAGGGCAATACATTATTATCATTCCACAGTTAGAGATCGTAGCAGTAATTAGTAGTCACATGCCTAAACGTGGCCTCGTACCATTAAAGTTATTTATAGAGCATATAAAAGAGAATTCCAATCATAAATAAGAAGAGACAGGAGGTGTTTTATGAGAAGTGCAAAAATGATAGCGATATTAAGATTATTTTTAAGTCTTTTAGCGTTTAGTGCACTTGTTACTCAATTTGTTACAAGAGCACAAGTGAAACCGTTCAATCCAGTTAATTTTTTTAGTTACTTCACAATTGAAAGCAACATTTTAGTGGCGGTAATTCTTCTATTAAGTAGTTTAGGGACAACCCTATTTGGACGTTCGGAGCAGTTTGGAGTTCTTCGAGGTGCAGCTACAGTATACATACTGACTACAGGGCTTATTTATTTTTTGTTATTAAGGGGATTAGAAGAGTCACTTCAAACACCAATACCGTGGGTAAATACTGTGCTTCATTACATCATGCCATTAGCGATGATTTTAGATTGGGTTATAAATCCACCTACGAAGACCATTACATGGAAACAGGCTGCGAGTTGGCTTGTTTTCCCGCTTTTATATGTTGTCTATAGCTTAATACGAGGTCCATTCGTTAATTGGTACCCATATCCGTTTTTAGATCCGAGAATAGGGGGATATGGTAGAGTGTTTTTATATAGTATAGGGATAGCAGTTGTTATTGGAGGTATTTGTGGATTGGTGAAAATGTTAGGGAATCGATCTTTAAGTTTAAAACAATAACTTTCATTATTAAATGTGTATGAATAAACCCCTCTGTTTTAAGTAAAACAGAGGGGTTTATTTGTTCTACCGATTTGTTTTGTGAAAGGACATCTTTAAAAATTTCTCTGTTTTCGTATCGAATTCTACATCAACAAAAACACCATATTCTTTCCCACCTTCACGCAGCCACAGCTTAAATTTTTCAACTGTTATTTGAACAGTTTTTGGTTTTCTACCTATATGAAGGTAATCAATAATCTCTGCTTTCGGATATTGTTCTTTCGTTTTTTCAACGGCCAGTTTACCCCATTTTGCATAGGGTGGCTGTGCGTGAACTATAGATGGACCAGTATATATAGTTGAACATGTTGTTATTAAAAAAATTATAAATGCTGTGCGTGCGAAGAAATGCCTCATAATAAGCTCCTTTTGTCTTTTTTTATATTATTTACATATTTCTTTATGCATATAAGTTTGGATTTTTTTGTCTTCTTTACATAAAAACGAGGGTTTTACAAAACATAACCATGAAATCATTTCCGTAATTAAGGAGGGAAATACATGCGTCAAAAAGCTGTTTTCAAGATAGCGATTTTGCTTGTATTTGTGGGACTATCTTTGATGGTCAGTAGTATACAAACCAAAAATGTAGAAGCCTTTTCTAATCAAGTGATTCAAAGGGGAGCTTCTGGAGAAGATGTCATTGAACTGCAAACTCGTTTGAAATATAACGGATTTTATACGGGGAAAGTTGATGGTGTTTTCGGATGGGGTACATATTGGGCACTTCGAAACTTTCAGCAAAAATTCGGATTACCAGTTGATGGTTTAGCGGGTGCTAAAACGAAGCAAATGCTTGTAAAGGCAACGAAGTATGATAAGTCGACCGCTAATAAAGATACTACAACTAATAAAGGGAACAGTGGTGGAGGTACACAGGAAAATAAGCCGCCAAAAAGTACAGGGACAAATGTTCCAAACGGTTATTCTCAAAATGACATTCAGTTAATGGCAAACGCTGTATACGGAGAATCCCGTGGTGAGCCGTATTTAGGACAAGTTGCAGTAGCTGCGGTTATTTTAAACCGTGTCACAAGTGCATCATTTCCAAATACTGTTTCAGGAGTAATCTTTGAGCCGAGAGCATTTACAGCAGTAGCAGATGGACAAATATATTTAACGCCAAATGAAAATGCAAAAAAAGCCGTATTAGATGCGATCAATGGATGGGACCCAACTGGGAATGCATTATATTATTTCAACCCAGATACTGCGACAAGTAAATGGATTTGGACTCGTCCACAAATTAAAAAAATTGGTAAGCATATTTTCTGTAAATAGAGCGGAGGTGGAAACATGTTACGAGGTATTATCATCGTATTGTTAACAGTAGGTGTAGTCGGAACAGGGTATTGGGGCTATAAAGAGCATCAAGAGAAAAATGCAGTATTAATTCGAGCGGAAAATAGTTATCAGCGTGCGTTTCATGATTTAGCATATGAAGTTGATTTATTACACGATAAAATTGGAACAACACTGGCGATGAATTCACGTTCCTCATTATCGCCAGCTTTAGTAGATGTATGGCGTTTAACATCAGAGGCTCGTTCTGATGTAGGACAATTACCTTTAACATTAATGCCATTTAATAAAACGGAAGAGTTTCTTGCGAATATCGGTGATTTTAGTTATCGTGCAGCGGTTCGTGATTTAGAAAAAGATCCGTTAAATGATCAAGAATATAAAACGTTACAAGGTTTATATTCAAATGCAGCAAATATACAAGATGAACTGAGAAAAGTGCAGCATCTTGTATTGAAAAATAATCTTCGCTGGATGGATGTAGAAATGGCTCTTGCGTCAAACCAAGACCCAGCAGATAACACAATTATCGATGGATTAAAGACGGTAGAAAAGAATGTAACCTCATACTCGTCCACAAACTTTGGACCGACTTTTACAAGTGCACAAAAGAATAAAAAAGGCGGATTTGAGGCAAAAGGAAAGGCGATTTCGAAAGAGGAAGCGGAAAAAATCGCGAAATCATTTTTAAACTTAAAAGGGAATGAAAAAGTAGAAGTTGAGAAAAGTGGAAAAGGTGCAAAAGAATCATTCTACAGTGTGAAAATTCAAGATCCAGCAACGAACAATGAGTATTATATGGATATTACCGGAAAAGGTGGATATCCAATTTGGGTAATGAACAACCGAGAAATTAAAGAGCAAAAAATTAGTTTAAATGATGCAGGAAGTAAAGGATTAACATTTTTAAAGGATCACAAGTTTACAAATATGGAGCTGTTTGATAGCTCTCAATATGATAATATCGGTGTGTTTACGTACGTTGCAAGTGAAAATGGAGTGCGTATTTATCCAGAAGCAATCCAAATGAAAATTGCTTTAGATGATGGGTCGATTGTTGGTTTTTCCGCAAAGGAATATTTAGCATCACATCAAAAACGAAAGATTCCGAGTGCGAAGCTAACCGCTGCTGAGGCGAGAAAGAAAATTAACCCCGATGTAAAAGTTATGGAAGAACGTAAAGCTGTAGTAGTAAATGACTTGCATAATGAAGTACTTTGTTATGAATATATTGGTACTTTAGGGAAAGATACGTACCAAATTTTCATTAACGCAAATAGCGGAGCAGAAGAAAAAGTGAAGAAGATGCAAGCTGTTGAAAAAATTTATGATTAAACATCAATGATAAAGTGGTGAAAATAATGAAAATCATTATATATATGTTAATGCTTTGTTTCGTTATTACTGGATGTAGCATTGGAAAAAAAGACAATCCTAATGAAAAGCCAGAACAAAAAAATGTCTCGATGAAAAATGTTACGTATACAAATAAATCAAATAAGCCAAATGAAAAAGCTGCTGATCATCTGGCATCTTTAGCTGCAAGTATACCTGGTGTAAACGATGCGACAGCAGTAGTAGTTGGGAAATATGCTGTTGTAGGTATTGATGTGAAAGCGAAACTTGATCGAACTCGCGTTGAGTCAATTAAGTATTCTGTTGCAGAAAGTTTAAAGAATGACCCGAACGGTGCAAATGCAGTCGTTGTAGCAGATGTTGATACGTATGAAAGACTAAAACAAATAGGCAAGCAAATTAAAAAAGGTAAAACTGGTGAAGGCATACTTGATGAATTAGCAGCAATTGTTGGCCGAGTAATGCCGCAAGTTCCAAATGATATGATTGAAAATAGAGAAACGAATCCGATTAAAGATAATGATAAACAATTACCAAAAGATGAAGAACAAGAACTACGAAAAGAACAAGAAGATCAGTCAAATAACCATTTGAAAAAATAGTGAAAACCCCGTACTAAATTGTACGGGGTTTTTCTGTAAGATTAAATATTCAGTTTATTTTCAAGGGAATATATGGTTTAATAATGAGGGGAGGGACAGCCGTTATGATTAAAAAAAGCGCACTCATATTAGGTAGTTTATGCATAGGTTTTAGTATGACAGCGTGTGACCAGAAGAAAGAAGTGAAGAAGAAAACAGCTATGTCTTCTACTATAACGGAAAATAAAAAGCAAGAGACCATTAATATAAATCATTTCTCAAATATTAATGAAGGAATGACTTATTTAGAAGTGAAAGATTTAATCGGTTTTGAAGGGGATTTACTCATAGAAGAAGGGGAAGAACATTCTACACGAATTAAGCAAATTTTTGCTTGGAAAGGAAACGATCCAAAATCATTTGCTAAAATAACATTTTTGGATGGAAAAGTGCATTCTAAAACACAGCAAGGTTTAAGTTAATAACTTGAAGGAATGGGAGAGTTAAGCATGAACATACATACAAGCGAAATACAATTAGTGCCGTATAAGGAGCAATATAAAGAGATAATACAATCATTTACTTTACCAAGTGAACAAGTTCAATTTACAGCGAATCCAGGTGAATTACTGGAGAAAGCGAAAAATGATCGAACGAAAAATGTAGTTGTTATTTTAGACTATAACGGAGTACCTGTCGGTGTATTTATATTACAAACAGGTGATAGGGTACAGGAGTTTACAGAAAATAAGGATGCCATACTTTTAACTTCTTTTTCCGTTAATCACAATAAACAAAAGAAAGGATATGCTAAAAAATCATTGGCGTTATTACAAGACTTTGTAAAATATTATTATCCAATAAAAAATGAAGTGATTCTCGCTGTAAATGAAAAAAATATTCCGGCACAAAAGTTATATGAGAAAGTTGGATTTCAAGATAAAGGGTTTAGAAGAATGGGACCAATTGGACAACAATTCATATTACATTTACCTATAACGAGATAATGAGATAACAAAGCTTACTCTTGAAAAAAATCATGTAGTAAGTTTTTTAATTTGAGATATTTTCCGTACATGATATGTTAGATGTATTAAAGTAAGTATTCGAGAAACATGAAGGTGCAAAACAATTCGCTTGTTAAGCATGTAAATACGTGAGGGGTAAGCATATGACAATTTATATTGCACTACTACGGGGAATTAATGTAGGTGGACATAAAGTAATCAAAATGGCAGATTTGAAAATAATGTTTGAATCAATAGGGTTAAAAAGAGTGAAAACATATATTCAAAGTGGAAATGTAGTGTTTGAGTCAGAAGAAGAGATAAGTTTTTTAAAGGAACGAATTGAATGTGAAATTAACAACGTTTTTGATTTCAATGTTCCAGTCATGTTACGAGCAAATGATGAATTTATTAATATTATTAAAAAGTGTCCTTACGAGACCCATTCGTTATTAGAAGGAGAAAGTGTACATGTGGCCTTTTTAGCTAATCTACTTTCTGAAGAAGACAGTAAGCGGTTACTTATGTACAAAAGTGACATAGAAGACTGCCATATCGAAGGAAGAGTAGTGTATTTATTTTTCAAAAAAAGTATTCGGAATTCTAAACTAATGAACCAGTTTCAAAAATTACATACGCCAGCTACAGTAAGGAACTGGCGGACTGTGAATAAACTGAAAGCAATAGCAGAAGGTATTTAAACATAAAAAAGTGGTTTTCTGCATTTAGAAAACCACTTTTTTTATTTATATTGTTTTGCGACAATGAGTTCAACGATAGGATAAATAAAAAATGAAGAACAAAGTGCGATAAACAGAGGTAGGTTCTTTATTTCATCGAGTAATAGGGATGAAAATCCTTCAGAAAATATTAAAATAAGAAACATCACACACATAAGTACAAAATAAGAAATTTTAAAGCTTTTATAGGTAATTTGTTGTCCCATCTCATCTTGACTTTCTTCCGATACTCCGTTTGGATTTCCCCATGTAATATGATTTATTAAATTACTAAGTATTAAAGAGGCAGCGAAAATAGTCCCGCCCAAAATTGAACCTTCAGTTATGTATTTGTATGTGCCATGTACAAGTATAGCGATTAAAGATAAAGTTATGATTACAAAAATAATTTTTTTAGTATTCAATATATAATTGCACCTCCACTTTTGTAAAAAACTCTTTACATCCATAGTATAAAATTGGAAAAGCTTCATGTCAAACGTTTTTTACATATGAAGTGAATGTTTAGGATGTTTTATTTTTGAGATAAATAAAAAATTACAATACATTTGAATGTAAAAGAATGGGCTCGCATATATTTGGAAGGGATGTCAGATTAATTTAGGGGGTAGTTATGTCTATTCTTTTAAAAGCGGGTGCAGATGCAGGAAATAATGGTTTGAAGTTAATGGTGAAAGGGCAGGAACCTATTTTTATTCCGAGTATTTATTCTTTATATATAGGTGAGTCTACGGGGTTGTTAGATGAGGGTGAAGTTTCATCGTCAGAATTAGAGAATCACATTGATGTGACCATTAGTTCTCCATCGCTAATGTTAAATAATGTACGATACATCGTTGGAGAAAAAGTGATTCAAGATCAATTAAAAGGTACTGAAGTGGAGAAGAAATCAAATAAATCTACTGATGAATTAATGGTCATTACAATCCTTTCAGGTTTAGCGATAAGTGCTATGCGTCAAAGTCCAACTTCAAGTCATATTAATATTCGTTATGATTTATCTGTTGCTCTTCCAATGCAACTTATTACACAGGAAATTGCTGCTGAAAATGCGAAACGGTATATGGGTAATCACAAGGTCATATTCCATTATCCAAATGGACGCGATGTTACGATTAATGTTTCTATTGAGTTTTGTAAATGTCTACCTGAAGGCGCTTCTGGGACGTGGGGGATTGTATATGATGAGGAAGGAAATGTTGTGAAACATAAAATAGAATGTGAACAAAATCAAGTTTCAGAAATTGATTTTGTAGATAAAACTTTATTGTCTTTTGATATTGGCGCGGGGACAACGGAAGAAGTTGTTTCATTAGGGGTAAATTTCCGTCCGCAATTAAGTAAAGGATTATCGTACGGTGTAAAAGAAACGTTACTACAAATTATTACGAGATGGAATCGGAAATATCCTACGAAAACAATTGATAGCATTACAGAATTTAACCAAATTTATTTAAATGAAAAGCACCCAAGAAATGCATTGTTAGTTGAGGAATCGCAGCCAGCATTTTTAGGTTTAGCAGCACGTGTCGCAACGGATATTATTAACAAAATTGATGATATGAAAGACGATCCATATGTATTTATTTATGGTGGGGGCGCAGTTATTATTAAAAATAGCTTAAAAATGATTTTGAAACAAAAAGGACGCTTGAAAAATGTGATTTTTGTAGATAACCCGTTATTCACCAATGCTCGCGGGTTATTAGTATATACATGCTCGCCAAAATATAGAGAGCATAAGCAAAAAGAGTTAGGGTTTACAAACTTAACGATAAGTTAGTTGGTGGAAGTATGCGATCTAGGCGATATAAACGTGGTGATCGAGTGAAAATTAATATTAATAAATCAGTATCGCCTGAAATGATTGCTTGGCTTAATAAACAATCTAATCCAACTAATTTCTTTTTCTTTGCGGCCCAGCAATTATTTAAACAAGTAGGAGATATTGATGTATCAAAAACCTTGCCAAGTAGCCATGTTTTTTCTTTATATATAGAACCATCATCTCTATTAAAAGTTGAAATGAATCCATTTAAACACGTACCACTAGAAAATAGTAAATCCACCGAAAATGTAAAAAAAAAATCGTGGGAATCTGTTGATCAGTTAGATTGTCCATTTTTTTAAGCATAGAAAAATATAGGTAGAGCCCATCACTATACATACGAATGCAGTGATGGGTTTTTGATATTGTATCGTAATCTTTATAAAGTGAAACTATAATCAGTGGGGGTTTTGTTCATATCCCACTGATTATTAGCCTTCACCAATCGGGTGTTTACTGCCCACAAATAGCGGGATAAATAGAAGGGGCAAAACAATTTGTGCCCCTTCTAATAGTTGTTCTTATCTTATACGGGATATATGTTCTGAAACTGCTTTAATAATTTTATCCCAGTCATCGGGATGATTCTCATGTCCTGTACCTTCAAGGGGTAATAGCTTTGAGCTCGGAATTTCATCAATAAGTGCGAGTCCATGTTCAAGTGGAAGAGCTGTATCGTGCGTACCATGAATTACTAAAGTAGGTACTAGTAACGACTTTAGTATACATTCATAAGAATCATCACCTGTAAGGAGGGCGTGATTAAACATACTTAATAGATTGTTAGCACGTTCTATTTCTTGCGTTACTTGTTTTAAAGTTCTTGCTTCATCAAATATACGCTTTGATCCACAGAGTAGACGTGATCCTGTAATTAAATATTTCGCTATAACATCTTTATTTGTCCAATCTAAATTTGCACCATTAGCATGATGTGTCAAAATTCTTTCATCCATTGGAGGCAAATCACGAGTATTGTTATCAGATCCAATAACGCTTGTTGCTAGTAATGTTAAGGTCAAAATTCTTTCTGGGTGTTTTACTGCAGCAATTTGAGCAATCATACCTCCTAATGACATGCCAAAAAGGTGTGCTTTGTCAATATGATACGCATCGAGTACTCCGATTGCATCTTCAGCCATGTCTGTTACAGTGTAATTGGAAGTCCCAGGCTCATATGTAATAGAGCGACCAACATCACGGTTATCATAGCGAATGACAAATCTTCCTGTGCTAGCTAACCTTTCACAAAATTCTTCATCCCAATAAACCATTGAACATGTAGCTCCCATAATTAATAATATTGCTGGGTTATTAGGATTGCCAAAGCTTTCTGTACATATATCGATACCGTTTACTTTGAAAACTTGTTCACTCATAGCACACTCTCCGTTTCATTTAAAGGTCATTAATAAATAAAGAGAAATATAACTTTGGGTGTTTCTTAGGCGTAAATTAGATTGTATTTAAGTGAAATAAATGTTTTTTGCACTCATGATGCTTAATTAGTAGAGTAGCATAAATATCACCTCCTAACATATTTATTGTCATCCAAGGCGGAAAATTTTGAAAAATAATTGTTTGTTATTACAATAAGCAACAAGGAGGAGAGGAAATGAAAGCAATTGTTATTGATCAATATGGTAGTGTTGAAGAATTACAAGAAAGACAAGTTCCTAAACCAGTTGTTAAATGTAATGAAGTATTAATACTTATACAAGCAACATCTGTCAATCCTGTTGATTGGAAAATAAGAAAGGGAGACTTACAAGAAAAGTTGCGATTTTCATTTCCAATTACATTAGGATTAGATGTTGCTGGAGTAGTTGAGGAAGTTGGAGAAGATGTGAATCATTTTAAAATAGGGGATAAAGTATTTACGAAACCCGAAAATATAGGGAAAGGCTCCTATGCTGAATACATTACAGTGAAATCAGATTTAGTAGCACATATGCCAAATAATATTAGTTTTGAAGAAGCTGCGTCTATACCTCTTGCAGGACTAACAGCTTGGCAAAGTCTTGTTGATTACGCACAAATAAAAGAAAATGACCGAGTATTAATTCATGCTGGAGCGGGCGGGGTAGGGAGTTTTGCAATTCAAATCGCAAAATCATTTGGGGCTTTTGTCGCAACAACTGCAAGTAGTAAAAATGAAGAGTTTTTAAAGTCTTTAGGTGCTGACCTTGTTATTGATTATAAAAAAGATAAATTTGAAGAGCTACTATCAGATTATGATATTGTGTTAGATACAATGGGCGGAGAAGTACAAGAAAAAAGTTTTCAAATTATTAAATCTGGTGGTGTTCTAGTTTCTATCGTTCATGAACCACGTCATGAAGTAAAGGCCATAGAATCAGGGTTTTTATGGTTGAAACCAAGCGGGAAGCAATTGGACGAATTATCTGTTTTGATTGAGCATGGAAAAATTAAACCTATCATCAGTAAGGTTGTTCCGTTTAATGAAGAAGGAATTAGAGAAGCTCATATTTTAAGTGAAAGTCAGCATGTTAGAGGGAAAATTGTAATTACGATGGAATGATATTTACATAAATATACGAGTGGTGACTATAAAAAATAAAAATTGTCACCACTCATATAAACTACAATTTTTGCACGACAAAAGTAATCGCATTCGTATTGAATTGAATGTGTTTACCGTTTCGTACAATATCATACGCTAAATTTTTTATTTCAACTTTTACTTCTTTCCATTCGTTATAAACGCTTTTTAGTGTACGTATCATTTCTTCCGTAGAAAGGTTAATTTCAATTAAAGCATCTAATTCTTCTCCTGTTTCTAAATCTATTTCTTGAATGTTAGAGTTAACTATTAAACAATTGATACCACCACTCTTTGTCCCATTTTTCATAGAGTGAAGCACTTTTTTAAAATCGTCTATTGATCTGACATGTTCTAAACTTGATACTGCAACGATGTAGTCATAAGTATTAGGAGCAATATAGTAGTTTTCAATTGCTGCTTGTTCCGTTTTTATGTATTCAAATACACCATATTCTTTGCTATAAACTTGTAACTTCATTAAAGCCGAATCAAGTAGATCAACACAAGTAACAGTGCCGCCACTATTCATGATTTTTTGTGCAATTGGAATACTGTTTCTACCGACACCAGAGCCAAGGTCAAGTATTTGTAGGTCTTTCTGTCCTTCAAAATAGTTCAGCATGCCCATAACTGTTTTAACAGGTTTATACAGCCAAGATCCTGCTTCGAATAATTTATATTGTTCATAGCAAAGATCGTGATACTTTTTCTCTTCTTGTCTTATGTAATCGATTCTGTTCATAGTATTTCAGCTCCAATAGTTTCATGGCGAAATGAATAGGTTCGACAACCTTTAACATTCATTTGAATTCGAAATATACCACCAGCATGTGGGTACTGTTTTAATTCCGCATCAGTCATTCTTGTTCTGGCTGTTGTGATATATAAATCGGTCAAATTAGGTCCTCCAAATGTACACGACGTTACATATAAAGCAGGAATCGGAATACTTAAAATCTGTTCTCCAGTCAAGGGATTCCATCTAGTAATCTTCGAGCCTCCCCAATGTGCAATCCATAAACAACCTTCTACATCAATTGTCATACCATCGGGTAGACCTTCATTTTCAGGGAAGATGATAACATCTGTTGGAGTGCTAATTACACCAGTATGTATATCATAATGAAAACGGACTACTTTTTTTGTAGGTGTATCAATAAAATAAAGGTATGTATCGTCAGGAGACCATGCTATGCCGTTTGATGTATTTACATGTGATACCTTTTTCTCTACTTGGAGATTATTATTTAAAGAATACAAGGAACCGGCGCCACTTATACCATATAAGTCAGTAGTGCCTGCCCAAAAGCGGCCAGCCGGATCGCATTTCCCGTCATTAAAACGATTTTCTATTAAATGTGGTTCAGGATCATAAATATGTGTAAGCTCTTCTGTATTTAGATTAAAAGAATAAAACCCTTTTTCTAGAGCTAAAAGTACTACATCATCTAGATATGGAACGACACAGCCGATTTGTTGATTGAGGGCAATCACTCGGTTTGAATTATTAGCGGGGGTATAAATGCATAGTTTTTTCTCCATAATATCAACCCAGTATAAAAGCTGCTTTTTTTCATTCCAACATGGTCCTTCAGCTAAACTTGCTTTAGCATCTAAAACTAATTCTATATTACTGAACAAGATGTTCACCTCGCTTTATAAGATATTTATATAATTCGATAAGAATAGAGGTAAACCTTTTGTGAGAGATTATTAAGATTTGCAATGTCGAAAACAGACCTTTTCAAGTTATTAAAAAAATGTATAAACACTGTGAGGAAAATGCATATGCTGTTTTATGAGATTGTTTGCTTTTCGTGTAAAAATATATTCCGAGTATACGAAGGAAGTGAAAAATATAAGCGATTTAAAGAGAAACCGAAAGGGACATATTGTTGTGATGAGTGTAGCCACAGAATTCAATTAGAAGCGATAAAATGTTTTTTTAGGTAGTTTTATATTTTTGTTCAGAAAAAATTGACAATAAACGCATAATAAATTATCATATGTAAAAACTAATATTCAAAATGGCATTGAAGAGAAGAGTAGTTAAGAATGAATACATACAGAGAGCTCCGGTAGCTGAGAAGGAGAGGTGAAAATCTTAATGAAAAAAGACTTAGAGCTGCGCAAGGAACTAATTCATTTAGGGATGGTGCGACGGGTTCTCCCGTTATAGAGATAGGGTATAAGCATGTTTTGCCGTACCTGAAGAGGTTAATATGGTGACGTATTAACAAACTGAGGTGGTACCGCGAAGTTAATAACTCTCGTCCTCAAGATGAATAATCTTGGGGGTGGGAGTTTTTTTATTGCATAAAACTGAAAATGTGAAAACAAAAATACAATTGAGGTGAGTAACATATGCATTGGGCGTATGAAGTAGCACATGAATTGATTAGAAAAAATCCAAACAAAGAAACTTTTGTTTGTGCAGCTGGAATTAGTCCATCTGGTTCTGTTCATATTGGGAACTTCCGTGAAATAGTAACGACTTATTTCGTTGTAAGAGCTCTGCAAGATTTAGGGAAAAAGACTCGTTTTATCTTTTCATGGGATGATTATGACAGGTTTAGAAAAGTTCCTAAAAATATTGATCCATCTTTTGCAAAATATATTGGTATGCCATACTGTGATATTCCTGATCCGTATGGGTGTCATAACTCGTACGCAGAGCATTTTGAAAAAGAGTTTGAGAAATCGCTACAAGCATTTGGGATTGAAGTGGAATTCATATATCAACATGCTGAATATAGAAGCGGAAGGTATAACGAAAACATATTAGAGTCTTTGTATAAAAGAAAAGAAATATATGATATTTTAATGGGTTTTAAAACAGGAATACACCGAGAAGAAGATAGAGAAAACTTTTATCCCGTTACGTTATATTGTGAGAGGTGCGGGAAAGATGCAACAACTATTACACATTTTGATGAAGTATTAAAAACAGTTCGGTATGACTGTGAATGTGGAAATCAAAATAAATTATCCGTATTAAATACAAGTCAAATGAAACTGAATTGGAAAATCGATTGGCCGATGAGATGGATGATTGAGGATGTTATTTTCGAACCGGGCGGAAGAGATCATTCATCGGAAACAGGTAGTTATAATGTATCAAAAGAAATTGCAAGGAAAATATTCAATTGTGAAGCCCCTCAATACGTTGCTTATGATTTCATTGGAATTAAAGGGCATCATGAAAAAATGTCCAGTTCTTCAGGGAATAGTATTACACCTAGCGACTTATTAAAAGTGTATGTACCAGAAGTGATTCTTTTTATGTTTGCAAAATATAGGCCCGGCGCAGCTTTTCATATTGGACTTGATGAAGATGTGATTCGCAATTATACAGAGTATGAGAGATTGAAGGATAGTTATGAAAATAAAACACTCAAAAATGAAGATTTATTTGATGCAATTAAACTTTCTAGACTTGATAGCCGATTTAAAGAGTATCCAAAGTTTAATCAAGTAGCAGGAACTTTACCATTATTAAATTTTGATTCATCTATTTTACAAGATATATTAGAGAAAATAGATAGGAGCTATGCATTACCTGAAATGATAGCGATAAGTAATCGTGCTGAGTATTGGATAAGAAACTTTCAATCTAAAAAATTAATTGCGGTAAATAAAGAGAAAAATACGGAGTTTTATAACACATTAGATGAACGGCAGAAAAAATGGCTAGTAGAAGTTTGTAAAATAATTCGTTCTAATAACGATCATTCTAAACTAATGGAGCAATTGTATACGATTTGTCATCATGAAAATAAAAAAATAATGAAAGAAAATCAAAAACAATTATTTACCATTTTATATAGGCTCATTATGAATCAATCAAGTGGTCCACGTATACCATTATTAATACATGTGGTAGGCGCTAGAAAATTCGTCACATTATTAGATTTCTAAAATATAGTTAAAAGCAACGCAAGTACTCAATAGAATAAGTACTTGCGTTGCTTAATTTTTACTATCTTGAATACATTTTTGGACATTCATCGCCACTAGGCTCGTAAAAGCAATGGCTTTTAAATTGTCCTGCAAACGGCTGATTATACCATTCGGGCGGACAAGCTCCAACTGGACGGAAATACCAAAGAGCCCATCGTGCTGGCCAGCGCCATTCACCTTGTAAAACTTTTCTTGCGATTTCTTTTTCTGATTCACGGGCACGTTGATAAAAGTAACCGTATTGAACTGCTTCGAATCCGCCAGGGCTTTGATATACTGCATCACGCACAGATCGAAGTTGTTTGAAATCTAAGCAATCACAAAATACACGGTTTACTACAACACATCCAACAAGTTGTTCACCTTGTCGTCCTTCGCCCTCAGCTTCAGCACGTATTAAACGTGCTAGTAAATCAACGTCACTTTCGTTGTATGGAATAAGGGGCATTGTAATACCACCTTTCTTTACCTGTTATAGTAAAGAGTGTATGTTTCAAAATGAGCTAAGTGCATTTTTCTTGAAAATAACTACTAATTTTAAAAAGGAGCTTATGCAGATAAAAGCTAATTATTATATAGAAGATAAAAACGAAAAAGGAGAGGTACTATGCATCGTATTCATAAAGAACATATCATTTACGCAATGTCACCAGAAAATAATCCATGTATTGAAGTAGAAATTGGGAGCCGTCTTGTATTTGAAACATATGATTGCTTTGAAAATCAAATTAATTCTGAAGATGTTGTGTTTCAAGAATTAGATTGGAATCGAATAAATCCAGCGACCGGACCTGTACATATTAAAGGTGCAGAACCTGGTGATATATTAGTCGTAACGATTGAAAAGATTAAAATTGCAGAGCAGGGTGTTTTAACTACAGGTGCGAACCTAGGTGTAATGGGTGATGAGCTAAATGAAAATACAGTAAAAATTGTCCCAATACATAATGGACATGTTTCATTTTCAAATGAACTGCAAATTCCAATTAATCCAATGATTGGTGTGATTGGTACTGCACCGAAAGAAGAGAGTATTTCATGTGGTACACCGCATGATCACGGCGGGAATATGGATTGTAAAGAAATCAAAGAAGGTACAACGTTATTATTACCTGTAAATGTTCCTGGTGCTCTTTTAGCATTAGGCGATTTACACGCTGCGATGGGTGATGGTGAAATTGGTGTTAGTGGAGTAGAGGTTGCTGGTGAGGTAACTGTAACTGTTCAGACTATAAAWGGAAAGAAATGGCCATTACCATTGGCTATTCAAAAAGAAAAAATAATGACGATTGCTTCAGAGAAATTGCTAGATGATGCAGCGAATCGTGCTGTACGTAATATGGTGACATTTTTACATGAAGAATTAGAAATGTCTAAAGCTGATGCAACTCTTTTATTATCAGCAGCAGGTAATTTAAAAATTTGCCAAGTTGTGGATCCACTAAAAACGGCGCGGATGGAACTAGGAAGGGAATATGTGGAGAAGTTAGGATTTTCTCTAAATGCATTTCATATTAAATAAGAAAAATAGAAAAAGGATACTTTTGTATAAAAGTATCCTTTTTCTATTTTACGGATTTTGTGAAAAGAGGTAGTATTTATATAAGTATATTTGAGATTGTGGATCAAAAAGGAGTTCAGAGATGGTTAAAATTATGATTGTTGAAGATGATATGAAAATTGCGGAGCTATTATCAACATATGTTGCGAAATACGGTTACCAAGGAATTATTGTAACGGATTTTCAAAATGTGTTAGACATATTTTTAGAAGAACAACCGGAGTTAGTTTTATTAGATATTAATTTACCAAGTTTTGATGGTTACTATTGGTGTCGTCAAATTCGCGGGGTTTCCACATGTCCGATTTTATTTATTTCGGCCCGTGAAGGTACGATGGATCAAGTTATGGCGTTAGAAAATGGTGGCGATGATTTTATTCCGAAGCCGTTTCATTATGAAGTTGTAATGGCGAAAATTCGTAGTCATTTAAGACGTGCTTATGGAGACTATGCACCGAAACTAGAAGAACGAATGATTGAGCAACAAGGTCTTAGTTTATATCCCGAAAGACTTGTATTAAAACTTAGGAACCAAGAGATTGATATAACGAGAAACGAAGCCATTTTATTAGAGATGTTAATGAAAAACTATCCGCGTGTTGTGAGTAGGGAAGTATTATTAAATAAATTATGGGATAGTGAATCCTATGTTGATGACAATACATTAAGTGTAAATACAACACGTGTGCGTAAAAAGTTAAAAACGTTACAAATTGAAGGAGCAATTGAAACAATTCGTAGTGTTGGGTATAGATTACATATTACTTGGGATAATGGTATGGAAAAATGATAAGGTTATTTATACGTGATCATATACCACTTATTTGTTTTACTGCGATCCAACTACTAGCCATATTCTTAGTTTATTGGTTTGATGGGCATAATCATATTTCAACGGCATTATATGCAATGTTTTTAGGTGCTTTTTTTATGGTAAGTTATTTAGTATTTCGTTATTTTACACATCGTTCTTTTTATGAACGTTTAGCAAATCCGTTGCAATCTTTGGATGAATCTGTTCAAAAATCTGATTTTGCAGTTTTATCTACTGCTCTCCAAGATTTGCTCGAAGTACAATATCGACATTATCAAAATCAGCTCCAGTTACAAGAGAGGAAAAATAATGATCATTTAACCTTTATGAATCAGTGGATTCATCAAATGAAAACACCTTTATCTGTAATAGAATTAATTACACAAGATGAAGTGGATTCACGTTTTGAAAGTATTAATGAGGAAACAGATAGGTTGAAAAAGGGGTTAGAGATGGCACTGTATGTCGCACGTTTAGAAGCATTTACACAAGATTTTTATGTAGAAAGAGTACAACTACATAAAATAGTGAATGATTCCGTGCATGAACATAAACGCTTTTTTATTCGGAATTTTGTATACCCAGAGCTTGAAATTGATAAGAGTATTACTGTAGAAAGTGATGCGAAGTGGTTACAATTTTTAATTGGACAAATAATATCGAATGCGATTAAATATTCATCAGGTAGTAGAGAAAAGATTAAAGTGAAAGCACGTAAGGAAGGTAATACAGTTGTACTTGAAATTACCGATAGTGGCGTAGGGATACCGAAGCAAGATTTACCAAGAGTATTCAAACCCTTCTTTACAGGAGAAAACGGTAGAGATTTTAAAGAATCAACTGGAATGGGATTATATCTTGTATATGAAATTACGAAACAATTAGGACATAGTGTAGGAATCCATTCAGAGGTTGGTAAAGGTACCGTTGTACGAATAATATTTTTAAATGTGTAAAAAGTGATTCAGGCTAAAGAACTTTTAAGATAAGTTTTTTAGCCTTGTTTTGTAATACTGATACAATTTGAGAATGTAAAATTATTTATATAAGAGAAGATAAACTCAACTGAAAAGGAAAAAGAATAACTAGTCATACACATGCTTTTTAGTAATAAAAGTGCTTTTGGGGTAATTGATAATGACTGGGGGATTGAAATGGATATTCGTAAAATGAGATATTTCATAACAGTGGCAGAAGAATTAAACTTTAGTCGTGCAGCAGAACGGCTTAGGATGGCACAACCTCCTTTAAGCCAAGAAATTCGTAAATTAGAAGATGAATTGGGCGTTCAACTTTTTCATCGAACAAAAAGAATGGTTGAACTAACCAGTGCAGGGAAAATATTTTTAGAAGGTGCGCGGCAAACGTTGCTTCAAGTAGATAGAACTATTAAAGAAACACAGCTTGTGGATGAAGGGAAGACAGGACATTTAATCATCGGTTTTGTCGATTCTACAGAAACCGTTATAGACATATTAAAAACATTTCGAGAACGGTTTCCTAAAATTCAGCTTATATTACGTGAGATGACAACAGACCAGCAAATAAAAGCGCTATATGAAAAACAAATTCATATTGGATTTATTCGTTCCAAGCAGAATAATGAAATATTAGTTTCCGAAGTTTGTTCTGAGGAATGTTTAAAATTGGTTTTGCATGAAGATCATCCTTTAGTTTCGTTACGTAACATTTCAATCAAATCATTAATTGATGAACCATTTATTTTATTTCCCCGTCATTTCGGTACAAACTTTTATGATTTAATTATTAGTTACTTTTGGGAGCATGGAGTCAGCTTAAATATTGTTCAAGAAGCGATTCAAATGCAAACGATTGTGAATTTAGTTGCTACAGGGATGGGGATTTCTGTCGTTCCATCATCGGTGGAAAGCTATAAAAAATCGGGTGTCATGTATAAAGACATTCAAGAAAATACACCGAAAATAAATTTATATGTTGGATGGAGACAAGATGAAAAATCTGTCGTATTAGAGAACTTCTTAACAGTTGTTAGAGAGGTTTATACGACTTCACAATTTGAATTTGAAAAGTAAAGGCCCATCTTGATGGGATGGGCAGGGGGAACGTTGGATAGGAAAACTTCTATTTTTATTTTAAAGTCAGACTACAAAGATATTTTGTGGTTTTTAAAAAGGAATTCACTGATGTTTCAACCTGTTTTACTCGGATCGTACTCAATGAAACCTTTTAGTACACTATCAATTTGATCCATTATTTCAGGTTGTAATTTAACACTAGAAGCAATTACGTTTTCTCTTATTTGCTCCGGATTTGAAGCGCCAATAATTGCAGAGGAAACAGCTGGATTTTGTAGTACCCAAGCAACTGCGAGTTGTGGTAGGGTAAGATTAGTTTCTTGCGCGATGGGATTGAGTTTCTGAATTGCAGTGAGTACATCATCACTCATCCAACGTTGCACGAGTTTGTGGAAAAATGGTTTACCAGCATCTGAATTAGCACGTGATTGAGTCGGTATTGGTTTATCAGGTTGATATTTTCCAGAGAGAATACCTTGTGCGAGGGGAGACCATACAACTTGACCAAGTCCCTCACGTTGACATGTTGGTATTACATCAGTTTCGATAACTCGCCATAACATCGAGTATTGAGGTTGGCTAGCGATAAGTGGAATGTTCAATTCTCGTGCAAGTGCTGCACCGCGGGTAATTTGTTCTGATGTCCATTCACTTACGCCTAAGTAAAGGACTTTACCTTGTCTTACAAGATCAGCAAAAGCTAACATCGTTTCCTCAAGAGGAGTTGTTGAGTCAAATCTATGTGCATAATAGACATCAATGTAGTCTGTCTGCAACCGCTGTAACGATGCATTGCAATTTTCTATAATATGTTTTCTCGATAATCCACGATCATTTTTTCCAGGTCCGGTCGGATGGCATACTTTTGTACATAGTTCTATGCTTTCTCGGCGTATACCTTTCAAAGACCGGCCAAGTACTTCTTCGGCTATAGTGTCCGAATAGACATCAGCAGTATCGAACGTAGTAATTCCGACATCTAGTGCGGCTTTCACACAATCATTTGCAGTATCTTCGTTTACTTTTCCACCATGGTTAATCCAGTTCCCGTATGCAATCTTACTTACTGTTAATCCACTGTTTCCTAGTTTACTAAATTCCATTGTAGTATCCTCCTTTTAAAATGATATCTTTATTATAAGAACTGAAATGTAATATGTATAATATGTAATTAATGATACATTTATATAAAAATTATATAAGAGAGAGTGCGTAGAAGTTTACTACTAAGGAAATCTAAAGCCAGTAGTATTACAGATGTTGTTTGTGTTTGATCGATATGAAGTGACGATAAATAGACCTAAAAGAAAGCAATCATTTTCACAGCACATATAATTACATTTACTCATACAGTACTATCATGGTACAATATGGTTACTAACGACGGAAAGGAATGATGGGTGGACGATGATTAACTAATCTTATTTTTAAATGTTGAAATTCAATAAATTTCAATTTATAAAAAATAGGATTAGTCTGCCCAATCTCCTTACAACGGTATTGCTATTTATTATGCGTAATAGCTTATTTGGGTATAAATATGTTAACGACTAATCCTGCCAAATTAATTTGGGAGGATTTTTTTGTTCTCCCTTAATGAAAGGGATCGGTAATATGAAAGAAATTTTAAAATTAAATGATGTGTATGTTGAAATAATGGAAAATACTTTATTAGAGAAAATGAATGTTACAGTAAGACAAGGGGATGTTATCGGATTAATCGGTAAAAATGGTGCCGGTAAATCAACGTTACTTCAATTAATAAATGGGAAGATTGAGCCATCAAAAGGGAATGTTGAATGGCAGGAAATGAATATGACAACGGCATATGTTGAACAAGAAATAGAATCTTTTATTAGTAATGATATGATTGCAAAAGAAGCAGAACTTCTTGCGAAATGGGGCGTGCCAACGAACGATTTTCTTACTTTAAGTGGTGGTGAAAAGCTGAAAGTTCGACTAGCAAAAGGATTTGCCGAAAATCCTAATTTATTAATATTAGACGAACCGACAAATCATTTAGATGAGATGAGTACGGAATTTCTCATTAAGCAAATAAAAAATATGAAGGGTACAGTTATCGTTGTATCGCATGATCGATACTTTTTAGATGTTGTCGCAACGAAAATATGGTCAATTGAGGAAAAGAAACTAATTGAGCATAGCGGTAATTATACGAGTTATATGAAAGCACGTGAGCATACAAGAATGACGCAGCAACGTGAATATGAAAAACAACAAAAAAAGATAGAACAAGTAGAAACACATATAAAAGAATTAAGTTCATGGTCACAAAAGGCACACGCACAGTCTACAAAACAAGAAGGAGTTAAAGAGTTTTATCGTGTAAAAGCGAAGCGAATGGATGCGCAAGTGAAGTCAAAACGAAAACGTCTCGAAAAAGAGCTGGAGAAAACGAAAGTAGAACGTGTGAAAGAAGAGTATTCAGTGGAGTTCTCTATTCAAGCGAATAAAAAAGTAGGAAAACGCTTTTTAGAAGTAAAGAAATTAAAAAAAGACTTTCATGGAAAGACATTATTTGAAAACGTTAATTTTACAATCCAGCACGGTGAGAAGGTTGCGATTGTTGGACCAAACGGTAGCGGGAAAACAACATTACTGAAGATGATTATGGGAACGGAAACTGTACAAGGAGAAGTATGGGTTTCACCATCTGCAAACATCGGTTATTTAACACAAGAAGTATTTGATTTACCACTAGATAAAACACCAGAAGATTTATTTTTTAAAGAGACATTTGAAGAAAGAGGAAAAGTCCAAAATTTAATGAAACATTTAGGATTCCAAGCTTCTCAATGGAAAGAGCCGATTGAGCATATGAGTATGGGGGAACGAGTAAAATGCAAGTTAATGGCTTATATTTTAGATGAAAAAGATATACTTATTTTAGATGAACCGACGAATCACCTTGACCTCCCTTCACGTGAACAGCTTGAAAATACATTAGCTGAGTATAATGGAACACTCGTTATAGTTTCTCACGATCGATATTTTCTAGAGAAAACAACTAACACGAAACTCGTGTTTTCAAATAATACGATACAAAAGCAGCTAGAGGAACTTATTAAAACAAGAGATGATATTGAAGAGCTACGTTTAACGTTAGAAACAGAGCGACAAGAAGTATTAGGTAAATTAAGTTTCTTAACTTCTAACGATAAAGAATATAAAGAACTTGATGAACGATTTATAGAACTTACGAAGCAGATTAAGGCGCTTTAATATAATTAAGGGGGATTAACATGGGAGAAGAGAGTTCGACTAATTTATTTAGAATAGACTGTGGAGATATATACTTGCAAGAGTTTACTATCAAAGATGCGGAGAGTATTTATAAAATATCGAATCAACCGGAAATAGAACAGTTTTTACCAGACTGGAAATCAACGAAAGAACAAAGGGTTAATTGGGTTGCAAATTATGAAATACCAGAAAATAAAGCATTTCTTAATGCAGTGAGAACTACGACTAACATAGATGATCACATATTAAGACTAGGAATATTTAAGAAAACCACAAATGAATTTATTGGATGGTGCTGCACAGGTATGAAAGATGAGCTTCCTGCACCGAACAGAGAAATTATGTATGCTGTTTCAAGTGAATATCATAATAATGGCTATGCAACGAGAGCGACAAAAGGCTTGATCGGCTATTTGTTTGAAAATACAAATGTGGATGTCCTTAACGCAATTGCATTAATAAACAACGCACCATCAAATAGAGTTATTGAAAAATGTGGATTTACTTATATAAGCCAACAGACGATAGAAAACCAACTATATAATCATTATTTATTGAGCAAATCAGAGTGGATAAAAAATATCGCTCTTTAAAAGGAGTTATAATGGAATGAAATGATTTTAAAAAAGCTTAGAGCTAAAGCTCTAAGCTTTTTTATGTACTATTTACTTTTGGATTATACTTATGAATTATAAGTTATTATTCATCGTTTTGAAGTTCTATAGTTATTCTTTATAATATATTTTATGTTGCTAATAAAGAATACAAGGAATACAGCAACTTTTAATGATGATAATTGTTTCTTAAACTCACTTTTATTTATATATTTAATAGGTTTACAAGGTGTCCTGGCAACCAGAAATAAGTAGTATTGTATTTCATACTACTATATAGATATTATAAGATGAATAATCGTTAATTATAGTTTGAAAATAGGTTTGTTATCAGTTTTTTCAGAAATCTTACAAGCGTGTAAGATAAATGAAAGATGAATCAATATGTGCTATAAGACAATTCATTTACACTATATTGTGAGAAGTGCAAATGAAGGGAGAATATAAATGGAAATTCTACATGCAAAAAGTATTAGTAAAGTATATAAAGGGAAAGTACCTTTTAAAGCATTGGTAGATATTGATTTATCAATTCAAGAAGGTGAATTTATAGGGATTATGGGGCCATCAGGGAGCGGGAAAACAACGTTATTAAATATGGTATCTACTATCGACTCTCCAACATCGGGAGAAATATTAATAAATGGTACAAATCCTTTCCAGTTGACATCAGATAATTTGGCTTTATTCCGTAGGAAACAATTAGGATTTGTTTTTCAATCATTTAATTTACTTAGCACACTTACAGTAAAGGAAAATATCGTATTGCCGATGACATTAGATGGTGTTTCTGTACAAGAAATGAACAAACGAGTTGAAGAAATTGCAGAGAAATTAAATATTACAGATATATTGAGTAAAAGAACTTTTGAAATTTCAGGGGGGCAAGCTCAAAGAACAGCAATTGCTCGTGCAATTGTTCATAAGCCACAATTATTACTTGCAGATGAACCAACAGGGAATTTAGACTCTAAATCTTCAAATGATGTAATGGAGATGCTAGATACTTTAAATAAAGAAGAAAAAGCTACGATGATGTTAGTTACACATGATCCGTATGCAGCGAGTTTTTGCAGCAGAGTCATATTTATTAAAGATGGTCAACTATATAACGAAATTTATTGTGGTGAAAGTAGGCAAGCATTTTATCAAAAGATTATGGATGTCCTTTCTTTGTTAGGAGGGAAAAGGCATGACTTTTCGTCAGTTCGCATTTAATAATATTTTTCGCAATAAGCGTACATATGCTGCTCATTTTTTAAGTAGTGCATTTTCTATTATGATTTTCTTTACGTATGCTCTTTTATTATTTCATCCTGATTTACAAGGTGAGTTGAAATCGACAAGTGCAACAATAAGTGCATTTGGTACATTGGGATTTTCAGTTTCGCAAGGCTTGATTTTTGTATTTTCATTTTTCTTCATTCTATATTCAGTTAGTTCATTTTTAAAAACGCGTAAGAAAGAATTTGGGATATTAATGATGCAAGGTATGTCAATGAGACAGCTTAAGAAATTATTATTAATTGAAAATATGTTGATTGGACTTGGCTCAATTTGTATAGGAATTCTCATTGGACTCGTATTTTCTAAACTAGTTTTATTGATAAGCGCAAGTGTATTAATGATTAGTAATGGTTTGCCTTTTTATATACCAGTGCAGGCTGTATTATTAACAGTCATCACATTTCTTTTATTATTTTTAATTGTTTCGCTCGTTACATTTAAAATGATAAAAGTAACAGAACTTGTGGAACTTATACAAGCAGAGGAAAAGCCAAAGCCAGAACCGAAAGCATCAATTTTATTATCGCTACTTTCTTTAATTAGTATAGGGTATGGATATTTTTCAGTATTTCGCTTTATCCCAAGTACTAATTTTATTACGCTTGGGATAGGGGTGCTCCTAGTAATTATAGGAACGTACTTTTTATATACACAGTGTAGCGTTTATATATTGCACCTTGCGAAAAGGAGAGAATCTTTCTTTTTAAAGAGAACAAATATATTAACATTTTCTGAATTAATTTACCGTATGAAAGATAATGCAACGATGTTTTTTATAGTATCTATTGTTTCAGCAGTTGCATTTACAGCGATTGGTACAACAGCTGCAATTGGAAATAGGGATTTGGTAAGGATGACAAATCCGTATACATTTTTGTATGGAAGTTTTGAAAACGACAAAGTATTAAATAAAAATCTTTCTATTATAAAAAAACACCTTTCTGATGCTAATATTCCGTATCGAATGGCTTCATCTTCAGATATATACACGGAAAATGGTGTAAATGTAATGAAGTTAAGTGAATATAACGATCTTGCTAAAGCACTAGGCTATCAACAAGAAACAATCGAAAAAGAAGATGAAATTTTATTAATTCCTGGAGTCGTATCGCAAAAACAAGAATTTAAAAATGGCGAGTATAAAAAGAATATAGAAGTCATTCAAGGAGATTGGACAAAGACATTTCATGTGAAAAAAGCTGTAGAAAATTTAGTTTTACCACATGATTCTAGAACTATTTATATCGCTGTTAAAGATCAGGTATATGATGGAATACCTCTTACTAGTGACCCGGTTAATAAAGACATTCAATATCGTACTTACGGATTTGTTGTAGACGATTGGATGAAAACGAAGGGAATTTCAAACGAATTAATTAGTAGATTTGAGAAAGATACTAGAGTAGGTAATTTTCAATTTCGGGCTTTAACTATAGATTTGTTAAGTGCAAAGCAAACGAATGGATTATTACTTATGGCAAGTGTTTTAGTCGGAATCGTCTTCTTCACATTCGCTGCTAGTTTTATTTATTTCCGATTATATACTGATTTGGATCGCGATCAACAGCAATATAAAATGATTTCGAAAATGGGATTAAGTAAACGAGAATTAAAAAAAATTGTAACGAGACAGTTATTATTAATGTTCTTCTTACCGATTGTTGTTGCAGTGATTCATACTATAGTCGCTTATACGGCATTACAGCAATTAGTCGATTTTTCTATAATTAATAGCTCTATCGTTATTTTAATTTCATTTATATGTATACAAGTATTATATTTCTTTATAACCCGTTGGCGTTACCTGCAAAAGCTTTATAAGGTTATGGAGCAATAGAGTATATTAGCTTGTAAGACTACACAAAAGTATGTGGAAAAATGAACTGTATGATGAAAGGAAACGCGATGAAAAGAACTTTAACTATTTTTATGTTAACGATACTACTTTTAATAAGTTTTAGTGCATGCTCTAAAAAGGAAAATCCATTTCCTGCAAACGGTTTATTAATCATTGGAGATGAAAATAAAATTTCACCAATTATTAATCGTTATCAAGAAATTACGAAAGAAAATGAAGTGTTTTCTGTGAAAAAAGGTAAAGTTGGAAATGGACAGGTATTAATTTTAAATGAATCTACAGCACAAGCATTGATTAAAGAAAAAGTTTTTCGTAAACGAGATAATGGCTCCAATTATATTATAGATACGTTACCGAAATTCCCAAAAGAAGGTTCGCTGTTGTTTACACATGAAGACGAAAAGAATATGAAAAGTATTGAATTAGAAGGAAAAGAGATTCCAGTTTTATACGATAGTGACGCTTGGATAGGTAACACTCGTAAATATCCAACGCAATGGTATGTGATTGTAGCACAAAATAGTGTGTATAAAGAAATAAAGGTAAATGAAACGAAAATGCAACTTCTTCATCTGAAAAAATCTTTAGGAGATGAAAAACCTAAAATGTCGACAGATAATACATTGGTTAATGAAAATGTCAAAGTAACAAGGCTAATTAAAGGTTTGGAAGGAGAAGTATCTTTTCAGTTTGTAACGATTGGAGAAAAATCTTAAAAAAGAGTTCAAGGTTGATAAAAACTTTATCAATCTTGAACTCTTTTTAGTTTATAGACCAATCAAATATTATGCTTTACATTACTTCATCTAATCGAGCCTCACTCGTTTCTTCAATCGTATTTGAATTTTGAACTGAATTATTTTGAGCTTCTTTTTCTTTACGAGACTTTTGTAGCATTTCAAGGATGATCCATAAAGGAACACCTTTATCCTTTAACATCTTCCATAAATCTAATTCGTTAAATTTATGCTCAGGCTGTTTCATTTCTTTTTCAGAGGAACGAATATCGAACTTGATAGGATCATCCGCTTTCTTACCTTCAAGTTTAGTAGAAGAGATAGTATTATGCTCAAGAATAGATGGAGTTATTTTAGTAGGTTGAGATAATGTATGAATGTTTGATTCGATTTGCATGCTTTTTCCTCCTTTTCAAGTAATGAAATAAGTTTTCTTATGATTATTAAATCCATTTGACATGAGGAACCTATATTCAATTATAAATTCAAATAATCAGATTTACAAGTTGTATTGTAAAAAGCAAATGTTTACTTGAATTAATATTTATCAACATTTGTGTATGTTGTCTATATATACAACGTATATAAAATACTTTACATTATGTTTAAGTTAAAAACTGATTGTGTCAATCTTTTTCACAGAAAAATGAAAGCGTTTAATTAGGGGGAGAAAGTATGGGGAAGTTATTTTTAAAAGTATGTTTTTTTACATTAGTGACTGTTTGTTCATTCGCAGCGAAAACAACATACGCTGAAGAGAGACAACAAAATAATTATCCTATCATTTTAGTGAATGGATTTGCTGGATGGGGTAGAGAGGAAATGCTAGGGGTAAAATATTGGGGTGGTGTTCATGATATACAAGAAGATTTAAAAAGAAATGGTTATACAGTACATACTGCAGCTGTTGGGCCAGTTTCTAGTAACTGGGACCGTGCATGTGAATTATACGCGCAAATTAACGGTGGAACAGTAGACTACGGCGCGGCGCATGCTGAGAAACATGGACATAATCGTTTTGGTAGAACTTATAGTGGATTTGCACCGAATTGGAGTGAAACAAATAAAGTTCATTTAGTTGGGCATAGCATGGGTGGACAAACGACAAGAACATTAGTGCAGTTATTAAAAGAAGGCAGTTATGAAGAAAAAAATCATGTGAAAAATCATCCGAACGCAAAGATATCACCACTATTTGAAGGCGGTAAATCGTATGTTCATAGTGTTACAACTTTAGCAACTCCTCATAATGGGACAACACTTGCAGACGGGAGTCTTCTATTGCCATTCGTTAAAGATTTTCTCATTACAGCTGCGAGTTTAGGAGGAAACAATAATTTATCATTATATGATTTTAAATTGGATCAATGGGGTATGAAAAAATATGCTGGAGAGTCCTTTTTCCAATATACTGATCGTATTTTAAATAGTTCAATTTGGGAGAATACAAAAGATATTAGTCAATGGGATTTAAGTACTGATGGAGCAAAGGAGTTAAATAATTGGGTAAAGACGCAATCGGATGTATATTACTTATCCTATAGTGGACATGCATCGCAAGCAGCACCTATAACAGGTTTGCATCTACCGCATATAACAATGAATAAAGTGCTAATGGGGAATGCATTCTTCTTAGGCTCTTATGCAAGATATGAAGAAAACCGACCATTAATAGATACTTCTTGGTGGCAAAACGATGGTGTAGTAAATACAAATTCTATGATTGCGCCTGCGTCTAATACTTTTGTAAATAATAATGAGTCTTTACAAATTGGAAAATGGAATCATATTGAAACGAAAGCAAATTGGGACCATCTTGATATGGTAGGGCTTAGTGTTTCAGACACGTTAGGTTTTTCTAACATTCAAGAGTTTTATAGAACAATTGTTGGAAAATTATCACGTCTACCGAAATAGATAATATAAAGCGCTCTCGATGGAATTCGAGGGCGCTTTATATTATATTGAAAGAGGGATTTGGTATAAAGATATGGGGGGATATTATGAAAATTCAAATTGTATTATCAGGATACGGGACAGTAGGAAGAGAGTTTATAAAATTATTAAATAAAAAATATTTATATATAAATGAAACATATGGAATTGACTTAGTTGTTAGTGGAGTGATAGGAAGAAATATTGCAATACATAACGGGAAAGGTTTGCATATTAATGATTTATTGACGTATGGTGATGGTTCTGCTGCAATTGAAAAATATATCGAACATTATCCAGAGGAACGCGGAACGATTAATATAAATGGTACTGTATTGGTTGAATCAACTGCTACAAATCTTAAAAATGGAAATCCAGGGAAACAGTATATGAAACAAGCTATTGAAAAACAAATGGATATAGTAGCTATTTCAAAAGGTGCACTTGTTACAGCTTGGAGTGAACTGAATACAGCAGCACGTATTTCAGGCTCACGCATTCGATATAGCGGTGCAACTGCCGCTGCGTTACCGACATTAGACATAGGACAACTAAGTTTAGCAGGTTGCCATATTGAAAAAATAGAAGGAATATTGAACGGGACAACAAATTATATCCTTACAAAGATGCATGAAGAATATAAGACGTTTGAAGAAGCATTGCAAGAAGCACAAAATAAAGGAATTGCGGAGACTAACCCGTTATTAGATATAAGCGGGATGGATAGCGCTTGTAAATTATTACTTTTGACGAATAGTTTAATGGGAAACGATTATTCACTCAAAGATATAAAAATAAACGGAATAGAGCACGTTACAACGCAACAAATTCAAAATGCAAAGGAACAAAATAAATCAATTAAATTAATTGCATCAGCATATAAAGATGATAATGGAAAAGTAAACCTTAGTGTACAACCTTGTAATTTAGAGAAAGAACATCCGTTAGCAAATATAAATGGCACGGAAAAAGGAATTACGTTCTTTACAGATACAATGGGACAAGTCACTACAATTGGTGGAGCTTCTAATCCACGCGGAGCTGCAGCTGCTGCTTTAAAAGATGTAATCAATTTATATCGAAATGATTTATAGGCTTTATAACCGTACCGCTATTAATAAAAAATACATATGTAGTGGACCTTTTGAGAATGAAATAAATATGCAAAAATAATTGCAGGGGGTAAGAAATTGTTTAAAGATTTTAAAGTTGTAAAAGATCGTCCCGTTTATATTCAATTAAAGGATTATTTAAAAAAGATGATTATGAAAGGGCATTTGTTGGGGGACCAAAAAATCCCATCAACAAGGGAACTGAGTGAATTATTATCAGTGAGCAGAAATACAGTACTCTCTGCATATGCGGATTTAGAACAAGAAGGACTCATTTATGCAGTTAAAGGAAAAGGAAATTTCGTTGCGAAGGTGGATATAAGTAACACCTCGTCTGTTGAAATAGATTGGAAAAATAAACTTAATACAGTTACCACATTAGCGGATGAATTAGACTTAATGAAGCATGGAGTTCGCTGGGAAAAAGGAATGATTGTTTTTAATAGTATAGCTCCGGACGAAAAGCTATTTGATGTTGAAAATTTCAAAAGAGCTTTTCTTACTCGTATGTCCATTGAAGGGGATATCGTATTGAACTACGGATATGCAAAAGGTTATAGACCGTTAATGAATTATTTACTTCATTACATGGAAATGAAAGGTGTAGATATTTCGAACAAAGATATTCTAATTACAAATGGATTTACAGAAGGATTAGATATTGTGTTATCTTCTTTATCGAAGAAATCAGGGCGTGTTATTTGTGAGAACCCAACTCACCATGCTGCATTGAAGCTTTTTCGTTTACATGGACTTGAAGTTCATGGAATTGATATGAATGATGATGGTATTGATACGAATGAAGTAGAAAAAAGTTTGCGTGAAAAGGATTTTGATTTCGCGTATTTAATCCCTTCTTATCATAATCCAACTGGTATTGTTACGAGTTCGGAGAAAAGAACGGAATTGATGAGGTTATTTTCAAAATACAAGATCCCTATTATAGAGGATGGGTTTAATGAAGAATTACGTTATTCGGGTTCACATTTATCGCCATTATTAACTTTTGCAGGGGCTGGTAATAATGTGATTTATATTAGTAGCTTTTCAAAGGTACTTTTCCCTGGTTTACGTGTAGGTTGGATCATTGCAGATAAAGAACTGATACATTATTTAGAAAGTGTTAAAAGAGCCAGAACCATTCACACATCTACGTTAGATCAAGCTGTTCTGTTTCAATATTTACATGAAGGATATTTTGAAAAATATTTAAAAAAAGCAAGATCTGTTTATAAGAAAAAATATGAGTTAGCTGTTGGGGCGTGTAATCAGTACATTCCGTTTAAAAGAATGACTGGAGACGGTGGACTTCATTTGTTTATAGAGTTGGAAGAAAAAATTCAAGCCCGCACACTTTTACAAAAGTGTTATGAGAAAGGAGTTACGTTTTCTCCTGGTGATGTTTTTTACTCTGATGGAGGAGGAGCGAACACATTCCGATTAGGATTTTCACGTTTGAAAGAACAGGAAATTGTTAGAGGGATTCAAATAATTGGTGAAACTTTAAAAAATGAAACTTGGAGTTGAGAAAATGAGAATTGGCGTTATTATGGGAGGAGTATCCTCTGAAAAACAAGTATCAATTATGACTGGGAATGAAATGATTGCACATTTAGATAAGAGTAAATATGAAATCGTTCCAATTACGTTAAATGAAAAAATGGATTTAATTGAAAAAGCGAAAGACATTGATTTTGCATTGCTAGCATTACACGGAAAGTACGGAGAAGATGGTACAGTTCAAGGGACGCTAGAGAGTTTAGGTATTCCTTATAGCGGTAGCAATATGTTATCTAGCGGTATATGTATGGACAAAAATATTTCGAAAAAGATTTTGCGTTATGAAGGAGTAGAAACACCAGATTGGATTGAACTTACAAAAATGGAGGATCTAAAGCTTGAGGAGTTAGATAAATTAGGATTTCCGTTAGTGGTAAAACCAAACTCTGGCGGCTCAAGTGTTGGAGTTAAGATTGTCTATGATAAAAATGAATTAATCTCTATGCTGGAAACTGTATTCGAATGGGATTCTGAAGTAGTAATTGAGAAGTATATAAAAGGTGACGAGATTACATGTTCAATTTTTGATGGGCAACAGTTACCTATCATTTCGATTCGACATGCTGCTGTGTTCTTTGACTATAATGCAAAATATGATGATACTAGTACAGTTGAAGAAGTTATTGAACTTCCAGCTGAAATAAAGGAACGTGTAAATAAAGCGTCACTGGCTTGTTATAAAGCATTAAAATGTAGTGTTTATGCAAGGGTTGATATGATGGTGAAGGAAGGAATTCCATATGTAATGGAAGTTAATACATTACCAGGGATGACACAATCAAGTTTACTACCAAAAAGTGCGGAAGCAGCGGGAATTAATTATAGCAAACTATTAGATATGATAATTGAAACTTCATTAAAAGTAAGGAAAGAAGAAGGTTTTTAAGGTAGTTATATAATTAATTCTTTTGACAGTTCCATGAATTATGCTATGATAATTACAATACGACAACTAAATATTTATCCACTAGGGGGGCCTTTTATAGGCTGAGATCAGATGGAATTTTGAGACTCTTAGTACCTGATCTGGTTAATGCCAGCGTAGGGAAGTGGGAAAGACGTTGCTATTTAACGAATATATACTGTCAATTTCACTTTCTTTACGCCTGTAAAGAAAGTTTTTTTATTTTACAGCTTTAATAATTGTGGATAAATACGTATATTTTTTACATTATTTGGAGGGATTTAAATGACTTTTTCACAATCATTACGTAAAGAAGTAGATTCAATTTGGGAAGCAAGTTTTAACCATCCTTTTGTAAAAAAACTAGGCGAAGGAACATTAGATTTAGCTAGTTTTCGATATTATGTGCTTCAAGATTCTTATTATTTGAGTCATTTTGCTAGAGTACAAGCGTTAGGTGCTGCAAAGGCTCTTGAATTAGAAACGACAGCTCGTATGGCACACCATGCACAAAATACGTATGAAGCTGAGTTATCATTACATGAGAATTTTGCAAAGAAATTAGGGATTCCAAAAGAAGAAAAAGATAATTTTATTCCTGCGCCAACTGCATATGCATATACATCTCATATGTATCGTGCAGCTTATGAAGGGCATTTAGGAGATATTATTGCGGCTATTTTACCTTGTTATTGGTTATATTATGAAATCGGTGAACGATTAAAAGAATGTCAACCAGAAGAGCCAATTTATCAAGAATGGATTTCTGCATATGGGTCTGATTGGTTCCGTACTCTAGTAGAAGAGCAAATCACACGATTAGATATGATCGCTGAAAAGGTAACAGAGGCAGACTGTAATCGTATGAGACAACATTTTATTTTTAGTAGTCAATATGAATATTCATTTTGGGAAATGGCATATACATTAGAAAAATGGCCGATGAATGAAGAAGTTAAAGGTGTTATTTAATTAAGAGTATATAAAAGGTATCGCTATATAAAGAGGCGATACCTTTTATTATATTTAGTTTCTGTAATTTTTTTGTAAATCATAGATAAAAAATATAATAATTCATTATAATGATTTTATAATATAAAGTCCCATAAGGAGGTAGTTATATGTTAATAGTTATTTTATATTAATTTTATATTAATTTGATTTTAACAATGTTTTATTTATATAACTAAATGTAATTTAGCTATTTCCTTTAATGTGCTTGGTTAAAATTTGATTCGTTAATGCTTAAAAAATTGGTATCTTTTCTAGTATTATTCATGATCAATATAAATTAAGAGAGGAAGTATTAATAATATGGAAAAATTACAGTTATTAGCATTTAAAAATATAGTAGAACCCCTCTATAATGAGAAAGTATCGTATATTTATTTTCCTATTGAATGGCTTGAGATTGTAGAGATACATTATAGAACATTTTTATTAACGAGCAAATTAAAACTTGTAAATGAAAGATTGTATGAAATGTTTTCTGATATATTATTCATTCAGCATAATCCATATATATTAAAGGAAGATACACCTTGGATTGTGGCTAAGGAACCAATGAGACAAGAACAGTTAGACTATATTTTCCAAAGCTGGTATGAGGTTATTCGTGATTGGAAACCGAATAAATTAATAGATCCACCACATTTAGAATGGCAGCATGATTTAATTAGTAATTTACCAGTATTACATGATAAAAAAACGTTTTCTAAATGGGTACCGGCTCTAATTACTCATATCTTTTGCGAACAGCCTTTACGTATGGAAAATAAAAATGAGGAAGAAATATATTTTTCGCCACTGCGATCACAACATATTTCTGAAGCGATGTCTGAGCCAATTAAAGATGAAGAAACACATGATTATTTCGCTTATGTATATCGGTTTGAATACATAACTCGTGGAGGTGAGAATATTCCGCTATTAAAAGTATCTGTAGGGATTAGGCGGTTTTATCAACAATATAATCATAAAGATATTTCTATACTTTTAGGGCGAAAGCGGAGCCAAATACTGATTTCAACTCCTGAATTTGAATTAAATAAGAAACAGCAAAGGTTTATAAAGTTAAAAGTGCAACAAGCTGAAAAAGGAATAAAGTGGATTAAACGTTTTAGAAATTTAGAAGATGATTATAGGATAGGGGGAGAAGTTAAATTAGAGCGCATTCTCCAATGTCCGAAAGAGTATATTAGAGGAACTAATGTAAGAGTACTTCTTCCATATAACGAAAATATATATAAAGTTCAAGGAACAAAAATAAAATTTGGTATAAAAGTAAGAGAAAAAGAGGAACTTTTTAATGAATTCCAACGAATATTCCCATACTTCACATTACTTCCAGAGGGTAAAAAAGTATTAACTAATAATGAGAATGAGTTATTACCTTTATTTGCACCAAAGGGATTAGACACAATTACGTTAGAAGTATGGTCAGATGATATAGTAATAGAGATAGAACAAGCGTTATTAGATAGCAAAATAGTTTTAGCTCAAAACGGAGATTCCTCCTATGTATTAAATGCAGACAATCCAGTGTTGTTAAAAATAGTAAGATATAACATTGGGAAATTGTTACAAAATCCATATAGAATGCAATATAGCCATAAAAACAAAAAGAAACTAGTAGATGATGTCGTAAAAGCTGTACATGCTACGGCAGGTGAGCAAAATGAAATGAAATTAGCATTAATTGCAATAAAAAATTGTGATGGGCGCGAAAAAATTAATCCAAAGCAAATTATTCGGGAAGGATTCGCTCAAACGGAACGTATTTCAGCATTTATTAATTTATTTATCGGACAAAGTGTATCTAAAAAAGAAATTATTAATGCCATTCTTAGTTTGTTAGAACAAAAGGGGTTCTTAAAGTGTAGTTGGAATAAGATAAAATTACCTGGGATAATTGTAAATTTATCAATTGAGAAAATGTCTAAATATGATTTCTTACCTATTTTTTCAAAAATAAATGGGAGAGAAATATTATATAAATTATATGGTCAAGAAGAATGGGGCACAATTGATCATACTTTATTAAATATAGGTAATAATAAAGTGTTTTTACCACAACCATCAAAAAGGAATGATATAGGAGTCAGTTTTAAACAATTTATGTCAGAAACATTAGTTGAAATTTCACAAGATGCACATAAACAAAATAAAGAAGTTTATTTTATTGTAGATGCCAATATGAGGAAATATTGGATAGAGGAATTGCAAAATAAAAGCGTTAATATTGGGGTTTCACCTGAAATAATCTCAAATTTAAAAGAGGATATAAACATAATTAGAATTAATACTAACTCAGATGTACCGAACTATATTGTTAGAGACCAAGAACATGTTATGAATGAAACGAGATTATTTGTAGATCAAATGGGAATTTACTATAGCACGGCTGCATACGAATTAGATTGTAATGAGATAGTACATCAGTACATACTCGAAGTTATCCCGCTTGGTGTAAAATCTGAAGAGAGAGAAGAAATCGCCAAAATGATACATTACATGTGCTGTAAATCAACCTTGCTCTCAGAACAAAATATTCATAATACGCATGTAATGCATATGGCTAAATTAATTAAAAATTATACTACCGATATTGATTCAAGGGAGTTTAAAGAATTCAATGACGAATTAGATGAAGATGTAATAATTTTAGAAAAAGAAGATACATTGATATTAATATAAATAATAGTGTACAAATCCTGCTAGTAATAATGAGCAGGATTTGTCATTTTTCATTGTAAATATAGATATGATTTGTCATGTATATTTTCGGTTTCATATTTACTTTATTTACATACAGGATTAAGATGTTTTTTAGAAATACAAAAACTACATCATATGGAAAAGCGATTTTTATTAATTGAAAAGAAAATTTGAAAGGAATGGGGAATTGTGAAGAAATTAGATGTATTATTAATGCTACTGAGCGGCCTCTTTCCAATTGCAGGAATGTTAAAGCAAATCCCTCTTGAACAATCTTTATATATTGGAGGACTTTTATTTTTTACTAGTTTCGGTAGTTACTTTGCGAAAAAGATATATTCACGTATATGTAGCTGGATAGCCTATGCACCATTTATAACACTACTGTTAGTTATTTGGAATCAGGATATTTCAATAAGTTCAATAATAGCGAACGCGAAAATCGCCGCTTGCATTGCGTTAATTCCGTGTTTATTCCGGTTTCGTACATACGGGCTTACTTTGGGCTTATTCTCATTATGGGCCGCGTTACTATGGGATATAAAAGAAGTGCAGTCGTTAGTCATACTTGAGCGTATGATGAATTTAATGACAAGCCATTATTTATATATTCTCCTTTTAGTTGGAGGACTTATATTAGGTGGATTACTTGCGATGTTATTACACCGTAAAGAGAAAGACACTAATAAAGAAAAAGACACTAATAAAGAAAATACTAATTTATTTAAACAAAAAAAGAAACGTAAAAGGCTATCATTTAAGATCCGCTTTCCAAGATTACCGAAATTTAAGATGAAATTATTTAAGTTTGGTGGAAAAGGTTCTAAACGTAAAAGGCCAGAAACAATGCATGAGCGTAATAACGAAGAACCAGTTGTAATATATGAAATGGCAGAGCAAATAGATCAATATAAAGAAAGTACTGTTCAAGGACAAACTAGGATGGAACGTCGAAGAAATAGGCATAATGCATAGTAAAATTAGTTAACCCCTTAATGATTTATCGTAGAATTGATAAATCATTAAGGGGTTTTATATATTCCTCTGTGTGCTTTTTTATCTCTCACATGTTTATTAGCAATTATCCAGTGAAATATATAAACTACTAGTAGTTACATAATACATTTTAGTAATGAGAAGAAATTAATACTTAACAAATCTTTATGTATGGCGGTTTCTGGGTAATCAGAAACTGCCTATTTTATATGGTTGCAAACATCGACTATTTGGAAAATCCCTTTGTTTTATTTGATGGAGATATAGTACCGCATATTGGTCATTCTTATTTAGGGCTATTTATTTCGATGAAGAGGATAGAGTGATTCGAAGCAGTCAAAAAAGAGCGTATGAAATATAAATAAAAAAGGACAAGCAGTCGTACCTACTGTCCATTAAAGGAGAAAAACATTTTGGTTTAGAACTACGAATAAACAGAAAATCTGCTTGTAATTATTGTTAACCTAAGTGTATTTATCTATACAATAAAAAAGGGATAAGTAAAATATACTTATCCCAAGAAAGGAAATTCAAAACACCAAAATGGCTCGTATTGGTCTACAGGTTCAAAACTAGTATATGTAAAATATAAAATCTCATACACAAAGCAGATAACAATTTTAGTTGTCTGCCAGTTAGTCGAATGAGTTAGTCAATTGTGATAATTTGCTTTCCCATTACAAGAAGAGTGAAGCTGATAGTTCAAACAGCTTGTAGGTAGTGTTTACGATGTTTTTAAAAATATACAGAGAAAGCAGATAAGTGAAGAACCTATCTGCTTCGCTGTAACAAAAGAAAGAAGTACCAGCCGTGGATACAGCGGCTTGAAAATAGTATGTATTGTTTTTTTGAAAAGTATTCAAGGAGTGAAGTCTGGTGGAATATATTCTATATGGTGTATATGAAATCACCCAGTTAATCAGTGAAGCAAAGGAGAAAAAAATAATGAATATCACACAATTACGTGGAATATAAAAGACGCTAACTAATCGAAAGCACTAAATATGGCGATTAAGGTAGCCTTGTAGATGAATGATATGAGACTAATAAAAGAATAACGAACTCAAGTCACATACGAAATTGACGATATCATCGAGCGAAAAGATAGACGTTATTATTACAGTCATTCAGCTAATGAATAAAGCGTGCCCAACTGGTGAAGAGTTACACCAGTTGGATAGATTCCTTGATATACAACCGCAAAAAAGAGGTGGACAAGAAAAAATACCGATTTGGGAAGATAAAGAAGAAGTGGACAAGTGAAGGGAAACGGTATGAGAGAAATTAAATAGGATGAAGAAAATGCCTGAAACCGTTGACGTGAAAGTTATGTCGGATGATGAGTTTCTAAAGAAATATAAGGGCACATTTAAAAAGGAAAGACACCCATTCAAAAACTACTATAAAGATTGCAAGCAGAAACATAACGGTTTGTTATAGAAATTTCATTTTGGTCAGATAGATTTTTGTTTGGAGTTTTAAGACTGTTGCATTTTTTTTATTTTTTTTGTTCCCAAAACACAACTAATAATTGCAAGTAATGCACTTGAGGAGATGAAATTTACGGTCCAATAAATTCCTGTTCCAGTAATTAAATCGATAATTACAAATTTTTTAATTGCCGAACTTTTTATTGTATGAAAAACAAATTGATTGTTATTGTTATCCAATGTTGTCACGTCCCTTATCTTTTTTAAAACATATGACAAGGTATGCTTGTTCTAGTCATTTAATCTCAAGAGAATGATAAAGAACCATAAAAAGAACAGCTAGCAAAAGCTAGCTGTTTCATAAATCAAAAACAAAAAATCAGATTGGTTTTGATTTATGATTGAGACGAATTATTTAAAATGTTGTAGAGAATTTAGTAAGTCATTATGGATACGTAATAAGGTTTGGATATCTTCTTCAGACAGTTGTTCTAGTGCTAGTTCCATTGCTTTATAAGAAGTAGAGTTTTCAATGGATCTCTTAGATATTTCTTGTCCTTTTGTTGTTACTTTTAATTGTATTTCTCTACGATCTTCATGTGATTGTTTTCGCTCAATTAATCCTAAATTAACTAACTCATCTACATTTACACTCATTGTGCTTTTAGGAACTGAAAGGCGTTCTGAGATATCTTTAAGAGTAGTATTAGGAGTTGCATAAATTGAATTTAAGATGCCCATTTGTTGAACTGTTAATCCTAACGTAGAAGCGTTTTGATGAGTAAACTTTATAATTTCTTTGTTTATTTTTACAAATGAATGGACAATTTCACTGGCTTGTTTGATACCTTGTTTATGTAGACTCAAAGTAATAACTTCCTTTCATTTTAAAATAATTCAACTCGAAATTGTTCATCGCTGAACTATTTTATTTTGAATCAAATTGTAGGGAAAGTCAATAAACGATATTGATAAAAAATCTAATGAAAAATTCATTTTGTAGAAATAAAAAAAGGTGATGAACGTCGCATCACCTTTTGATAAAGCAGAGCACTTTCAAAAATAAAGTATTCAAAATTAAAACAGAAGTTATCATAAATTTCTTTAATCTTTGACTTGAAACTTATCTTTAATATTAATAAATAATAAAAATAATATTATGGCAGATATTAAATTAGACAAGTAGAAATCTTGGTGGAACAGTAGTTCAAAGATGACATCGAAAGTGTATAATAAAGCAACAGCAGGTAATATGCAAATGAACATAAATCTCCAATTTTTTAAATAATGTTTGTAATAAGTATGTACTTTCTCCATAGATATTGCTCCTGTAATTTTTATTTTCTATATAAATATACATTCAAATAAAAGAATTTACAAAGCGTTTTAAAAATAAATAAAAAATACTGTGAAAGTGATGTGTAATAGAAGAAGTGTACTGAAATGTTAACATCTATACGAAATAAACATAAACTAACGCTAATATATCACTGTACTAATATGAAATTATAATTAGATATAATCTATAAAAAACTTTAAAACACCGTTACTAAAATGATACACTATAATCTACGTTATTTTAGTAATGAATAGAGGGATTTACATGATAGATAAAATCAAAAATGTTGTAGAGGATATGTACGAAGATGAAGCAAAACATTTACTGCAAAGCATTCTTATACAATTAGATTTATTAGAAGAGAACTATAGTGAAGATACGATTAAACACTTGATAAGTATACCTAAGCAACTAACGAGTAATACATCTTATAAAAAGAATGTAAAAGAAAGTACACACATTCATATCGCTTTTGATGATTCAACAACTGGGTGTTTAAAATATATGTTAAGTCAAGAAGAACTATTTGAGGAGAGTGTTGTTGCATTCTCTGAATTCTTTTCAATTGGACCGATTAATCAATTACATACGAATAAAGGGCAACTCGCAAGACAGCAATGGTTATTAAACAACTTAACTTCTTATGATAGTTATTTTGAAGAAGAATATTTACCGAAATTTATGGAAACTTTAGAAGAGCTACATTCTATTCCTAATGAAACACCGATTACCATTTGGAAGGCAGATAACGCACATGAACATGTAGGCCTTTGTTTTGTAATGGCGCAATTAAAAGGTAAGAAAAATATTCGAATCATTAATACATCTGAAATGAGTAGAGAAATATTAAACCAAGAGTATGATATACGTGGAACGGGAGAATTATCGCCCGAAAGTTTAGCTACTTTCCAAAATAGTTTTGCAGAATCACCGTTTTTAACTAAAAAAAGCAGAGTGAATCTTGAACACGAGTGGGATAGTTTATCGAATAGCATGGAATTTTTAAGAGTTTGGAAAGATAATGAAGTGCATTCTGTACAAGAAGAATATTTTGACCAATTCATTATTGAGTGTGCGAAAAAAGTAGGTGCTGATAAAGACTTCCTTAAAGCTCCGAGAGTAATTGGTGAAGCGCTTGGCCTTGTAGAGCAATTAGTTGGGGATACTTTCTTAGAGTATCGCTTGAAAGTATTAATTAAACAAGAGGTATTTGAATTTGAAGGTTTATTAGAGGAAATGCGTTTTTATAGTGTGAAGTTGAAAAAAAAATAACATATTCCGTTTATAAAAAAGCTCGTATTTTTGAAAAAAAGATACGAGCTTTTTTTTTAGTTTAATTTGGGCTATACATAAGCTTCCGATAGGTGTCATATCACATATGAATGTTAAAGGTAATGAATGAAAAGAAGGTGATTTGTTAATATGTATAACGAACAAAATTATCCATATGATCAAACGATGTATTATAATCCACAACAATACGGATATGAACCTGATATCGAAGTTAGAGAGGTTGAACTAGAAGACTATAGACCAGATGATGCGGAAGATGCTCCAACATCACCACCACCGTCACAAGCTCCGTCGTTGCCGTCCACATTTGCTTCTCCAGCACAAGCAGGCAATATGAAATCTTGGATGTGTAACTGTCTAGGAAGATGGGGCTATTTACGTTTACATCGACCTGGTCCTTTCGGAAGAGATTTATGGTTCTTTCCAACCGAGGTAAGAAGAAGCGGGGTTTCAGGTTACACTTGGCAAGGTGGTCGTCGTCGTAAAGTAAGTTATCGATATCAACAAATTAGTAATTTTATGTGCTTCGCATAATAGGAAGTGAGAGAGTAGAATAATTTTACTCTCTCACTTTTTTATTTTTCAATATACGAAGTAAGATTTTAATTAAAAATTTACAATTTTCTAGTTTTTATTGAAGTATAATTCAAATGTTAGGTTGATTTACACAAATAATTGAGAGTGAGGGAATGTAATGTCAATAAAAAATAAGGTTGGCCGAAAAATAGAGGATGGCATTAATTTAGCTTCTGCTCAGTTTAAAGAAGATGCATATGAAATTTATAAAGAGTCACGAAAAATGCAACCTATATTATTTGTAAATGAAGTTGAAATCGGTAAAGAATGGCTCATTACAAGATATGAAGATGCTGTGCCACTTTTAAAAGATAATCGTTTAAAAAAAGATATGGCAAATGTGTTTTCTCAAGATACAAATAACATGTATCTTTCTGTTGACAATAGTGATCATTTAACAACGCATATGTTAAATTCGGACCCACCTAACCACAGTCGTTTACGATCTTTAGTTCAAAAAGCTTTTACACCAAAGATGATTTCACAATTAGACGGAAGAATTCAGAGAGTAGCGGATGATTTAATAAATGAAATAGAGCGAAAAGGTACATTAAATCTTGTGGATGATTATTCATTCCCATTACCGATTATTGTAATAAGTGAGATGCTTGGAATTCCAAAAGAGGATCAAGCGAAATTTAGAATTTGGTCTCATGCTGTCATTGCATCGCCAGAAACACCTGAAGAAATAAAAGAAACCGAAAAACAACTATCTGAGTTTATTACATATCTTCAATATATAGTTGATGTAAAACGGAAAAATCCAAAAGAAGATTTGGTTAGTGCGTTAATACTTGCAGAAAATGAAGGGCATAAACTTAGTGCTCGAGAGCTATATTCAATGATCATGTTATTAATTGTAGCCGGACACGAGACGACAGTGAATTTAATAACAAATACGGTATTAGCACTTCTTGAAAATCCGAAGCAATTACAATTATTAAAAGATAATCCGAAATTAATTGATTCAGCTATTGAGGAAGGATTGCGTTATTATTCTCCAGTTGAGGTGACGACTGCAAGATGGGCGGCTGAGCCGTTTCAAATTCACGAACAAACAATCCAAAAAGGAGATATGGTTATTATCGCATTAGCTTCAGCAAACCGTGATGAAACAGTATTTGAAAACCCAGAAGTATTTGATATTACACGAGAAAATAACCGTCATATTGCCTTTGGGCATGGTAGTCATTTCTGCCTAGGAGCACCACTTGCTAGGTTGGAAGCAAAGATTGCTATTACTACTTTGTTTAAACGGATGCCATCGTTAGAAATAAAAGGTGAGCGTGAAAAAATTAATTGGCAAGGTAATTATTTAATGCGTTCTTTAGAGGAATTACCATTGTCTTTTTAGAATAGTTATATTGAGACATGCATACACGACAAATGATTAACATAGAGTATGTATGTGTTATTTAAATTCGAAACGGAAGGGTGAAAACATCCCAATGATCAACTAATTCTATTTGTAAGAGATCTTCGTTAAAAAACGAAATATTCTTCTGAATAGGATTAGTATGTGCATGTATAGAAAAGGGATGTGTTTCGCACTGCGAATATATAGTCTTTTCATATGATTTGTGCTGCCTCCTGTTCAGAACACGAAATAGGAGGCTTTTTTATGTCGACGACTGCAGAAACGAAACAAAATCATGGGGTATCACAAGTATTAAAAAATCGATTTGTGCAAGGGATTCTAGCATCAGCATTATTTTTACAAGTTGGAATTTGGGTTCGTAACTTTGCGATATTACTTTATGTTATGGAGATGACGAAAGGTGATGCTTTTGCTATTTCAATGATTTCGGTTGCTGAATTTGCTCCCATTTTTATTTTCTCATTCATTGGTGGAACTTTTGCTGATAGGTGGAAGCCAAAGAAGACAATGATATGGTGTGAGACGTTAAGTTCTATTTCCGTATTCGCTGTATTAATTACTCTTATGTTTGGAACGTGGAAAATCGTGTTTTTTGTGACGCTTATTTCTGCAATCCTTTCGCAGTTTTCTCAACCATCTGGTATGAAGTTGTTTAAACAGCATTTATCAACGGAACAAATTCAATTAGCGATGTCTATATATCAAACAATATTTGCGATTTTTATGGTGTTAGGACCGATTCTTGGAACATTTATTTTTCATAGTTTTGGAATTTATATTTCAATCATCATAACAGGTATCGCTTTTTTACTTGCAGCAGCTGTGTTGTTATTTCTTCCGAAAGATCTTGAGAATGATAATGAGAAGAAAGAAATTACGCTGTTACAGGAAATGCTGGATGGTATTAAATATGTAAAAAAGAAAAAAGCATTAACTTTGCTAGGGTTTTGTTTTATGGCAGCTGGACTAGGTATAGGTTTAATTCAGCCACTAGGCATCTTTATTGTGACTGAGCAGTTAGGGTTATCAAAAGAGAGTTTACAATGGTTACTAACAGTAAATGGTGCGGGAATGATTGTTGGCGGGGCTTTAGCGATGGTATTTGCGAAAAACGTTGCTCCCCAAAAGATGTTAATTGTAGGGATGCTCGGTCAGGCAATTGGAATTGGTATTATAGGCTACTCCACAAATTTATGGGTGACACTTACGGCACAACTTTTTAGTGGTTTAGCTCTTCCATGTATCCAAATTGGTATTAATACGCTCATTATTCAAAATAGCGATACCGATTTTATTGGTCGCGTGAACGGCATTTTAAGTCCACTATTCACCGGTTCAATGGTAGTAACGATGAGTATAGCTGGTTCCTTAAAGGAGATGTTTTCATTAGGTACGATGTACGAGGGAACGGCTCTACTATTTATAATTGGATTATTGTTTATTTTACCTATATACAATTTAAAGCCAGTAATAGCAGTAGAAAGTGAAATGAATGGTAAAGGAAGTGCTGTGCAACATGAATCCTAATCCAAATGTTAAATACCCTATTGAAGGAAATCAAAACGTTCATTTTATAAAAAATACAATAACGAAATCTAATATATTTGTTGGTGACTATTCTAATTATGATGCGAAAGATGGAGAAACATTTGAAAATCGAGTATTATATCATTATGAATTTATTGGAGATAGGCTTACCATTGGAAAGTTTTGTTGTATTGCAAATGGAGTTACCTTTATTATGAACGGAGCGAATCACCGGATGGATGGATTTTCGGCATATCCATTTAATATATTTGGAAATGGGTGGGAGAAGTATACACCTAGTTTGTCTGATTTACCTTACAAAGGTGATACAGTTATAGGAAATGACGTTTGGATTGGTATGGATACAACTATTATGCCCGGAATAAAAATAGGGGATGGTGCAATCATTGCAGCTAAATCTGTTGTGACTAGAGATGTCGCACCATATACAATTGTTGGCGGAAACCCTGCAAATAAAATAAAGGAACGATTCACAAATACAATAATAGAAGAATTATTGCAAATTCAATGGTGGCATTTTGACATTGAAAAAATAACCGAAAATATAGATGCTATTGTACAAGGAGATATTGAACCATTAAGACAGTTAAAAAGGTAATAAAAAATGCATGACAAAGAGTATCATACCTCCGAATTTTGTTAATGATAATAGAACAAGGAGGTGTGATACTATGGCACAAGACGTTTTATGTGAAGTAAACAACTGTAAATTTTGGGCTAACGGCAATAAATGTAGTGCAGATGCAATTTATGTAGTAAGTCATAAAGGTAAACATGCATCTACAACTGAAGAAACAGATTGCAAAACTTTTGATCCAGAAGTATAAATTTTTGAAGGGTAGCCAAATCGTGGTTGCCCTTTTATTAATTATAGTATTGATAATAAATCTCATTTTCATTCATTGTTTTTAACTTTTCTTTTTATTTTTTCATATTTTCTTCATAAGTGATGCAATCCAGAGCAATTCATGTTCAATACGTGATTTACTAAATTCAATGACTTCTGTAATAAAAGATGAGCTAACATGTAAAGATTGAATAGCAGTAAGTTGTTTATGTAGTACGTCTTGGCGTATTGTTAAAATTTCTTTTCTAGCTTCGTAATCAAGTTTTTCAAATAGTGCGATACGCACAAGGAACTCAGCGTTATTTGTCGCAATCTTTTCGGGAAACTCTCTTAACATTTCAGAAAAAATTTCTTCTCCTGTTTCAGTTATGTCGTACATATTTCGGTTTGGCTTTCCGACTTGTTTATGTATTTTTTTCGTTATAGCGCCCATATTTTCAAAGCGCCGAAGAGCGGGATACAGTGTATTATGATTTAATTCGAAATTCTCACCTAACCGATTTTGAACATTTTTCTTTATTTCATATCCATGTTTTGGTCCAGTCGTTAATTCTGCTAGTAATAAAATGTCAACGTACATAAAAATCCCCCTTATATATTTCTCAAGTTCTCCAATGAAAAATCCCCTTTAACATATGTTAAAATAACATATGTTAGATTATACAACTTTGAACTACCGACCTATCACTTTTATTGTAAAAGAAAAGGGAGGAAAGAACTATGGCTTCGCCTGAAAATGTGATTTTAGTTCATGAAATTTCAAAGCTGAAAACAAAAGAAGAATTGTGGAATCCGTATGAGTGGTATGAATTTATGAGGGATAACCATCCGGTTCATTATGATGAGGAGCAGGATGTATGGAATGTTTTTTTATACGATGATGTAAATCGAGTTTTATCGGATTATCGCTTATTTTCCAGTAGAAGGGAACGAAGACAATTCGCAATCCCACCTTTAGAAACTAGAATAAATATAAATTCTACTGATCCACCAGAACATCGCAATGTACGTTCTATTGTTTCTAAAGCATTTACTCCAAGAAGTTTAGAACAATGGAAACCTCGAATACAGGCTATCGCAAATGAACTTGTACAACATATCAGAAAATATAGTGAGGTTAATATCGTTGAAGAGTTTGCTGTAGCTTTACCTGTTACCGTCATATCCGATTTATTAGGAGTACCAACAACGGATCGTAAAAAAATTAAAGAATGGTCTGATATTTTATTTATGCCGTATAGTAAAGAAAAATTTAACGATTTGGATGTAGAAAAAGGAATTGCGTTAAATGAATTTAAAACATACCTTCTTCCAATTGTCCAAGAGAAAAGATATCATTTAACCGACGATATTATTTCAGATTTAATACGAGCTGAATATGAAGGCGAAAGATTAACCGATGAAGAAATAGTTACTTTTTCTTTAGGTTTATTAGCGGCAGGTAATGAAACAACTACAAATTTAATTATTAACAGCTTTTATTGCTTTTTAGTAGATTCACCTGGAATATATAAAGAGTTAAGAAAAGAACCTACGTTAATTTCAAAAGCGATTGAGGAAGTTTTACGCTATCGTTTTCCCATTACATTAGCTAGGAGGATTACAGCGGACACAAATATATTTGGACCTTTTATGAAAAAGGATCAAATGATTGTTGCGTGGGTTAGTGCAGCAAATTTAGATGAGAAAAAGTTCTTACAAGCTTCTAAATTTAATTTACACAGAATAGGAAATGAAAAGCATTTAACCTTTGGTAAAGGTCCTCATTTTTGCTTAGGGGCGCCACTTGCACGTTTAGAAGCTGAGATTGCATTAACTACCTTTATAAATGCCTTTGAAAAAATAGAGTTATCTCCATCGTTCAATTTAGAAAAATGTATATTAGAAAATGAACAAACATTAAAATACTTACCTATTCTTTTGAAAACTAGGTAAAACGTTCAGCAAGGTACAAAATTACTGTACCTTGTTTTTTATTTCTCAATTGTAAATTTTTAGTGGTCTATTTAGTATGGAAGTGTGTGAAAGAAGAGTGGAGGAGAATGCTTATGTTAACGTGCGATGGGAGTAAAACGTTTCAAATATTTATTAAAGCTGTAACTGATTTAATAGATGGTGATTTATTGGAAGAACAAATCGTGTGTGAAATTGAAACATTACTAGAAGAACTTTTAGAAAAGAAAACATGGCTTCCGTTAGATAAACAGAAGGTGAATTCGGCTCAATATGCACGACACTTACTGTATGAAGATCCGTTAAAACGTTTTGAAGTATTAGCTCTCGTATGGAAAGATGGACAATCTACACCATTACATGATCATGATGGCACATGGGGAGTAGAAGGCGTTTTTTCAGGAAGGATAATGGTGCAGAACTTTGTTCAAACGAAGCAACTTGGAAATTCACTTTCTTATTTAACACATACAGGAAATCTTTATTTGGGAGAAGGCGAAACAGATAAAGTAATTCCACCAGCTGATTGTCATATTCTAGAAATATCCGGAAATGAAAGCGTAATCACTATTCATATATACGGAAAACGTTTAGAAAAGTTTAAAGTATATATACCAACAGAAGAAAAAAACGTATACATGTGTGAGACAAAATATATTAGTTATAATTCGTAGCTTAAAATCCAAAGCTTTTCTTTAAAAAGAACAGCTTTGGATTTTATTTTTAATTATTTCTTGACCTGAAACGCTTTTCATAAATTATAAATAAGGAGTGCTTCACGAGATTCGTATGAAAACGATACCTTTTATTTAATAAAAACTCGTGTATTTATAGAAAGTGGTGAAGAAATAATGAAATTAATCGCAATTGATCTAGATGGAACTCTTCTTTCAGGGAATAAAATGATTAGTAAAGAGAATGCAGAAGCAATTCGGAAATGTCAAGAAGCTGGCCATGTTGTAGCAATTTGTACTGGACGTTCTATTGTGGATATTGAACGACTATTGTTAGAAGTTGATTTGGAGTGTCCGATTATCGCGGAGAATGGTGCACTTATATATAAAGATAAAAAAATGATGAAGAGATACCCAATTCAAAATATGCAGGCACTTGAGATTGTAGAATATCTTGAAGAGATTGGCTTGTATTATCAGCTTTATACTAATAAAGGTGTGTATGTACCGGATTATGGAGTAGAGAGTGTACGTAATGAAATCGAGTATGTGAGGAATGCAAAAGAGAATTTCGATTTGAAAGAGTTAGAAACGATTGCTGCATTATACCTTGAGCATACAGCATTTCATAGTACAGAAAGTTGTAAACCAATTGTAGAAATGGATATACATGTGCATAAACTTTTACTGTTTTCTTATGACATAGAGAAATTAAAAAAATTAAAAGAAACGTTTCTGCATAATACAGATTTAGCTATTACATCTTCCTATTGGCATAATTTAGAGATTAATCATCGAGATGCTCAAAAAGGAAATGGATTATATACTTTAGCAGAACATCTTAATATTCCAGTTGAAAACACTGTAGCAATAGGTGATGGCTTAAACGATGTTTCTATGATGGAGAAAGCAAATATATCAATTGCAATGGGAAATGCAGTTGAAGAAATAAAAGCGATGTGTCAATACGAAACGTTAACAAATGAAGAACATGGTGTCGCACATGCTTTATATAAATATGTAATGTAATAAAAAAAGAAAAAAAGAATCCAAATAGATTCTTTTTTCTTTTTATTAGGGGTAAGGTATTCTATGTGATTCATAGAAGCCTTATTACACCTAATTATATAGAATATATTGGAATAAATGTTTATATTTTTCATGAGAGTTATGAAAAATTTGTGAACTTTATGTTTATTGTATTTTTATAGTGCTGTTAGCAGCGCGTAACACTCCCATATTATTTTCTGTTTTTAATTGAAAAATAGAATTTGTTCGAATAATTATTCTACAGCTATATACCTAGGAGCACTTTCTTCGTATAATGAAGAAGTATGAATTTTTAATTTGTATAAATTTTACATATCGAGGTGAAAAAGGAATGAATGCGCGGCTAATGGAACTTATTGATGTGAGTACAATAGAAACCATGGCAGAACAATTTTATAAATTAACCAACATATCACATCAACTTCTTGATGCTGAAAACGAATCTATATTTTCATTTGGAATTAATGAAATGAAAGTATGTAAACTTCCCAAAATTGAAATCCCCCTTTTCTTATACAATCAATATTTAGGATCTTTTGTTGTATGGTCCAAACGAAGCGAAATTTTCAATTGCCAAAAATATTTTGAAATGCTTTCTAACCTCATTATAACTGGGATGAAAAAAGCAGTTCAAAGTAAAAATACATCGTTACTTTCTCGAAAAGAGGAAGAACTACATACGATCTTACAAAACATGCCTGTTATGGTTGATGCGCTTGACTATAATGGAGATTTTGTTTTGTGGAATCGAGAATGCGAGATTGTAACAGGTTATACTGCTGAAGAAATAATTGGGAATCCAAACGCTCTTCAATTACTGTATCCTGACCATAATTATCGCAATCAAATACAAAATAAATTTTTGACTCGTGGAAAAAATTTTAGAGATTGGGAAATGAGTTTAACATGTAAAAATGGTGAAATTAAAACGATAATGTGGTCCAATATATCAGAGCAGTTTCCTGTAACAGGATTTAGTTACTGGGCTGTTGGGGTAGATATTACACATTTAAAAGCGATAGAAGAGCAATTAAAACAACAAACGTCTGAATTAGAATTAATTTTTAAAGCTTTACCAGATTTATGTTTTTTAACAGAAGATGATGGGACAATTATAGATTATAAAGCAGGATCCCCTACAAAATTTTACGTACCTGCAGAAGCTTTTATGGGGAAAAAATTTTACGAAATATTACCGTCTTCAGTAGCACAGCAATTTCAAGAAGCAATTCGCCAATTGAAAGAAGAAGGAAAGAATGTAATTGTAGAATATTTTCTAACAATTAATGGAAGTATCGATTTCTTTGAAGCTAGATGTTTACCATTATTACAAGATAAAATTATGATCATTGTACGCGATATCACAGAGCGGAAAAAGGCAGAAGAATTGCTAAATAAATCAGATACACTTGCGGCAATTGGTCAATTAGCAGCCGGTGTAGCTCATGAAGTGAGAAACCCATTAACTGTAATTAAAGGATTTATACAGTTATTCCAAATTAATAGAGAAGATCAAGAAAAATATTTTGACCTTATGCTTTCCGAAATAGAAAGAATAGAAGCAATCCTCCAAGAGTTTTTGTCGATTGCTAAAACTGATGAAATAAATACAGAAAAGAAAAATATTTATCAAATTTTTAAAAATGTCGTATCGTTAATTAATACAAAAGCAATCATGACAAATATTCAAGTTGAACTATTTACAGATTCCAAAGAGATAATCATTGAATGCTCAGAAAATCAATTGAAACAAGTATTTATTAATATTTTGCAAAATTCAATCGAAGCAATGCTAGATGGCGGGAAAATTTCAATCCATATAAAAGAAATACATAAAAAAGGTGTCATTATTAGTGTAATAGATGAAGGAATAGGAATACCTGAAGAAAGAATTAAAAGATTAGGTGAACCTTTCTATAGTACGAAAGAAAAAGGTACCGGTATTGGATTGATGTTAAGTTATAAAATAATTGAAGGTCATCAAGGAACAATAAGTATAATGAGTGAGGTTGGCGTCGGGACAACTGTAACTATTTACTTGCCGAAAATTCAGAGTAAACAATCTCTATCAAATTGTGATGATAGATGTATTTCAATACGTTCTAATATTAACTCCTAAAATACTTAATACCCAATAACAAAGCTAAGCTTTTGTTATTGGGTATTTTTATATTTAATTTAGTAAACTTTACCTTTTCTTTATGTTTGTTTTAATTTCTATTAAGTTTTAAACGTTATATTAATATGCGTACAAAGTAATGTATGGAAATTGTACATTATTTTTAATATAGAAAGCTTAAAATTATTAGAAATGTTGTAAGGAGGAGATTATGACAAGGTGAAAAAGAAAGAGAAAAAGAAAAAGAGTGGTAGAGCACTACCTATACGATTAAATATTTTATTCTTTTGTGTGTTTTTATTATTTTCTGGAATTATAATCCAGTTAGGCAAAGTACAAATTTTCGATGGAGAAACATATAAAAACGAAGTAGAAAAAAGAGAGAATGCAACTGTTAATCTTACAGTACCACGCGGCAAAATTTATGACCGTGAAGGTAATCCAGTTGTTGACAATAAGTCTTTACGTACGATTACATATACAAAGGTGAAAGGTGTAAAAGCGGAAGAAATGTTAAAAACCGCAAGACAACTTGCAGCAATAATTGAAATGCCGCAAGAAGATATTGATAAGTTAACCGAGACTGATAAGAAAGATTTTTGGATGCAATTAAATCCAAAACTTACTCAAAATTTAGTATCTAAAAAAGAAATAGATAAGTTTAGAGAAAAGGATATTAACGGAAAAGATCTAGACAAAAAAATAGAAGAGTTAAAAAGAAAGCGCATCACAGATAAAAATCTTCAAGAATTAACAGCCACAGATATAGAAGTGTTAGCTATTAAAAGTAAAATGACTTCAGGTTATCAAATGGCACCTCAAATTATTAAAAAAGATGTTAGTGAAAAGGAATATACTGTGATTAGTGAAAATTTAGCAAATCTCCCAGGTGTAGACGCATCAGTTGATTGGGAAAGGCTCTATGTAAATGATGGCTTATTCCGTTCAGTTCTTGGAAATGTTTCGAATGCTGATGAAGGATTACCACGTGAACGATTAGATTATTATTTAGTGCGTGAGTATAGCCGGAATGATCGTGTTGGGAAAAGTTACATCGAACAGCAATACGAAGATGTGCTTCATGGTACGAAAAAAGAAGTAAGAAGTATTGCTGATAAACAAGGTAATACAATTAGAACGGAAACAGTTTCTGAAGGAAAAAGCGGCAAGAATTTAACTTTAACAATAGATATGGAATTACAGAAAAAAGTAGAAGAGAGCATAGAAAAAATATTAAAGGCCTATAAAGGTTCAGAATCGATGTTGGACCGTGCTTTCGTTGTAATGATAAATCCGAAAAATGGTCAAGTATTATCAATGGCAGGGAAAAAATTAGTAGAAAAAGATGGGAAAACAGAAGTTGAAGATTATGCTTTAGGTACGATGACAAGTTCATATGAGCTTGGATCAACTGTTAAAGGTGCGACAATATTGACTGGTTTTGAAACGAAAGCTATAACACCAGGTACTTATTTTTATGATGCGCCTATGAAGTTTAAAGGAACTAAGGAGAAGAAGTCTTGGAAAGAGTTTGGAAATATAGACGATTTAAGAGCGTTACAAGTTTCTTCAAACGTTTATATGTTTAATACAGCATTAAAAATTGCAGGTGTGGATTATGTGAAAAATAGCTCATTAAATATTAAACAGGAATACTTTGATAAAATGAGGTATTATTTCAGGCAATTTGGATTAGGTGTTCCAACAGGTATCGATTTACCGAATGAAACAGCTGGACAAATTGGTAAAAAAGATAACCAGCCAGGTTTCTTATTAGACTACTCAATTGGCCAGTATGACACGTATACACCGCTTCAGCTTGTACAGTATATTTCAACAATCGCAAACGGTGGATATCGAATGAAGCCACAAATTGTTCAAGAGGTTAGAGAGCAAACCGCGCAAAAAGATGAGATTGGTAAAGTGGTGCATTCAGTAGAACCAATCGTTTTAAATAAAATAGATATGAAAGAGGATTATATAAATCAAGTAAAGGAAGGATTTAGGAGAGTATTCCAAGAAGGTGATGGAACTGGAGTAAGGGCATTCCAAAAAGCACCGTATAAACCAGCGGGAAAAACAGGGACAGCACAGACAGTATACGGTGGAGAAAGTGATATTGGAAGAAATGAAAAAGGTGAGCGAAGAGAATGTTATAATTTAACGTTAGCAGGATATGCGCCATATGACGATCCAGAAGTAGCATTTTCTGTTGTTGTGCCCTGGGTTATAAATGATAAATCAGGTATTAACTCTGATATTGGAAAAGAAGTTTTAGATGCTTATTTTGATTTAAAAAATAAGCGATTAACTGGCGAAGCACCAAAAATAGATGACTCTAAAGAGAATTAAAATATACGAAACGTCTCTAGCAATTATATGAACTAGAGACGTTTTTTACATACGAATAGTTTAGAAATGAGGTATATATGAAGCAATTGATTCTAAAAGATTGGAGAAAAATATGTAGCTATATTTTAATTATAATAGGAATTATTTTTATTAATAAGTTATTTTTATTTTGTATGGTAGAAGGAATTTCGATGCAACCTACTTTGAATGAGAATAATCGCATACTAGTTAATAAGGCTAGCATCTATTTTTCTTCTTTTCATCATGGTGATGTTGTAATAATAAAAAAAGAAGACTCGCCTACATACTACGTGAAGCGAATTATTGGATTACAAGGGGATAACGTACAATTAAGAAACGATGTGTTATATATTAACGGTAAAAAGCGAGATGAGTTGTATATACAGTTAGATATGTCACAAGTATCAAATCGTTTTTCAAACTTTAGAGAAATGAAAGTTCCCTCGCATAAATTATTTGTACTAGGTGATAATCGTAATCATAGTATGGATAGTAGGAATACACTTGGACTGATCAATGAGTCACATGTAATAGGTAAAGTAAAAATGGTATATTATCCATTTGATCAAATAAAATGGTTAAAATAATTCTATTAGATATGCACGTTTTACAAAATAAATCATATATTGATAGCATAGGACAAGCAGAAAAGCTTATCCTAACCTCACAGAACACTCCTTATCACAGTTAGGCATCTACATTTTATGTAGATGCCTTTTTCAATGTCTGATAATTATTTATCAACCTAAAGTAGTAAGTATATTGGGACTATTAAGGGGAGATTGCTTGTAATAATAACAGTACGATTAATAAGAACATTGAATTGTAAGGAGTGAGAAATAAGTGATGAACATTTTAATAGTTAATTTCCCTGCAGAGGGACATGTAAATCCTACATTAAGTTTAGTAAAGGCCTTTACTGAAAGAGGTGATAACGTACACTATATTACAACGGAAAGCTTTAAGGAAAGGCTTGAAGTTTTGGGAGCCATTGTACATACTCATCCGGATTTATTAAAGGAGATTTCTATTGATAATGAAACTTCATATGGATTAAAATCTTTCTTTCATGTACATGTTCAAACTTCTTTATACATATTAGAAATTACGAAACGATTATGTAAAAGCATTAATTTTGATTTCGTAGTTTATGATATATTTGGTGCTGGAGAGTTAGTAAAGGAATATTTACAAGTTCCAGGCATAGTTTCCTCTCCTATATTTTTAATTCCACCAGTATTATTGGAAACCTTGCCTTTTCATCCAAATGCAGAAATACAATTCCAACCCGATGAACTCTCTGAAAAGTTACTGTATCAAATGGAACATGAATTTGGAGTAAAGCCCAAAAATAATCTTCAATTTATGCATAATAAGGGAGATATTAGTCTCGTGTATACAAGTCGTTATTTTCAACCTAATAGCGATTCGTTCGGAGAAAACAATGTTTTTATTGGACCGAGTATTATAAAGCGCAAAACAAATGTAAAGTTTCCACTTGAATTGCTTTCAAAAAAGAAAGTTATTTATATTTCAATGGGAACACTTCTCGAAGGGCTCGAACCATTTTTTAATACTTGTATTGATGCTTTTTCAAATTTCGAAGGGATTGTAGTAATGGCGATTGGTGATAGAAATGATATTTCAAAAATTAAGCAAGCGCCAGACAATTTTATTATAACCCCTTACGTACCTCAATCAGAAATATTAAGTGAAGCAGATGTTTTTATTACACATGGTGGAATGAATAGTGTGCACGATGCAATCCATTATAATATCCCATTTGTGATAATACCGCATGATAAAGATCAACCTATGATAGCGCAAAGATTAACTGAGCTTGAGGCAGCACATAGATTATTGAAAGAGCATGTTAATGTGCAAACTTTAAAAAAGGCGGTAACAGACGTTCTTTCAAATGAAAAGTATAAACATGGCATTCGAAAACTGAATGAAAGTTTTTTAGGGTGTGGTGGTTCCAAAAGAGCCATTGCAGTTATTGATGCTCTTTTAAATAAATAGTTCGGACAATATAAAAGCATAGAGGCTCTACCTGTATGCTTTTATATTATTATCCAGCAAATTGTACAGCAGTATTTGCATGTAAATAAGCAGTATCAAAAACAGGAACAGTAAGGTCATTTTGGGAAATAAGCAATGGTATTTCAGTACAGCCTAGTAATATTCCTTCCGCACCATTTTGAATTAATGAATTGGTAATTTGTATTAGTTTTTCTTTTGATGTTTCTGAAATAATTCCTCTACTTAATTCATTTAATATGACGTGATGGATAAAAGTTCTTTCTTCGTCATTTGGGATAATTGTCTCAATGTTATATTTTGCTAGTCGTGATGTATAAAAATCTTGTTCCATCGTTTGTTTCGTTCCTAATAATCCGATCCGTTTTATATTCTGTTCTACCATTTCTTTAGCACTTACATCACCGATATGAAGAAGTGGGATTGATATTGCTTGTTCTACTTCCTCAGCAAATAGATGTACAGTATTAGAACACATAAGTAAACATTCAGCTCCTGAGTTTTCTACCTTTTTTGCTACCGTGACTAATTCATTTTTCACTTCTTCATATTGATGGTTTTGCAATAATGTAGTTACCTCCCCAAAGTCCATGCTATATAAAACAAGCTTCGCATTTTGATCATATTGAGAGAGAGTTAGTGTATTAATATGTTTATAATATAACGATGTTGATTCCCAACTTAGTCCGCCAATTAAGCCAATTACTTTCATCATGCATTCCTCCCGTAACAATTTTGAATTTATTATTTCATAATTCCGATAAGAATACAATGATTTAAATGAACTATTTATCGAAAAATAAAAATAGTAAGAAAAGTATTGAAATTATTTATTGTTAGTGCCATAATACAGATTACAACTACATACTTATCCAGAGAGGTAGAGGGAACGGCCCTATGAAACCTCAGCAACCCCTATGTAATTACATAGGAAGGTGCTAATTCCGCAGAGGACACTATGTGTCTTTTGAAAGATAAGGGGATTCTTGTACGTGAAAGAAAATGACCTCTTATTTAAGAGGTCATTTTTTGTTGTATAGAAAGGAAGTGTCGATGCATAATTCATTTTCAAAATAAATATAGAGTATTAAAAGTTGAATAATACGAGAGGGGAATTGTAATGAACAAATTAACGACAAAGCTAGTAGTAGCTATTGGAATTGGAGCAGCTTTATACGGGGTATTAGGGCTTTGGGGATTTTCTATCGCACCGAATACATTTATTAAACCCGCATTGGCTATTTTAACAGTTTTTGGAGCGTTATTTGGCCCAGTAGCAGGACTTTTAATAGGACTCATCGGTCATACCGTTACAGATACGATCGCTGGATGGGGTATTTGGTGGGGATGGGTTATTAGTTCAGGTATTATTGGTTTAGCAATGGGACTCATACAAAAAAGAGTTGGTTTTAGTGTAAAACATGGAACGTATAATAACCGTGATATTTCTTATTTTGCAATTGCAGGGTTAATTGGTATTGTCATAGCTATTATATTTGCTGGAGCATTCGATATTATTGTGATGGGAGAACCGTTTGACAAAATAGTTATACAAGTACTAGGCGCAACAATTGCAGACGTTATCGTATTTTTAGTTCTTGGCTTACCAATCACGATCGGTCTAGCGAAATCAAATAAGAAACATACACATTTAAAAATTGAAAAGTAGGGATGAATACATGCAACCAATTATTTCTTTTGAACAATTTACCTTTCAATATAGGCATACCACGCAGCCTACTTTAAAAGATATTACATTTCAAATATATCCTGGGGAAAAGGTACTTATCGCTGGACGAAGTGGTTCAGGTAAGTCAACATTAGCTCATTGTATAAATGGGCTAATCCCATTTTCTTACGAAGGGATAAGTACCGGTAACATTTTAATAGCTGGAAAGGATCCGAGAAAAGGTAGTGTTTTTGAACAGAGTAAACACGTAGGGACAATATTACAAGATCAAGATGCACAATTTATAGGCCTTACTGTCGAAGAGGATGTAGCATTTGCATTAGAAAACGATTGTGTAAATCAAATAGAAATGAGAAAGATTGTTACGGATTCTTTAAAAAAGGTAAGCATGCAGGACTTTCATACACAAAGTCCACATGAATTATCAGGAGGTCAAAAACAGACAGTCTCTCTTGCAGGTCTGCTAACGACAAATGCAGATATATTATTATTTGATGAACCGTTAGCTAATTTGGATCCTGCATGTAGTTTGAATACAATAGAACTCATTAAAAATATACATGAGAAATATAATAAAACAATTGTAATTATTGAACATCGAATAGAAGAAATATTAAACCTTGATTTAGATAAAATTATTTTAATAGATGAGGGAGAAGTTATTGCCGTTGGTTCACCGGATAGTATTTTAAATTCTAATATATTACCAAATATTGGACTAAGAGAACCTATTTATATAGAGGCGCTAAAGAAATTAAATTTTGATAGTAATAATGTTAGGGTATTTCCAATTGAAAATCTTCGTAATGCAGGCGTTCATAGCCTATTAAAGAACTGGATGCATAAGCAAGTTTCATCAAAAAACAAATATATTAAAAAAGCTTTATGCAAGATAGAAAATTTATCATTTACGTACAATAACAAACATACAGCCTTAGAAGATATCAACCTTTCAATAGGAGAGGGAGAAATAGTAGCGTTATTGGGTCATAATGGAGCAGGAAAATCGACATTAGCTCATACTCTTATAGGAATAAATAAAACAGAGAATGGGAGAATAACATTCGATGGAGAAAATATAAATTGTTGGTCTATTCGTAAACGCGGGGAAGTTATTTCTTATGTTATGCAAAACCCAAATCAAATGATTACACAGCCTACTGTTTTAGAAGAGGTTTCATATTCATTACAATTAAAAAAGGTTTCTAAAGATGAGATTGAGACAAGAGTCGAAAAAGCTTTAAGAATTTGTGGATTATATCCATTTCGTAACTGGCCAATTCAGGCATTAAGCTATGGACAAAAAAAGAGGCTTACTATTGCATCTGTACTTATAACAAACCCAAAACTTATTGTATTAGATGAGCCAACAGCTGGACAAGATTATTACCATTACAAACAGTTTATGTCGTTTATTAGAAAACTGGCTAAAAGGGGCATATCCTTTATTATTATCACACACGATATGAATCTTGCTTTAGAATATGCAGATCGAGCGGTAGTTCTGCATGAAGGGAAAATTATTGCGGACAATACTGTATCTGCTGTTTTAGGGGATCGAGGAACGTTACAAAGAGCTAATCTACGGGAGATTTCATTAATAAAACTAGCTAAATTAAGCGGAATTCCAACTCCAGAAACATTTGTGAAACTTTATATTGAAGCTAATAGGAGGGAGGAATATGCATAATACGTATTTTTATCGTATGGATGGTGCAATTAAATTATCTTTATTTATATTTTGTATGACACTTACTTTTTTATTTTTTGATTTTCGTATATTGCTAATTTTATTTATTGTTGGATGTATCGGCCTCTTAATTGCAAAAATTCAATTGCGTAAAATTATAGTTATTTTCAGCGTTATATTTACATTTAGTTTATTAAATTCCGTTATGATTCTTTTCATTACGCCCATCCATGGATCGGAATTAACGGGATCGTATACCTCTTTTTTTTATATAGGTTATGCAACAATTACATATGAAACTTTATTTTATGCAGCTACACTTTCATTGAAATATTTTACGTTATTACCATTTACACTTCTTTTTATTTATACAACTCATCCAAGTGAATTTGTGAGCAGCTTAAATAAATTTGCTGTTCCTTATAAAATTACATATGCAATAAATATTGCACTGCGTTATATACCAAACATTCAATCTGAATATATAATCATTAGACACGCGCAGGAAGCAAGAGGCGTACCTTTTGAAAAAGGAGAAGCGAGCTTGTGGATTCGTATGAAAAACCGTGTTTTAATTTTTTGGCCACTTATTATTCATTCATTAGAAAGGATTGATACTGTTTCAAATGCAATGGATTTAAGAGGTTTTGGAAAAAATGATAAACGAACGTGGTACTATGCAAAAGACGCACAAAAGGAGGATTACATCACACTTTTTGTTGGTATTATCATTTTGATTATTGCAGTTTACTTAAAGCTGAATGTATTCCAAAGCTTCTGGTACCCATTTTAAAGCACTCTCAATAGAGTGCTTTTACTAATTTTTATGAAGACATGCTCAAAAAAGGGAGATATACATATTGTATAATACGAACCAGTTAAAATGATCAACTACCTATTAGTTTTCAAACCAAAAGGAGGAGAAAATATGAGTTTCGGCGGTTCTTGTGGTTTTGGTGGAGGTTTCGCTTTATTAGTTGTGTTATTTATTTTATTAATTATTGTTGGATGTAGCTGTTGGAGCTAAGGGTACTAATTTCTAATTAGTCTCTTCTAAATGTAAACTTAAAAAAACATAGCAGATACTTTTTGTATCGAAATAAATGAAAAAGGAGCTTAATAGCTCCTTTTTCATTTATTATACGAAATCTCCTCATTATTGCATTTAGGTAAAGTGATAGTTAAGGTAGTTCCTTTATTTATAACACTTTGGATTTTCAATGTGCCTCGCATCGTTTCGATAATTTTTACAGCAACCATTGTTCCTAAGCCAGTACCTTTCGTTTTTGTACTAAAATATGGTTCGCCAAATCGATTAATTTGCTCTTGAGACATTCCAACTCCACTATCTTGAATCCGTATTATGACTTTATTATTACTAACAGTTGCAGAAATAATTAGATTACCGCCACATGGCATTGCTTCTATACTGTTTTTTATTAAATTTAAAAAACATTGATGGAAGTGCTGTGTATTACCGATAATTATTCCCTCAGAGAACTCTTGTGTAATATTAATATTATTCATATTACATAAAGGCACCATCATTTTTATAACTCGATGTAACTCGTGCTCCACTGAAATACGATCTAGTTTTTCTGAAGCGGGTTTGGCAAAAGTTAAGTAATCATCAATAATTGCCTGTGCACGATTTAATTCTTCAAGTATATGTTCAATATATTCATCTCTGGATTGTTGAGTTATATTGGGTGTTTTTAAAAGTTGTGTAAATCCTTTTACAACCGTCAAGGGGTTCCGTACTTCATGYGAWATACTTGCAGCGAGTTGACTGACAATCTCCATTTTTTCAACTTTTATTAATTTTGATCGCATAAATATTGCATCTTTTAAAACCTCATTAAAATAGACCATAAATAATATTAAAATAGTTGGTAATAGAATGAAATAAATAATGTACAAATTATTCACTTCAAAATCTGATAGAGTTAAAACAATTACTGTTGTAAATATTGCAAGGAAAAAAGTTAAAAATATGGATGAAGTTACTTTCATTTTTCTATTGTATGTATTAAATTTTGATGATGCGAATGCTGTAATTATTAACATCGTTCCATAAACAATGATTGTTAACAGGCTAAAACCATAAAACATAAAACGTATTATTAATAAAATCATGAGTAATGCAATACCGACTGGAAATCCACCATAAAGTGTACCAATTAAAAAGGGGATTTGTCTTAAATCGTGAATATAATTTTCATCCATATAGATGGGATACCGCATACATAAAATTAGTGGGATACTCGTACAAAGAATGATAAGTAGTTTCTTATATTTCTTCCCGAAGTACCCACTATCATAAATAAAATAAAAAACAAATATACTGCTTAAAATATAAAGAAGATTATTTAAAACATTTTGATTAATGTAAACAAAGTTCATAATACATGCCCCGTTATCCTGAATTTCAATCCCATATGTATTATACATTATAAAAGTGCAAGTTTTACATGTACTTTTACAATGTATGTAGTTTTTATAGATTTTCAGTGTTATAGGCTTTTAACCATGCATTATTAAACTCTTCCATTGACGCATAGCGCTCACTACGATTTTCATTTACAGCACGGTATGCTACTTCATATAAGCCTTCACTAGCTTCCCATTTCATAAAGGAACGATCTTGCCCGCCACCTAGTAGTGCAAAAGCTATAGCCCCCATATTAAATACGTTTGTTTGTCCGTCTATTATAGAGTTAAGTTGAAACTCTTCAGGTGACATAAAACGAGATGACCCCCACATTCGTCCCATCTTATTTACATACGGTTTGTTACTGTATAAATCAATATCACAAATTTTTGTTTCATTAGTTTTAAAGTTGTACAAAATACTACCGTCATAAAAATCAATAGCTACATAGTTTTTGTGTTCAACGTAAGTATGGAAATTAAAAATAGAATTTAATGAAATTAGCCTATTTTTAACGGATAATTTCTTATATTTATAAAATGGTGAGTTAGGATCATTGTATTTCGCTGGAGGTGGGAAACTCCAGTGCGGGTGAAGACATTCACCGTCAAACCAATCGAAAATTAAAACATATCCATGTTGTACAGGATAGTGATCAATTAAACTTATAAGAGAAACGTGTTTTAATTCATTGTATATAGTAACTGAGCTTTTTAATCTTTGTATAGCTTCATTTGTAGAAGCATTATATGCGAGTGTTTGTGCCCCTGCATATTTTATAAAGTTCTTTTTCCCATTCTTTTCAACACCAAAACTTATATTACCGGAATCTTGTTGGTCAAAAACCGCAAATACTGTACCTAGTTTTGTAAGCCAATCAAAATTATGATGTTTTTTTAGTTGGAATGTTATAGTATCTAACTGAATTTTAACTGGAATATCTTTCATAATTCACCTCAAATTTAATATAATTAAGTTGTCCATTACAGTATTCGACATATTTTGTGAAATCCCTATATTTATAAACTTAAATTTTATAAATATAATAATATATAGTTATAAGGAGGAAAGCATATGGATGGAAAAATCATAATTAAACCGTACCAACAATATTGGCATACAGAGTTTTTAAATGAAAAAAATAAAATTGTGCCGTTACTCCATGAAGAAATTATTGCCATTGAACATATCGGAAGCACAGCCGTAGAAGGGTTAGGGGCTAAACCTCTTATTGATATGATGATCGGCGTAACAAATTTACAAATTACCAGAAATTGGAGGGAAGCCCTAGAAGAAATTGGCTATGAATATGTTCCTAAAAAAACACCTAATTGGCGTTTTTTTAGAAAAGGTAAATGGAGAGCTGGTACCCACCATTTACATGTTTATATTTATAATAGCGAGGAATGGAGGAACAACCTTTTATTTCGAGACTTTCTAATAAATCATGAGTGGGCACGTGAAGAATATAGAGTATTAAAAGAGATGCTTGCTGCTGCATATCCTTTTGATCGTGTTTCATATACAAATGCAAAAGCACCGTTTATTTGCAACATATTAGAATTGGCCAAAAAGGAGATAAATAAAATATAAGTAGTCTGCAGATTCTCATTTTATTTTAATCTTTCTCTCATGTTATTCTCTCTTTTACTTGATACACTGCTGATTATAGAGCTTTTGAGTCAAAAGGAGATTATATAAAATGGAGAAAATACTTAGAAATAAATATTTCCATATATATGTTAAAATCATCGGTATTACTATTATTGTTTGTAGTGTAGAATTGCTATTTATTAATGTTTTGTACGGGAATGTATTAAATGTACAATGGCTAAATAAGAAATTAGGTTCTTTAGGTGAATACGGGGTAATTATAGCTGCATCATTATGGTTCTTACGTCATATATGGTTATTTTTAAAGAAGAAACATATTCACGGATTTAAAATAATTAAAGAGCTATATCTTTTTATAAAACATATTCACGTATTAATTGGATACGCTGTAATAGCTGTTGCGACTACTCACGGTGTTTACTTTTTAATAAAAGGAAGTCGTCATATAATACTAATATACAGTGGTATATTTTCTCTTTTAACCTTAATAACATTAGGGGTTGCGGGATTTGTTTTACAGAAATCTAATCAGAAAACAAAATTGAAGATGTATCGAAAAGCACATCAAATTATTGCAGTCATATTCGGAATAGGATTACTTATTCATTTAATCGTATAGGAGGAAGTATCGTTGCAACATATACTAATTATTGAGGATGAGGAAAGCTTAGCAGATTTTTTAGAATTAGAATTAAAGTATGAAGGATATATAGTAGATATACAACTTGATGGAAGAAAGGGATTAGAAGCAGCACTTGAAAAGAATTACGATCTCATATTACTTGATTTAATGTTACCAGGATTAAACGGACTGGAAGTATGTCGTCGACTAAGAGCAACTAAAAGTACACCTATTATTATGTTGACTGCTCGTGATAGTATTATGGACCGTGTGACAGGGTTAGATAGTGGAGCTGATGATTATCTTCCAAAACCGTTTGCAATTGAAGAACTTTTAGCACGTATGAGAGTGATTTTTAGGAGAGAAGAAAATACAGAGCAAAAGCACGCAGCATTTCTTTCGTTTAAAGATCTACAGCTTCAGATTGAATCTCGAACTATAACTAAAGGAAATGAAGAAATTGAACTTACAAATAAAGAATTCGAGCTACTGCTTATGTTTATGAAAAATATTAATCGAGTTCTTACCCGTGATATTTTACTGGACCAAGTATGGGGTTATGATGCAATGGTTGAGACGAATATAGTCGATGTATATGTTCGTTATTTACGTAATAAGTTACATAGTGTGGATAAGGAGGAGTATATCCAAACAGTCCGCGGTGCTGGATATATAATGAAATGATAAAAAACATTGTGCACCGAATTCGAAATTTACCTATAAAGTGGAAATTAACACTTTGGTCCACTACACTAGTATTCATTTTGTTTATTTTGTATAGCACGTTACAATTCATTGTAATTAATAAGTGGACTATAGATTATGAACAGAAACAAATAAACAGACAATTGACAGAAATAGCGGCATATTTTCAAGATAAAAACGAAACGCTCTCGAGCAAAACATTTGAAAATAGTAAAGAATTTCTAAATAATATGATTGATAAACATCAAATGATTCGTATTATCGGAAATGATGGAAAGCCCATTGTTACTGTTTCTCGAGATTTTAATGAAGCTTGGATAAAACCAAAACAGGTTACCCAAGATGAATCCTTAATAAAAAGACATATAGAAGATCGAATATTAGTTGAGCGCATACCAATTCAAACAAAAAAATTCACGGGAACTATTGAACTTACGAAAAACTTAGAGACATTTGATCATTTATTAAAAATTATCTTAGTGGTAATGGTCTTTGCAGGGATATGTGGATTAGTGTTTAGTTTTTTAGGCGGAATACTTATAACGAAAAAGCTTTTATCAAGTGTTCAAAACATAACGGATACGATGAAGCGTATTAAGAAAAACGGACTAAATGAAAGAGTTCCAGTACGAGAAAATAATGATGAACTCGCAAAATTATCGATTCTTTTTAATGAAATGATGGATGAAGTAGAAACTTCTTTTACACAGCAAAAACAGTTTGTAGAAGACGCATCTCATGAATTAAGAACACCATTAACAATTATTCAAGGGCACTTATCAATGCTGAATCGATGGGGGAAAAATGATTCAGCAGTATTGGATAAATCTCTTCAATCCAGTCTAAAAGAAGTAGATCGATTAAATAAATTAGTTTCAGAACTGCTAGAACTATCAAGAGCTGAAGCAGAACAGATGCATCCAATAGCAGTCGAACGAGTCCATGTTAATAGCGTATTAAAACAAGTTACACAAAACTTTGCAATACTGCAAACTGACTTTCAATTTGATATTAAATTGGATGCAGATGAAGCGTATGTTTCAATACCATCATCTTACTTAGAACAAATAATTATTATTGTAATGGATAATGCAGTGAAATATACAAAAGAAGCTAATAAGTATATTTGCATTGAATCAAGTATGCGGTCAGGCAAAATTAAAATCCGAATAATAGATCATGGGACAGGAATACCTGAAGCAGATTTACCATTTGTTCTTAACCGTTTTTATAGAGTTGATAAAGCGAGAAGCCGAAAACAAGGTGGAAATGGGCTAGGTTTATCAATTGCAAAAAGGCTTGTAGAAAAATATAACGGAGCTATTCAATTAGAGAGTAAAGAAAACGAAGGAACAATTGTTACAATTACATTTCCTGATACTACACATGAATAGTTAAAGGTAAAAAATTCTTTTTGAAAATACTCTTTAAAAGGAGGAATACATTTTGTATTTCCTCCTTTTTTGATGCTTAGTAATCAAATTATTTTATTTATTTCGATATTTAAAGTACATTGAAAGGATTAAGGGGGAATAATTAATGGAAGCTATTGTACATCAACATAAAAAAGGGTTAGAAGGTTTAGAATATAAATTATCACCGGAGATAACTCCTAATGCGGGGGAAGTTAAAGTGAAATTAAGAGCAGCAGGTTTAAATCATCGTGATTTATTTATAATGAATAATAGAAAAGAAATGGAACTACCATTAGTTTTAGGGTCAGATGGTGCAGGTATTGTTATAGAACTAGGAGAAGGAGTTTCAAATATTTCACTACATACCGAGGTTATTATTAACCCTAGTATTGGATGGAATAATACTCATGAAATACCAGAGTTACCTGAAGTACTAGGTGGACCAGCCGATGGAACGTTTGCTGAATATGTTATTGTACCAGCAGAAAATGTAGTGGAAAAGCCATCATATCTTACGTGGGAAGAATCTGGCGTTTTATCTTTATCGGCATTAACTGCATATAGAGCGCTTTTTACAAAAGGTAGATTAAAACCTGAAGAACATGTCCTAATTCCGGGAATCGGCGGTGGTGTAGCTACTTATGCTATGTTATTTGCTAAAGCAATTGGAGCAAAGGTGAGTGTTACTTCAAGGATAGAGGACAAAAGAAAGGCTGCTGAAAAATATGGAGCAGACTTTTCTTTTAATAGTTCTGGTAATTGGGACGAGTGCCTACATGGAGAAAAAGTGGATTTAATTATAGATAGTATAGGTCCGGCGACTTTCTTAAAATATTTTGATATATTAAAACCAAATGGAAGAATCGTTAACTTTGGTGCAAGTTCAGGAGATAAAATCGAATTACCGTTACGAGCATTATTTTATAATCAAATCGATATTATGGGAACATCAATGGGGAGCAGTGAAGAGTTTAATGCGATGATTCATTTTATAGAGGAACATAATATTAAACCAATCATTGATAAAGTATATCCATTAGAAGAAGCAATTCAAGCTTTAAATCGAATGCAGCAAGGAGAACAATTCGGTAATATTGCCCTTCGTATGGAATGAAAATATGATTTCAGAGAAATTATATTTAAATGAACATGTTAAGTATTATATTCATGCATAAAGTGTTTACCATACTATTTAAAATGTTTTACAAGCTTTATACATACTTAGCTCTTGTAAATAGTTACACGATTGTCAAATGAATAGTAATAAAATGAGAATTAGATGAGAAAAGTTTAAGCCCATTTTCATATTGATGTTGTATACTGTGTAAATCAAGAACACTTGTATCTTTATTTAAAGTACAATGAGTAATAATAAGGAGAGAGTAATATGAATTACACAGTATTTCAATGGATTAATAACTTTGCTGGATCATCCAAGCTATTAGATACGCTAATGATCGCTATTACAAATAGTGTTCCATATGTAGCTATTCTATTCATGCTTATCCTATGGTTCAATAATGGAAAGAAAGAGAATGCAATTAGAAAACAATATACAGTGTTATATACGACACTTTCAGTTAGTATTGCATTATTAGTAAATGTTCTTATACATGCGGTATATTACCATCCGCGTCCTTTTATAACACATCATGTAAATCAATTAGTACCGCATGCAGCAGATTCATCATTTGTAAGTGATCATTCTGTACTCGTATTTTCGATTGCTTTCGTATTTATTCTAAGAGGAGAAAAACTTAAATATATCGCGTTAATATGGGCAATATTAGTCGGTGTATCACGCATGTACGTAGGCGTTCATTATCCTCTAGATATACTTGGTGCTGCGTTCTTAACATTTATTACAAGTGGATTAGTGATGCAAAGCGCACGTATATTTGAACCGTTAGCAAGTTTTATTTTCAAAATGTATGCACTAGTAGCAAAACGAGTTCCTTTTTTAGCGAAATATAACCACATAGCGTAAACTTAAGAACCTACCAAAAAGTAGGTTCTTTTTATTTGAAGATTCGAAAAATTTCACTCACCGTATTTTATATTTAAAAACATAAACGATCAGAAACAAATAGCAACTTAGATTGTTTTCTTATCGTTTTAGAGGAATTCACTGAAAAAACTACGAAAAATATAGTATCTAAAATAAAAAAGTGCATCTTCGCATTAATGCATTGTAAAGGAAAGGAGATTAGTATGCATAAACTTCAAACGAATAAAGGCGCTCGATATATGATGATTGCTTTTATTGTTTTGTTTCTTACTATGCTTTTACGCATATTTTATATTCAAGCGGTAGGAGTCGTGCATAATGTTAATGTAAAGGATCTTGCGAAGGAACAACAAAACAAAAATGGAGTTTTAGAGGCAAATCGCGGGACAATTTATGATCAAAACGGTAAAGTATTAGTCCAAGACTCAACGACATATCGCATCGGTGTAAACCTAAAAGGAAAAGATAAATTAAAAGATAAAGAAGATACCGCACAACGTTTAGCAGATGCGCTTGAAGTTGATAAAGAGGAGATCATGAAAAATTTTCACGAAGGACGTACGCAAGTTGAAATTGGTAAAATTGGACGTAACTTATCTAGAGAAGCGAAGGAAGAGATTAATAATTTGAAAATACCAGGTGTATCTTTCACAACAGAAAAAGCCAGAGTATACCCAAATGAAGATTTCGCCTCTTATATACTTGGTTTTGCAAGACCGGACGATAAAGGTAATGCGGTGGGGAAGTTTGGGCTTGAAGAAAGTTTGGATAAATATTTGCGCTCTACAAATGGTAATGTTTCATATGTAGGTTCAAGAAAAGGAATCCCACTTACAAATGATATAGGAAAAGTAGAACCTGCTAAAAATGGAAATAACGTATATCTTACGCTTGATAAACAAATTAATAGTTTTTTAGAAGACGCGATGAATAAAGCGGCGCAACACTATGATCCTTCTATGTTAGTAGGTATTATTGCGGATCCAAAAACAGGCAAGATTTTAGCAATGTCTAGTAAGCCTAGTTATAATCCTAACAAAGGAGACATTGAATATTTTTTAAACGATCCAATTGCGAATGCATTCGAACCAGGGTCTACAATGAAAGTTTTTACATTAGCTGCTGCAATTAATGAAGGTGTATATAACGGGAAAGAATATTTCCAATCAGGAAAATACGCAGTTGGTTCAGCAGAGATTAAAGATCATAATGGCGGCTATGGATGGGGCTCAATTACATTTGATGAAGGGTTTGAAAGGTCATCGAACGTTGCTTTTTCTATTTTAGAAGACCAGTTACTGAAACCAAATAAATTCAAGCAATATATGAATAAATTTGGTTTCAATCAAAAAACAGGGATAGATTTACCTGGAGAAAGTAAAAATACATTATTGTTAAATACTCAAATTCAACAAGTTACTACATCTTTCGGCCAAGGCTCAACTGTAACTCCTATTCAAATCGTACAAGCGGCCACAGCTATAGCAAATGACGGGAAAATGATGCAACCTTATATTGTTGATAAGGTTGTAAATCCAACAAATAAACAAGTTATTATGGAAAATCAACCTAAAGAAATAGGCAATCCGATTAAAAAAGAAACTGCAGATAAGGTAAGGAACTTAATGGAGCGAGTTATTACTTCATCAAAAGGAACGGGAACGATGTATAAAATTGATGGTTATCCGATTGGTGGTAAAACAGGGACAGCGCAAATTCCAAATCCTGAAAATGGACGATATATGGAAGGGAAAGATAATTATATTTTTTCATTCTTGGGAATGGCTCCAATTGATGATCCGCAATTAGTCGTATATTTAGCCATTAAGCAACCTAAATTAAAAGGGAATGAATACGGTGCTCAGCCTCTTGCTGAAATTTTTAAACCAGTTATGAAAAATAGTCTAGAATATTTAAAAGTGAAACCATATACAGAAAAACAAATGGCAGATGCAACAAAGCAATCTGAAATAAAAGTACAAAATTATGTAAATCAAACGATGGATACTGTAAAAAACATTGCAGAAAAAGAGAAACTTCAGCTGGTATTATTAGGAGAAGGAAAGATAATAAAACAATATCCACAGACTGGCGAGGTAATGAGTGAAGGAGATCGTATATTTCTAGTAGGAAATAATGTAAAAATGCCTAATCTAAAAGGTTGGTCAATGCGTGATGTTATGTATTTCTCTAAGTTGTTGAAATTAGATTTAAAAACAACAGGTACAGGGTATGTAACGAGTCAAAGCATTGAAAAGGGACAATATATACAAGAAGGTGATACTTTAAAACTAGATTTGGAACCGCCTCTAGAACCATTAGCAGAAGCGAGTACAAATTAATATCGAATTTTGTAAGAGTCTATAGTATAATAGGCTCTTTTTGTTAGAGTTACATGCAATTTCACGCACCGTATTTTTTAATAAATAAAAAATCAAGTTACAAAATTATAAAGGTTGCTCACTTTTAAAAAACTGATTATTCTTTTTAATCATTTACAATATAAAACCTATGTGATAATATGGAAAAAATCAAATGCAGTGAAGAGAAGAGTAAATAAAATGAATTTTTCACAGAGAGCTCCATTTAGCTGAAAAGGAGCAAAAATTCTTTATTGAACCAAGCCTCTGAGCAGCACATCGGAACCTTTTAAAAGTGGATGGTGTGACGGGAGCTCCCGTTATAGAGCTAAGGTATAAGCATGAAAATAGTGCAGTACCTGATAAGGTTAATATGGCGACATATTAACAAACTAGGGTGGCACCGCGATGATAAATCTCGTCCCTAAGACTTTAAGTCTTGGGGGTGGGATTTTTTTATTGTTTTAAAACAATTTAGAAAGCGGGTGCCTAAAGTGAAAAAATTACTTAAAGATTTGAAATATCCTTTATTACTATTGTCCGGAGTTGGTATTGCGAATTTAGGTGCATGGATTTATTTAATCGCACTGAATGTACTTGTCTATAATATGGGTGGCTCAGCCTTAGCTGTCGCTACTTTATATGTGATAAAACCATTAGCCACTTTATTTACAAACGCTTGGTCAGGAAGTATGATAGATCGTTTAAATAAACGAAAGTTAATGATTCACCTTGATATATACCGCGCAGTATTTATCGCCATTTTACCCTTGCTTCCATCTCTTTGGATTATCTATCTTTTAGTATTCTTTATTAGCATGGCTAGTGCGATTTATGAGCCAACTGCTATGACATATATGACGAAATTAATTCCAGTAGAGCAAAGACAACGTTTCAACTCACTACGTAGTTTAATAGGATCTGGTGCATTTTTAATTGGTCCAGCAGTGGCGGGGATATTATTAATAACTGGTACACCAGAGTTTGCTATATATATGAATGCTATAGCATTTCTGTTATCAGGGTTCATTACATTGCTTTTACCTAATCTTGATAAAAAAGATGATTCTAATACATCCAATGATAAATTGTCACTAACTGTATTAAAGAAAGATTGGAACATAGTTTTAAATTTTAGTAAAAAATCTATGTATATTGTTTGTGTTTACTTCTTATTTCAAGGGATGATGGTATTAGCTACCGCTATTGATTCACTTGAATTATCATTTGCGAAAGAAGTTTTATTGTTAACAGATAGTGAATATGGCTTTTTAGTTAGTATCGCTGGAGCGGGTTTTATTTTAGGAGCCATAACAAATACAATTTTATCAAAAAAATTAACACCTTCATTTCTAATTGGGATAGGATCATTATTCATTGCAATTGGATATTTGATTTATGCTTTTTCAAGTGAGTTTTTAATAGCTGCTATTGGATTCTTTATTTTATCTTTCTCTATGGCATATGCAAATACAGGATTTTACACATTTTATCAAAATAACGTTCCGGTTCATATGATGGGACGAATCGGGAGTATATACGGGCTCGTTATAGCTGTTTTTACAATTTTTATAACGATTCTGTTCGGCGTTGCAACTCAATTCACTTCTATACAACTTGTAGTCATTGTAGGAGTATTGGTAATGCTACTTATTACTATCATATTGTGCGTGTTTACTTTATTACCATCGCAGTCTAAGGTATATTCCGCTGAATCAATAAATTCGAAATAGTTCCCTTGGTTTTTATTTGAAAATTAGGGGTTGAATAGGAGGTTTCTTTCCCCTATATATGGAAAAATAATAAGGGGAAAGAACAATACCAATAAACAAGGGTGGTTATTATGATAAAAACAAAAGATCAAATAGAGAAAATTGTAAAAGAAATACATCGGAATATAGATTTTTCTGGGGTAGTCTTAATAAAAAAAGATGATGATATTATTTATGAAAATTCATTTGGATATGCTAACCGAAGTGAATGTATAAACAATACACTACAAGCAAGATTTGGAATTGCCTCAGGATGCAAATTATTTACTGCTATCAGTATCTGTCAACTTGTTGAAAGAGGTGTAATTACTTTTCATACAAAGTTAAAAGATTGTCTACATATTAAATTCCCAAACTTTAATGAAGATATTACAGTACATCAACTTTTAACGCATAGTTCGGGTATTCCAGATTATTTTGATGAAAGTATCATGGATAACTTTGAAGACCTTTGGAAACAAACTCCTATGTATCTATTAAAAAGTTTAAAAGACTTTTTACCATTATTCCAAAACAGTAATATGATGTTTACACCAGGAAGTAAGTTTTACTATAATAATGCAGGTTTTATTATACTTGGATTAATTATAGAACAGCAGACAGGACTTGAATTTACGGAATATATAGAAAGAAACATATTTGTTCCAGTTGGCATGAATGATTCAGGCTATTTCTCTTTAGATAATTTACCAAAACATACAGCTCTCGGATATATAAAGGATGGAAATAGTCAAAAATGGAGAACAAATGCATACTCTATACCCATAAAAGGAGGTTCTGATGGTGGTGCTTATATTACTGCACCAGACATGGTGAAATTTTGGGAAGCTCTATTTAACAATGAAATATTAAGCCACGAATATACGAAGTTACTTTTAACTCCTCATATTTTAGTGAATAATAGCCAGTCTTACGGCTATGGAATATGGATTGAAAAAAGACAAGGAAATATTTTTAAATATCATGTAATGGGATATGATCCAGGCGTGAGTTTTCGCTCGGCCGTATACCCGGAATTAGGAATTACATTAGTTATTCCATCAAATAAAGGGGCAGGACCTGAAAAACTAATGGTAGAAATAGAAGGAGCTTTTTAATTACATGGATATAAAAATTAGAGCATATAAAAAAGAAGACGAAATAAGCTAGGTACGTTGCCGTGCGTTATCTTTTTTAGATACAGCATATTATGACAATGTACTTAGAGAGAAAGAAAAATATGAAAATCCTGCTATTGAATTAGTAGCTGTACACGAAGATCAAATAGTGGGTTTAATAGATATTGAATACGAATTAGAAGAACGTACTGTTTGTTCAAGAGGAACTGGTCTTGGCGGTATGATTTGGCATATTGCAGTTCATCCCGATTTTCGCAGAAGGAGAATTGGTAATCAATTATTAAATGAAGCAGAAAAGATGGCTAAAGAACTTAAGCTAAATCGATTGGAAGCATGGACTAGAGACAATCTGTGGGTACATGGATGGTATGAAAAAAATGCTTTTGTAAACGTAGATTCATATTTACACGTATATTCTGATCATACAGATGAAATAAAAGATGTAATAAATAGTAATATAAAACAGTTAAATCCGGTTCAAACATTTGCTCATTACACAGGTGAAAATAAAGAAGAGATAAGAAAACAATTTAAACGGGTTCATGAATGTACTCGTTTTGAATACAGGTACTAAAAGACGTACGAGTAAAAAGTACGTCTTTTTACTTTTATAAATAATGCTTAAGACTGATGTAAAAGAACACTCCATATTTTACAATTTAATGTAGATATTGTATTTCAAGTATCGAATAAAGAAAGAAGAATATAATTTTTAAAGGGAAACGTGTAAATAGGGGGGATTTAATTGGATATTATCGTTGTTATTCTTATTATCGTTTTAATGCAAGGGAAAGAACGTAAAGTGAAAATTAATCGTATTTGGCTTGTTCCAGCTTTATTGTTCTATGTAACAATTCAGTCCATTGTTCACATGGAGCAAGTAACTTTATTGCAAGGACTTCTCTTCGGTGCAATGTTTGGAATTGGATTGGCACTTGGGATTATTAGGGGGAAAGCTTTAACATTTCGGTTAGATAGTGAAACGGGTCATGTATTACGAAAAGGAAATTGGTTAAGTACAATTATTCTCCTTGTTATTTTAGGTGCGAAAATCGTGATTAAGCAAAGTATGTTTTCTGGCAGTACGCACTCCACATTAATGGTTGTAACGAATGCCTTCCTCTGTATCACATTAGGTACAGTAATTAGTAGACGATATTATATTTGGAAAAAATATAATGAATTAACACAAAGAGTATAAAAAAATCATCCCTTGTTTAACAATCTTTTGAATGGTGATACTAATTAACATTGAACTTTTTATAATAAGGGATGATATTATGATTTTTATCTACACAGATTTCGGTGGAACGCATACAACCTCGCTAGCTGCAGCTTATCATTTAAATAAATTACCAACTGATCGGAAGTTAACGAAAGAAGAAATTTTAAATGTGGAGTACTTTAATAAATTGAAAACAGAAGATATGGGGAAAATTATTTTTCATGGACAAGATGAATATGGGAATCCCGTATATACAATTGGATGCGGGGCATCAAAAGTCGTTGTACCTGCGATGAAGCATTTAGGAGAGATTCTGCAAAAACATTATCAAAACCATGACAAGATTATTTTCTCTAATACATCACCAACAGTTCCATTGCCAATGACTTTAGGCGGTTTGTTTTCTAGAAGATTTCATATTGATTTTATTGGTGTACCGTTACTCGTATGGGGAGCAAAAATTTGCTGTGATAATATCCAGCGACTTGTCAGTTATACGAAAGAAGCGGGGCGAATGACGAATGATTATGTTGTTATTTTAGATAACGAAACATTTAAGTAATGTAATGTTAAAAGAAAGCCGGAAAATTTTGTGGTTTTCTTTTTTTTGATAAATAGACAAAAAACATTCACATTTATTATACATCTACTATAGCCAAAATAATAAAGTCCTGTTACTATTACAGGGGATATTCTCTTTTCGTAAGATAAATATATAGAAAAGTCAGAAAAGAGGAACAGAATAAGGGAGGAACAACATGAAGCGTGTTGCTTGGTTTACTGATAGTACAACTGCGAGTTTTACAACAGATGGTGATAACTTTGTTATCCCAATTGAAGTTATTATTGATGGAGTGTCTTATAAGGATTGTGAAGAAGGAGTTCATAAACGTCTTTATGAAGCGTTAAATGATGGAAGAACAGTTACTACTTCGCAACCTAATATAGGGGAAATGGTAGAATTATTTACTAAATGCAAAGAAGAATATGAAGAAGGCTTTGCAGTTGCTATTAGCGGAAAAGTAAGTGGGACCTATCAAAATATGAAGTTAGCTGCTGATATGGCAGGTTTCCCTTTAACTGTATTAGATAGTGAAACGACAAGTTATCCAATGGATGAACTTTTGAGAAAAGCTAAAACGTTATACAATGATGGTATGACTTTACAAGATATACATAAAACATTAGTAGATGAAAAAAGAAGGCCTTTTTATGTATTTCCAAAAAGCTTAAAAGGTTTATATGCAAGTGGTCGAGTAAAGGGAGTTCAATTTTTACTTGGAAGTTTATTAAGTGTCAACTTAATCTTAGAAGTAAAAGGCGGCGAACTTTTACTTGAAAAGAAAGTGCGTAAAATCCAAAAATGTAGAGAATACATTAAAAATGAGCTTGAAAAAGAATTACCAAAAGTACTTCATATGTTCTATGCTAACGATAAAAATGGAGCTGAAGAATGGATTTCAGATATTAAACAAGCATTCCCTGAAATGGATTTCAAGCTTTATCCATTGCCGATTTCATTTGCTGTACATGCAGGTGAAGGTACAATAGCAATTAGTTATTAAGAGGAAAACCCGTGAATGATTCGCGGGTTTTTTTATTTTTTTCTATAATTACCCTATACTAGATAATTATATATAGATGGATAAAAGGATTTCCTACTATTAGAAAAGAAGTATTTATAAACAAATACTAAAATGGTAGTGATATTATGAAAATCGGAAAGTTTGGAGAAAAAAACAATATAAGTATAGATACAATTAGACATTATATGGATCTCGGACTAATTATTCCTGAAAAAAAGGGTGGCCATTATTTTTTTGATGAGTATTGTCAAAAAGATGTAGAGCTTATATTAGAGTACAAATGGCTAGGATTTAGTTTGAATGAAATTAAAGAACTTTTTCTTTATAAAAGTTTAGCAAAATCTATAAATTATGAAAAAGATACTTTTTACCAATCTTTATTTAAATTGAAATATGAAAAGATTGAACAAGAAATACAAATTTTAGAGGAAAGAAGAGATAAATTAAAGGCAGCGTTAAATGATTTATCTATAACAACTGAGATTTCTAATTCAATTTTAGGGGTAGATTTAAGGGTGCTTAATTTTCTTACATGTTTTAAGTGTAGCGGAAATTTAATTCTTCAAGATGGAATTATTAATAGTAATCAAATTACGGAGGGGAAATTAACTTGTAATTGCGGCGAAGAATATGTTATTAATTCAGGGATTTTAACAGCAGATAAATCATTTGAAACGTCTGACAGGGCTTCTTTTGAAGATCCTATTTCAGATTATATCCATGCAACTGATTCTTCTTATTTGGAGAATATACATAGAATAGGAGAATGGGCGAAAAAGAAACTAAAACAACTAGATTTAAATGACAAGGTAATACTTGATATAGGATCGGGTCTTGGATTCTTTTTACGAAATATTTATGAAAAGCTGCCAGAGGATTGCTTATATATTGCTGTTGATCGAGATTTGAATAAACTTCTATTTTTAAAAGATGTAATTGAAAAAAGAAATTCCAAAAGAAACATTCTTTTTATTTGCGCTGATTTTTTAAGTATACCTATTCAGAACCATTCTGTTGATATTGTAATTGATCAGTCTGGTACAAGTAATTACAGTTTTGAGCATGAAAAATTTTTATTGCACGAATTAAACTATCTATTCAAACCTGATTGTTATTTATTAAGTTCATTTATTGTATTTAAAAATTTTAGCATAAATAGCCAAATTACAACTAGATTAAGAGATAATTTTACGTCTTCAAAAGTCAAGGGAGAAATCCAAAAGCTACAGTTTAATTCCATAGATGAAAGAACTTCAGAATATATAGAACGAGGAGGAAAATACGAGGATTTCTTTGTTCAAGGAGAAGAAATTTATACATATTCATTTTTCGGAAAAAGATGGGGTTAACCCCATCTTTTTTAATTTTTCTTTTAAAAGTTTTTAATACTAGCATATTGATATTGGGTTGACCCGAGAACTTACACTGTACGTAATACAAAGTTAAGCGGGAGGGAAAAGTTATGGGGAGTTTACGATTACATTTACAAAATGAAAAAAGCAAACAAGAACTAAGAAATATTTGTCTCTATGTAATTGGGAAAACAGTATCAATATTTGGTAGCTCTATTTATAGTTTCGCATTAGGATTATATGTTTTACAAATAACCGGATCAGCATTAAATTTCGCAATTACACTCATTTTAGGAACGATTCCAATGATTGTTATGAATCCATTTGCCGGCGTAATCGCAGATAAGGTTGATAAAAAGAAGCTGGTTATTTGTATGGATCTACTAAATGGAGGCTTATTAATTGCTGTTTATATAGTAAGCAGCAATTATGGATTAAACTTATTCATTATTTATGCTACTACCTTTCTTATGTCGGTATTTACAACATTCTTTGGAATAGGGTTAGAAGCGGCAAAACCAAATATCGTTTCTAAAGAGAGGTTAATGAGTATTAACTCTATAAGTAAAATTATCGATTCTGTATCTTTAATTCTCGGTCCTATGTTAGGTGGCATCGTTTTTGCTGTATTAGATATAAAAACTTTTATAATTATAAATGGTATTTCATTTATTCTTTCGGGCATATCCATATTGTTTATTCACTTTAAATTGTTCGAGTACAACATAAATGATGGATGTTCAAAAAGAGAAATTAATTTTATTAAAGATATAAAAGAGGGGTTTTCTTACTTAATTGAAAAGGAAAGCTTAAAGAATACGTTTAGTATTTTAACTTCACTTAATTTCTTCCTAGGTTTTGCTGTAACTGTTCCATTGCCATATATTATAAACACGGTTCTCAATCTAAGTTCTAAGCAATTTGGTATGATTCAAGGGACTTTTCCTGTAGGGATGATAATTGGTGCAATTTTAGTAAAAAAGATAACTAATCGTTTTTCTTACTCTTATCTTTTGAAAAAGCTAAGTTCAATGTTGGCAGTTTTTATGATTATTTCAGGAATTCCAGTTCTATTCAAAAGTTTTGAAGTAAATGATTTTGTATACGTTATTACGTATTGTGTTGTTATGTTCTTTTTAGGGCTAATAATAGCGTTAATTGATATTCCTTTAATTTATTTCACGCAAAAAGAGATTCCTGATGAATATAGGGGGAGAGTACTCAGTATTGGATTAAGTATAGGTAAAATGATGCAGCCAATAGCATTGGCATTATCAGGATTATTATTAAATTATATCCCTGCTTACACGCTTCCAATTACAGGAGGGATAGTATTTCTTATTTTGAATAAGGCTTATTCAAATAAGTTGAACTTAGAAATTCATTCAAAAGATTATAGTGTTTTGCGTAGCTAAGTAAATTTGTTAAGTAACAAAAAGATGTTTATTTTGCAATAGAGTCCTTTAAAAAATAATAATGTTGTTTAAAAATCCTTCTTTAACTAAAGTGATAGATGGTCGAAGTAAAGGCAGTAATAAAGAAGTGCCATTCCTAATGTGGACTGGCACTTTGTAAGATACAAAATTTATTATTTGATCTCGGCTGTAGAATTTGATTTATCTATTTTGTATTTACTAATAAATGTGTTAATGCTTGCTTTAATGGTGTAGCCTGACGTTCTAATAAGAAATTTAAATGGGTATGTGTTGATTCTAATCCTCCTTCACGAATCCCTTTTTGAGTCATTACTAACATTGGAAGGTAGGCTTCAGGTACTCCAGCACCTTTTAACATTTCTTCATAAGAAGAGTCATCTACTTCTAATAAAGGAATTTCTTTACCTAATACTTCACTTAATGTATCAACAAATTGCTGTTGTTTTAAATTTTCACCAGAAAGTTCATAAATCTTATTTTTGTGACCATCAGCTACCAAAACATTCGTTGCTGCTTCAGCTAAATCCGGACGATATACCCAACCGATTTTCCCTTCTCCTGCAGAAGTCACCCAAGGGGCACCAGCCATACAGCTTTGAATTGTACCAAGTTCATTTTCTACATACCAGTTGTTACGCAGAATCACATAAGGAATACCTGATTCAATAATTGCTACTTCACGTGCTCTATGCATGCCTGCTAGGAAGAAGTCATTTCCTTCTGCTCTTGTAACACTTGGATAAATAATTTGTTTTACACCTGTTGCTTGGGCAGCTTCTACTGCATTTGTATGCTGACGTATAACTGTATCAAAGTCACCAAATGTTGACATGATGAATAAACGATCAACATCTTTGAATGCTGAAAACAAGGTTTCTTGATTTTCAAAATCCGTTACACGTACTTCTAAGCCTTGTTCTTTATAGCTTAGTGCTTTTTCAGACTTGTCATCACGTACACCAACAAGTATTTCTTCAATTGATAATCTGGTAAGTAAATACTCAACAATTTTAGAACCTAAATTTCCGTTTGCACCTGTTACAAAAACTTTCATACAATCTCCTCCGTTACATACAGCGTTATTTTTGATTTTTGTATACATTACATATACTATTTCTTAAGAAGGATTTATGTAAGTAGGCACAATTTAATAACATAGTCATAAAAATAGTACTTAGCGAAAAAGGAGATTTTATTATGGCACGTTTTAGTTATCAAGATGAATCGGTTTCTGAAGAAACACAGCAAGAAATTTGTCCATTAACAGTTACCCAAAATGCAATTGCAGGAAGATGGAAAATCGTGATTTTGTGGCATTTAAGCAAAAATGAAATTATTAGGTTTAATGAATTATTGAGGATGTTACCTGGCATCTCAAAAGGAATCTTAACTAGACAATTAAGAGAGCTTGAAGAGGACGAGCTAGTACACAGAGAAGTTTATAAAGTTGTTCCACCAAAGGTAGAATATTCTTTAACAGAGCAGGGGGAAAAGTTTATACCTGTATTAGAAGCAATGCAAGCTTGGGGTAAAGATTTACTAAATAAAAAAATAGAGATGTATGAAAAGCGTCAGGACTAATAAATTATTAATACCTTCCTATTACCAATAGGAAGGTATTAAGTTCAAATTAAATACTGAACAATTTATTAATGTAAGTTGTACTGGAAAACTATCGTAATTCGGCTGTCTTTCTAATAACTATTTTATCAATATCATCTTCTTCATCACCAATAAATAATCCGCGCTCTTTTAAATATGTTTCGAAGTATAAATCTGCTTCTGCACGTTCATCATATGGCTTTACAGATAGAACGAAACCTAATTTATTTTGCCCCTCTAAATGAGAAGTGGAGATGTAAGCCGGTACATTGTGGCGTAAAAAGAGCTCTTTAACCGGAATAATCATATCTTTCATTAATTTCGTTAGCATACCCATTTCAAACTCAAAATTAAAGCGATCTATACTAGATAAATCCGCGAATACTACACCAATAAAACCTGTATTAAATACTTCTTGATATTCAATGTCTTCGTCACCATAAAAATTCTTTTCGATCAAATAATTTATAAAATAAGAAACACCATCACTTTGTTCAAAAGGTTTTGTTGAAAGAACGAAGCCAATTTTCTGTTGTTTATGTAAATACACACATGACATGTATGCAGCGATATTATGTTCTTTAAATAATGCACTCGTTGCTCCAGATAGACCATCTAGTACGTGATGAACAATTTGAAGTTTTTTACGAGCGAAATAATAGGATTTCTTTTGTAACTCCAATGTATCAATAAAGACAGAGCCGATAAAGCCTGTATTTGAAATAATAGGTGTTTGCTTTTTTCTTCCTCTGCGCTTTGCTTGAGTCATTGTTAAAATCATCCCTTCATGTACAATTAAAATAAAAAGAACATTTGTTCGTATATTTATATTTTACTATTAAAACGCTCTAAAGTAAAGGGTTTTTGATGAAAAAACAACAAAAAAGACACCTGTAAAAGGTGTCTTAAACGCTGTAGGGAAGAGGGTTCATCCCAATTATTTATATTAAGATACAGAAACAATCTCTTCTGTATCTTCTACATCTAAATGACAGTCCATAGTACGGACATCTTGATCCTCATGACTTCCGAAATAAATAGTAATTTTCATATGTATCGCTCCTTTATTCTAGGAATACCTAAAATAATTACTAGTAATGTTAATATTTATTATATACCACTTTTTTCATTCCGACAACGTTATATCATTTTTAATTCTTTTAGGGCGCAAAGAGTGATTTATAGAGATATTTTTATAGAAATAGGTACATTTCTTATATGTTATATTTAATACTGAAGGATTCGAATACGAATTTTTATGAAAGGAGCAAAATTAATGAATTATAAACAGTTACTAATAGACAATTTCACATATAAAACCTCATATATTGCGCGGCAGGTAAATGGAATGGATGTAAAAGAAACGAAGGATTACATTACTATCGACTGCGGATTACCTGCAGATACATTTAATATTATTACACTACTAAATAGTAATGTAACGGAAGGGATTGAGAAATTATATAAGGAGGTAGAATGCTATAATCAAAAGAAATTTCCAATGAGTGTTTGGTTTTGGGATGATAAACAAGAACAGACTATAAAAAGCGAATTAATCAAATTTGGTTTAAAAGAAGCAGAACAGAATATCGCGATGGTAGCAGACTTAAGAAAAATTCATCCAATAATAGACATTCCAGTAGGTTTTACAATACAAAAAGCAACATCGCCAGAACAAATACAACAATTTGGCGAAACGTTAGCGGCTTTATTCGGTACATCAGCAGAAGGTACTCACGTTCAAGCATACTATAATCAAATTTCTTCTTTAGATGTATGGAATAGCGATGACATGAAGCTATACTTAGGTCTTTATAAAAGTGAGGTAGTATCTGTTGGCTCTTTAGTATGTACGAAAGATAGTGTCGGTATTTATGATATAGCGACTAAAGAAGAAATGAGAGGAAAAGGTTTTGGCTCTACTATGTTTAATTTCCTGCTGCAAGAAGCAAAACAATTAAAAAATATGTACTGCGTACTACAAGCTTCACCTGATGGAATTAACATTTATGAAAAATCTGGATTTAAAGCTGTAGGACAAATGACTGTTTTTGAAAACCAGCATTTATTTGGATAATTCATCCAAATAAAATTGCTTTAAATATAGGAGTTAACATACCGTTATGAAAAAAATATCTCTAATTACACTCATATGCTTCTTTATGGTAATAAGCATCTTTGTTTTTCAGCAAATAAATGAACATAAATACATTAAAGCTACTAATACATTAAATCATATAAAAAACATTGCACATAGAGGTGCATCTGCATATGCACCAGAACATACAATAGAAGCTTACAAATTAGGACAACAATTAARGGGAGACTATATAGAAATAGATCTTCAAATGACAAAAGACGGACGTTTAATAGCTATGCACGATGAAACATTGGATCGTACAACGAACGGTACTGGATTAGTAAGAAATCATACATTAACAGAAATAAAACAACTTGATGCAGGCAGCTTTTTCAATGAAAAATACCCCGATTTAGCAAAAGAAGAATTTAAAAATGCTAAAGTTCCAACACTAGAAGAAATTATTGAAACGTTTGGACATAATGCTAACTATTATATCGAAACAAAATCACCAGATGAATATCCTGGAATGGAAGAAAAACTATTAGAAATTATAAATCGCTACCAAATAAATGATAAAGCTATTATTCAATCATTTAGTGAAGAAAGTCTGCGAAAGATTCATAATTTAAATGCCAATATACCGTTAGTACAATTATTATCATATAAAAAAGCAGTTCAATTAACAGAACTAGAAATTGAGAATTATAAAAAATACTGCATTGGCCTAGGAATGAACTTTAAATATATTGACGCAGCCTATGTAAAAAAAATAAAGAAATATGGATTAGAAGTGCATCCATTTACAGTAGATAATGAAAAGGATATGAAAAAGTTACTTATATGGGGTGTAGACGGGATGTTTACTAATTATCCGGATCGTTTACATTCAATAAAGCCTTTAAAAAAACAGAAATAAAAAGAATCCAATAAAACTTGGATTCTTTTTATTTTCTCTTCTATGTCTTTACTACATTAAATATCATTTTTACAAAACAAACTAGAAAGTAAACAAAATGTAATTAATTTTTCCTTTGTTTTTTATATTTTCTTGATACACTGGCTACGAGAGGAATACCGATTATAGTAGGTAAGAACCAAAACCATATTGGTGGAAGTAGATTTAAAATAGGGATATACATACCAATGTTTACTAAAAGTGCGGTAACTGCACCAATATAAGATCCTAACATACCTCTAATATGGTGTTGCAACCAATTTCTCCATCGTTTTTTTCTTGCAAGATATCCGTAAATCGCAAATGAATAGGAGATAATTGCTACATAAAATAAATATGCGATTTCATCCCACTTTATAATGGCCAATATAATTGCCGTCAGGGTTATGACAACATAAGATGCATGATATATTTCGCCCCATTCCGTATGTTTTCCTTTCTTTTTTTGAGCAACCATCGCTACAATACCAGTAATTAAACATATGGTTCCAAATAATATGTGTATGGTCAAAAGAATATTGAAAATGCTCATAAAAGTTCCTCCTTTTTTATTTTTATAGTATTGCAGTATAGGAGAAAAGTTGAAAAATATAGTTAGTTCGCCTTAATATATTGAAATAAAGGTACTCCTAGAACAAAATGAAATGATTAAATTTTTTCTCAAATTTAGTGAGATGAGTATTACGTTAAATGAAGGAGAGACTTCTATGTTTACATCTATCACATACTTACAATCCGGGAACGATAAACAACAAAAAGTTTACGACGTTATGAATAAGCTAAACATAATGGCGGATTTAGCTTTATATAGTCCTGTACTTTGCGGGACAATCCCTATTAGAATTGATACCCTTCACTCTGACTTAGATATTGTAATGGAAGTACATAATTATGATGTTTTTGAACAGGAAATTAGATCTTTGTATGGTTCATATGAAGGTTTTGAAATGAAAAAGAAAAACATTAGAAAAATCTTAACAATAAAGGCAACTTTTCAATTTGAAGGTTTTGAATTTGAATTATTTGGTCAACCGCAGCCAGTGCGTAACCAAAATGCATATAAACATATGATAGTGGAGCACATGCTATTAATGCAGCATCCCCATATTAGAAAAAAAATCATCCAATTAAAAGAACAAGGCATAAAAACAGAACCGGCTTTTGCACAAGTATTAAAAATTGACGGGGATCCTTATGAAGAACTTATTCTATTAGGACAGGAAATGAGATTGTGGTAAATAGGGTACACATAAAAATCCTCTTTATATAAAAGAGGATTTTTATTATGCCATTAACTTACGAATTAAATTACTTAATATATAAATACCTTGAGTAATTTGTTCAGAGGAAGCATATCCATACGATAAGCGTATGCACTGATCCGATTCTTCTTCATAAATACGTCCTGGGTTTAAAAGAACTCCCTTTGATAGTGCTTCTGAAAACAGTTTTTTCATTGGAATGTTAGGTACAACCGTTAGCCATATAAAAAATCCACCACTTGGAATATCCCATGTAGCAATATCTGCACAATACTTGTCTAAAGCTTGTAACATCATTCGTCTCCGCTCTTTCAGGTGGATCCTTACGTTCGCAACGTGTTCTTCATAAAATCCTTTACTCAACCATTCTGCAGCAACTCTTTGTGATAAAGAACTTGATCCATAGTCAGTTTGCATTTTTATGTCTGACAATCTCTCAATAACAGGCTCTGGCCCGATAATCCAGCCAATTCTAAGTCCTGGGCTAAGTGTTTTAGATAGACTGCCGATATATAAAACATGTCCATGTTTATCCATCGACTTTAAAGGTAGTGGCGGTATTTCATCAATCCATAATTCACGGTAAATATCATCTTCAATGATAGGCAATTGTTCTTTTTCGCATATTTTTAGTATTTCTTTTCTTCGATCCTTGGACATTAATACACCCGTCGGATTTTGAAAACAAGGAATCGAATATAAAATATTTTTCTTTTGACTATAATTAATTCTTCTTAACAAATCATTAGGGATAATTCCATGTTGATCCATCTGTATTCCAGAAAGGTGAATATTAGCCGATTGAAATACGTGAAGAGAATATAAGTAAGAAGGTCGTTCAAGTAAAACAGTTGACTCTCTATGTAAAAGACCGATTGATATTAATTGTAATGCCTGTAATGCACCAGAGACTATTAATATAGAGCTTGGTGATGTATTTATTCCAAATGATTTTACATAATTACTTATTGCTTCACGTAAAGGGAGATATCCTTTTTGTTCTTCATATCCGAAATAATCTAGTTCCTCACATACGTTACGCATAATGAATTGCATAGTTTCTAACGGGAAAAGATGAGGTGCAAGTTCTCCTTTACTAAGATGAATCAATTTTTTATTTGCTTCTGCTTCATTTATTTCTCGTACCATTAACTTGCTTGGTTTATGAATACCAGCCTTTACATATTCACTCCAATCGGGCGGGGGATTGGTGGCTAATAATGACCATGTATTATTCGTTACAATTGTTCCTGACCCGATTTGCCCTTGAATTAAGCCATCTGCCATAAGTTCTTCTAGTGCGATTATTACAGTACTACGATTTACATGAAATAATTTCGCTAACTGCCGCTGGCTAGGAACCTTACTTCCAATCGGCCATTCTCCGTATTCAATTTTTTCTTTCATATAGTCTATTATCTGCCGATATTTAGGCAGTTTTTTATCAGTAGACATATTAAAAACTCCCTCATTCATTTTAAAAATGCAAAGTGGTTGGTTTTTTCGAGGATTAACTGGTTGAAGACATTGTATCAACTATTAAATATGATGAAAAGAAATAATTGGTAATTAGAAAATGGCTGGTTTATTGGAGAGGGCGAGAAAATATGCATAATAAAAAATGGGATTTTCGTATTGTATGTGCTCACGCTTTTACGATTATTATATGGGGAACAGCTTTTCCAGGAATTCGGATGGGGCTTGAAGCTTACAGCCCTGAACACCTTACTTTGCTACGATTACTAATTGCTTCTTTGATTCTTCTTCTGTTTTCACTTATATACAAATTACGGTTACCTGATTTAAAAGATATTCCAGTAATTTTTATATTTGGCGCTCTAGGATTTACTATTTATCATATTGCACTAAACTACGGTGAACAGAGTGTAAATGCTGGACCTGCTAGTTTAATTGTTTCAGTAACACCTATATTAACGGCAATTCTTGCTTCTATTTTTATGAATGAAAAAATGAAATTAAATGGTTGGATTGGTGGTGTAATTAGTTTAGTAGGAATTGCTTTTTTATCATTAAGTCAAGGAGATTCCATTCAATTGAATAGTGGGGTATTACTAATATTATTAGCGGCATTTTCAGAAAGTCTATTTTTCGTTTTTCAAAAATCTTATTTAAAAAAGTACGGTTTCTTACCATTTACAATATATACAATTTGGTCTGGTACTGTATGTATGCTTATTTTTTTACCAGGGATTTATCAAGAAATTGTAGCAGCTCCTATGGAAATTACTTTGAGCGTTATATATTTAGGTGTGTTTCCGACAGTCCTTCCATATATTGCATTAGCGTATATTACATCTCATGCTGGGGCTTCTGAAGCAACGAGTTCTCTATATTTAACACCAGTTACTGCATGTTTTATTGCGTGGATATGGTTAGGCGAGGTGCCAACCTTTGTTTCGATAATTGGAGGGATAATTACTATACTTGGAGTTGTGATTGCTCATTTAACATTTAAAAAAGATAATTATAAGCAAATCGAGAGCGAAAAAGTATGGTAAGACATCCCTGCGAGTATTTGCAATTTGAATGCAAAATTCCGGATTAATAACAGGCTTTCAATTCTATAAATATAGTGGGGATAATCTATATTAAAATCAGTTAGTCCAATATTTGTACGAGATTTAATTAAACTGGTAGATTATTTATCTGCAAAAGAACTAGCATAATGCTAGTTCTTTTTTATCAATACATTACTCACCATTAATATTTGCTTAGAACTGTATAGATTTAAATTATTTCCACATATACATAATTATCTTACCTATGAAAGGAGTGCATTTCTTGGAGAAGGTTTTATTTTTTGGAGACCCAGGTATTGATGATTCGTTTGCAATTATGTATGGCTTACTGCATCCTGAAATTGAAATTGTTGGTATCGTAACTGGATATGGAAATGTTGAACATATACATGCCGCTCATAATGCCGCATATATTTTACAGTTAGCAAACAGACAAGATATTCCTGTAATTAGCGGGGCAACAAAGCCACTTACAAATGAAATTACAACGTATTATCCTGAAATTCATGGACCAGAAGGATTAGGACCCATACATGTACCGGAAAGTGTGTTATCTATTCCGATATACAATTTTGGTAGTATTGCTGCGATTCTTGTAAAGTATGGAGAAGATTTAACAATTGTCGATGTAGGAAGATCTACCTCGTTAGCGATTGCTTTTAATTTATGGAACGACTTGATGTTAAATGTAAAAGGAATTTATTTTATGGGTGGTGTCTTTTTAGAAGCAGGGAATGTTACTCCATTAGCAGAGGCAAACGTGTACGGAGATCCTATAGCAAGTCAAATTGTATTTCAGCAAGCGAAAAATTTAACGTTATTCCCTTTAAATGTAACAAATAAAACGGTTTTAACCCCAAGTGTATTTACTTATATTTTAGTTAATACACAAAATCCATTTAAGCCGATTATGAAACCCATGTACGATTATTATTTATCAGCATACCAAAAACTCAATCCATCTATTGAAGGGCCATTATTACACGATGTACTTGCTATAAGCGGTTTAGTGAATCCTACATTTTTAAATTATACATCTCGAAAAGTGACTGTAGACATATGTGGCGAAACGAAGGGACAAACTTTTGCTGATTTTCGCCCACACTCTAAATCTGAAGGGGCGCGTATAGCGTTACAATTAGATGAGGAAAAATTTATTCAGGATTTTATGAAAATCATGTTATAAGTTGATGTCGAAAAAGGGAATCATTTCACTCCGTTGAATATAAAAGATAAATTCTCTTTTTAAAGGAGCTTAAAATAGTGAACGTCCAATTAAAAATTGTTACGAGAGAAAATTGGGAAGACGCATTAAAGTTACAAGTTAAAGAAAACCAAATACACTTTGTTCCGGCAGTGGCAGTATCACTTGCTAAAGTATACATAAAACCAGATGGTGAAAATGTCGAATATATTCCATTGGCTATATATGATGGTGACCTTATAGTTGGTTTTATTATGCATGCTTTTGTACGAGAGTCAACAGATATGTATTGGATTAACGGATTTATCATTGATGAAAAAGAGCAAGGAAAAGGATATGGAAAAGCAGCATTACAGGAAATCATTAACTTAATAAAAAATAACTTTAAAGAGTGTGAGGAAATTAAATTAACTGTCCATAAAGATAATATTTCTGCAAAGAAACTATATGAATGTTATGATTTTAAACCATTAGGAAATGTATATGACGGTGAGGAAGTATATCGCTTATTGTTGTTGAAATAAAGATGTACTGTTTTGAATAAAGTTATATCGTGTATTTATAGTGAAAAGGAAAAGAACATCTAGAATTGAAAGATCGATTAAGAAACTGTTTTGAAACAATAAGTTGTTCCGTTAAAGGGTCATATTGCGGAGAATTGGTTGTACTAATTCATATAAATTATCGCAAACTCAATTCACGCAATTATTTAAACATTTTATTATAAAACAGTATTTATATATACTTAAACTATCATTAATAAAAACATCAATGGAGGAACTAATATGAAAGAAAGCAATAAAAAAGAGTTGTCACTAGAGCAACGTGAAGAATTACTACAAACATTGAAAGATCGTTTTGAGAATAATATGAACCGTCATAAAGGTTTAGAATGGGCTAATGTTCAAGAAAGGCTGGATGCTAATACTGAAAAGTTGTGGTCGCTCAACGAAATGGAACGAACTGGTGGCGAACCTGATGTTGTTGATTTTGATAAAGAAAAAGGCGAATATATTTTTTATGATTGTTCAGCAGAAAGTCCTAAAGGTCGTAGAAGTGTTTGTTACGATCTTGAAGCGCTAGAATCAAGAAAGAAACATAAACCAGAAAATAACGCTATTGATATGGCAACTACCATGGGTATTGAACTATTAACGGAAGAAGAATATCGTACATTACATAATCTTGAAAATTTCGATATGAAGACGTCGAGTTGGGTGCAAACACCTTCTGATATTAGAGAACTTGGCGGTGCCCTTTTTTGCGATTATCGCTTTGGACACGTCTTTGTGTATCACAATGGGGCAGAATCTTACTATGCCGCAAGAGGCTTTCGTGGTTCGTTAAGAGTCTAAAATTTGTACAGGCAGGTAAATTTGAAGTAGAGAATAGATTTGCTTAGGGAATAGTAGTGATTGCATACTTTAGCTACGGCTTCGATTTTGAGGCCGCAAAGAATAGGGCTAATCAAACCTTATTGTAAAAGAATGAATCAACTAAAAATATTAAGAGTATGTTTTGATAATTTTCTTCATAAACATACTCTTTTTTAGAATCATTTATCAAAATTATTAGTTTTAATTAACGTATAAACGAGAACTTGTAAAAGGTACTCTTGCAATTATCAATGAAATTCACCCATATGAAACACCTATGATTTATATTATCCCGCTTTTAAATGAAAATTTTCGAGCAAGTATAAAGTGAATGATTAGGAGGAATACAAAATGAAAAGTAAATTCCATCATATTGTACGAGCTATCATGATAAAAGATGAAAAATTACTAGTTGCTGAATACATAGGACATCACTATTTTTTACCCGGTGGCCATGTTGAAATTGGGGAATCAGCAGAGAATGCACTAATAAGAGAGTTACGAGAAGAACTTGGGGTAACTTGCAGTATAAAACAATTTTTAGGCGTCATAGAAAATCAATGGCAAGCCAAAGAAACCCTCCACCATGAAATTAACCACATTTTTGAAATAGATTCAAATGAGTTAAAATCCGATTTCACTCCAATATCTAAAGAGTCCCATTTAGCATTTCACTGGATTGATTTTAATAAAGAAAATATAAATTCCTATACAATAATGCCGACACCTTCAGTAAAAGAATTACTAGAAAGAAAATTAAGTGATGAACTATTAACTTGCTGGATTAGTAACTTTTAATTGTCTCTATTTATATTAATTCCGTCCACTAAAAGAATATAAAGAAAATAGGCTCATAAACAAGGTACATCACCTAGTGTAAAGCATATTTTGTTGATGTACGCATTTAGTCTATAGCCTTATTTCTACTTTATTTTTAAAAGTAAATAAACTCGAAAATTTGGACGGAATTTACATTTGTAAATGGAGGGTTTCATAATGAATGAGTTTCAACAAGAACTACAAGCGTTAAACCTTAATGCTTATCAACCTGGTAATGTTGTGTATTGGGATCAACAACAAAATCAATATCCATATTACTACATTCAAGACGATGCACGTCGTTGTGGCGGATGCGGTGGCGGCGGACGTTGTGGCGGTGGCGGCTGTGGTGGTCGCTGTGGTGGTTGTGGCGGCGGACGTTGCGGCGGTTGCGTAGGTTGTGTAGGCTGTGTTGGTTGTTTCAGCTGTTCTAATTGCTGGAACTGGTGGATTATTTAAGTACTATAGATCAATAATATTTCACATGAAAGAAAAGTGCCGATGCAAAGTTATAATGTATTGAAACTTTTCTTTCATGCTGTTATTTTTATATGTTTTAGGGGGATATTTATTTGTACAAATATGAAAAATTAATTTCATGGGTAGAAAACATTAAAGAGACAAATCAAAGTTCTACGGCAGCACTTTGTATTATGAAAGATAATAAGATTGTGCTAGAGCATTATAGTGGAACGCATTCAAATACTCCTACTAGTAAAAAAGTAACTATATCTTCACAATTCAATGTCGCTTCCGCAAGAAAAAGCTATTTAGGATTAATGGTAGCTTATGCAGTTTATGAGGGGAAAATAAACTCTCTTGATGACGAGGCTGTAAATTATTTTAAAGAATATGATCCTTCATTACTTGGAAAGACAACGATAAGACATTTAGTAACTCATTCACACGGTTTAAATGAAACCGATGATGGGACAGCTTTTCGTGAATTTGAGCCGGGACAAGCTTGGGCGTACAGAGATATTAATGTAAGAATGGTGACGCAGCTTATTTATCAACTGTATAATAAGAGTTTTCCTGAACTATTAAAGGAGCGTGTATTCATACCTGCTGATTTCAAAGAAACTGGATGGAGAATAAAACAAGATGATAATTTAGTTAAGGTTGTTGTAAACCCAGATGAAGATGCAATAAGTAGTGTTGGTGCAGTAGATGACGGCTCCGAGAAAAATCTTTTTGTCTCCGCGAGAGAATTTGCCTACTGGGGGAACCTGCATTTAAATAAAGGGTTTTTAAATGGTAAACAAATTGTGCCAAAAGAAGTTATAGCACTTGCTACGAGCTTACAAAGTCCAGAGTATACAAATAAAGAACTACCTCAAAACGGGTTGTTTTGGTTCGTTCAAAATGAACCTGCTTTATTTAGCGAACTTGGTGAGCGAGTTCCTAAAGGTTCCTATCAAATATTAGGAATTACAGGACCAACGATATTAGTCATTCCAGAATATAATGTCGTCGTTGCTAAAATGTACAATAAAAGATACAACTATGGTGGGGATAATTATTTATATTATTTACGTGAATTTAGCAATTTAGTCGCTGATACATTTAGTAGCAGTAAAAATAATATGGTTAGGGTATAACTACTCCTATAATAAAAAGGAGTGAACTTTAATGAAAAATGAAGTGAATAAAAATAAAAAGCAAAATATAAAGGATGTAAACACAGAACAAAACGCGATTTATAGCGATCCGAAAGATGCAGCTAATATGCAAACTGTACCGCAGCCGAAAGACTTTGAGGAAATTGAATATTAATTTTCTCTCCGACTTATTTATGAAAGAAAAATACGTCTTAAGTCTCATCACTTTCAGCAAATTATTTGATAACATATATACATAAGCATTCGAAAATGTCTTATCTTAACAAAGCTTTCTTTAAATGCTGTATATAACCTACAAAAAGGCACTTCTTGATGAAGTGTCTTTTTGTGTAAGCTAACTCAATTTCCATTTTCCGTACAGTATCTTGCAATTTATCATGGATATACTAACTGTGAAAATTCATGTCATGATAAAAGAAGGGGACAGTTAGCATGAAACAAACATCTATAAATCCATTGCTAATTGTTCTAGGTACAATCATTGTTCAAATTGGCCTAGGAACAATTTACACATGGAGTTTATTTAATCAACCCCTTGTAAGTAAGTTTGGATGGAATCTCAATTCAGTCGCGATCACGTTCTCAATTACGAGTTTTTCTTTATCATTCTCAACTCTATTTGCAGGAAAGCTACAACAAAAATTTGGACTTCGTAAACTTATCGCTACTGCAGGAATTGTTTTAGGACTCGGTTTAATACTTAGTTCACAAGTTTCCTCATTACCATTACTTTATTTATTAGCCGGTGTTGTCGTTGGATACGCTGATGGAACAGCATATATTACATCACTATCTAATTTAATTAAATGGTTTCCAAACCGTAAAGGGCTTATTTCTGGTATATCTGTTTCAGCATATGGAATGGGAAGCTTAATTTTTAGATATGTAAACGGAAATCTTATCGATAGTCTTGGTGTATCACAAGCATTTTTATATTGGGGTATTATCGTCTTACTTTTAGTATTAATCGGATCGTTCTTCTTACGTGAAGCAATTGTAAGTAACACTACGGCTGAAACATTACACAATGACTATACTCCGCGTGAAATGATGCGCACTAAACAAGTATATTTCTTGTTTTTTATGCTATTCACTTCCTGTATGGGTGGTTTATATTTAATCGGTATGGTAAAAGACATTGGGGTGCAGCTCGTTGGTCTTAGTACAGCGACGGCCGCTAATGCCGTCGCAATGATTGCAATCTTTAATACAATAGGTAGAATTATTCTTGGAACGTTATCAGATAAAATAGGCCGATTAAAAATCGTCTCGGCTACATTTATTATTATTGGATTATCCGTCTTCACTTTAAGTTTTATTCCACTAAATTACGGGATTTATTTTGCTTGTGTAGCAAGTGTCGCCTTTTGCTTTGGTGGTAATATCACTATATTCCCAGCCATTGTCGGGGATTTCTTCGGATTAAAAAACCATAGTACAAACTACGGGATTGTTTACCAAGGTTTCGGATTTGGTGCACTTGCAGGATCATTCATTGGAGCACTACTTGGAGGGTTTCAACCAACCTTCATTACAATCGGTGTTTTAAGTATTATATCATTCGTTATCTCTATATTAATTCGCCCTCCAAATGCAGAAAAGAAGAAGGAAATAAAACAGTTAAATCGAAAAATAGCTTAATTCAAAAAAGGGTCCTAATGTCAGGGCTCTTTTTTATTACGTTAACTTTGCTTCTTTACTAACTCATTAAAGACAGGACAATATCATTATAAAATTGAATAGATAAGTAAAAAGGAGCGTGATACTTAAAATGAAAATAGTGCAGCAGTGGGTACAAGAAGATAGTGATTACATAAGAGAGAAAGTAATTGAATATAACCAAAAACATCTTTCAAATGAGGAAAAAACACCTTCAGAAAAGGTAAGTTTTATAGTAAGGAATGAAAAAGAAGAAATAATCGGAGGGGTAACAGCTATAACATTTTGGCATCACTTGCATATTGACTTTCTGTGGGTGTCTGAAGAATATAGACACGAAGGCTATGGCAGCAAATTAATGAAACTTATTGAAGAATTTGCAATCGAAAAAGAATGTCGGCTGATAAACTTAGACACTTTTAGTTTCCAAGCTCCAAACTTTTATAAAAAACACGGATATAAAGTGATCGGAGTCAGTAAAGATCATCCTAAAGGACATCATCACTACTATTTAGAAAAAAGATTGTAAAAAACATATTAAATTTATAGTTGCTATCGCTTGGTATCTTTTAACCGAATCAATTTTTAACATTTAGTGGACGTGTTTTGATTATTCTTTTTCAAAACACGTTCTTTTTCTTTTTTGTGAATAAAAACAATTTAATGATAGAATAAAATAAAGACAGAAAATTTTTACCATTCAAGGGGGTTACATATGAAAAAAGTAAATGTTACATACGCACTTCTATATGATGAAACTCATGAAAAGCTATTAATGGTTAAAAACAAAGGGAAAAACGGTTCTTATTACACTTTACCAGGTGGAGCAGTTAAATTCGGAGAAACGTTAGAAGAGGCAGCAATTCGTGAAGTGAAAGAAGAAACAGGGCTAGATATATCCGTAAAAGGGGTTTGTTCCATTAGTGAAGCCTTTTTTGAAGAGAGAGGACATCATGCAATCTTCTTTAATTTTTTAGGAGAAATAATCGGAGGGGAAATCTGTATATCACGGCCAAAAGAGATTGAGGAGATTACCTGGATGGAATTAGATTCAGCAGAACCTTATTTACGTATACCAGAACACTTAAAAAGCCTTTTACAAAAGAAAGAAACAGTTCCTTATATTTTTAATGGAACTATTATTCATCAATCTTCATAAAGATAGTATTTCATTTAAGGCGGGGGAAAAATGGAGTTTATCGTTAATCACAAACAATTTACACAAGCTCTTTCAGAAGTAAGTAAAGCTATCTCAACAAAAACTTTAATTCCTATATTATCCGGAATAAAGATAACAGCAGATCAATCTGGAATTACTTTAATCGCAAGTAATTCGAATATTTTCATTGAAAAATTTATACCTATTTCAATTGAAGACGAACAAATTACAACTATTTTAAAAGCAGGGAGTATTGTTGTACCAGCAAAGTATTTCATTGAAATTATTAAGAAAATGCCAAGTGAGATTTTAATAAAAAGTATGAATGAGCAGTTGATTACAATTCAATCAGATGAAATTACTTTAAACTTAAATGGACTCTCGGCAAATGAATTTCCTAATGTACCATTTTTAGACGCACATACAGAAATACAAGTAGAAACGGAACAGCTGATTGAGGTATTCAAACAAACTGTCTTTGCAACTGCTAAAAATGAATCTAGACCAGTTCTTACTGGCGTACATTTCGTTATTGATCATAACAAATTAATTTGTGCTGCTACTGATTCGCACAGACTGGCTTTACGTGAAATACCCATTTCTTCACATGCGAAATTAAATTGCATTGTACCAAATTCGACTATTAGTGAACTACTAAAATTAATGAACAGTAATTCAAATTTAGTATACATATATCTTTCAGAGAGTCACATTATTTTTAAATTCAGTACAATTACGTTGTATTCAAGGCTTATTGAAGGAAAATATCCTAATATATCCGGCCTAATTCCAAATGAATCCCAAACGGTTATTAATATAGATAGAAAAAAGATTTTACAAGGTGTAGATCGGTCAAGTTTATTGGCTAGTGAATGGGCAAACAACAACGTTAACTTAGAAATCATCGACGAATGCACAATACAAATCTCTTCTAACGCTTCTCAGATTGGTAAAATATCTGAGACACAACAAATAGATGCTATTCACGGCGAAAAGCAATTAAATATATCTTTCGATGGACGATATATGGTCGATACTTTAAAAGCAATAAAAGAAGATAGAGTTACTTTAAGTTTTGGCGGTTCCATGAGACCGATATTAATTGAAGCAGGTGAACAATCTGCAGCAGTATATTTAATATCGCCTGTTAGAACTTATTAAGAACAAAGGAAAGAAATAAATTATGTACAAGCACACTTTATGTTTTATAAAAAGAAATGAAGAAATACTTATGCTAAATAGAGAATATGATCCTGTAAAAGGATTATGGAACGGTGTAGGAGGGAAGATAGAAAAAGGAGAAACACCGTTAGAAAATGCAATTCGTGAAATAAAAGAAGAAACAAATATAGATGTTGAACAAAATCAAATTCAATTTAAAGGCATTATTAAATGGGAGGATTCCTCATATTCTGGTGGCATGTATGTCTATTTAGTAGAGCTACTTAATGAATTTACATATCACACTCCAAAAAAAGTCTCAGAAGGAATTCTAGATTGGAAAGAGGTATCTTGGATTCTAAGTGACTATAATTACGGCGTAGGAGAGATGATACCTAAATTTTTAACTGAAGTACTTTATAATGAATTAATATTAGAGCACTCTTGCGTTTTATCAAATCATAAATTAGTAGAGTATAAGAATAAAGAATTAGCTAAGCAGACCAGCATAGTAAAGTAGTAATTAGGGGAGATTAGTATGTAATAGAAGGAGGAGCTCATGAAAAAAGGAAATCACTTATTTTGGATATATATAACTAGTGTTACTATTATAATACCCTTAATTATTTACTTAGCATTGGCAACCTCTAGCGAAAAAGATACTCTTACTCAAGTGAAAAAAGCCCCCAATATCCCATCTGCTATTCAAGATTCAAACGATATAGAAGACCCTACAGGATATTGGACAACAGAAAAGATGAAAAATGAAATTCCAGTAGATAAAACAAAAAATTTTAATAGATGAGTCATAAATGAATAAAAAGCGAACCATCAATATTAAATTGGTTCGCTTTTTATTATACTTACACTTCTCGCCACCAAGCAGCCGTAGGATAATCTTTAGATTGTAACGCAATAGCTTCACCGATTTGTGGCGTTGCAATATTAACCCCTAAACGATTTGCTTCTTTCGTAACACGTTCAATAGGATCACTCCATTCATGTAATGCTAACGTAAAAGCACCCCAATGAATAGGAACAAGCAATTCTCCTTTAACGTCAATATGAGCTTGTACTGTTTCTTCTGGCAACATATGAATTGCAGACCATCTCGTATCGTATTGCCCGCATTCCATTAAAGTAAGATCGAATGGACCATATTTATTACCAATCTCCTTAAAGTGCGGAGCATAGCCACTATCACCGCTAAAGAAAACTTTCGTTTCTTGACCAAGAATAAGCCATGAACACCATAAAGAACGATCTTTATCTGTCATACTTCGTCCAGAGAAATGCCTTGCAGGAGCGCAAACTAACTTAATATTATTAAACGTAATTTCATCCCACCAATTATGTTCACTAATTTTACTAGGTGAAATACCCCATTTAATAAGATATTGCGCAACTCCCGTTGGTACATAAAAGTGCTTTGCGCGATCTTTTAACTGCATAATACTTTTGTAATTTAAATGGTCATAGTGATTATGAGAAATGATAATCGCATCAATTTCTTGAAGTTCATCATGTTCTAAAGAAAAAGCACCACTATACCGCTTACTATTAAACACAGGAAATGGGGAAGAGGCATCTCCAAACATAGGGTCTAATAACAATTTTTTACCTTCTATTTTCAAAAGAGAAGCAGAGTGCCCAAACCATGTCACACTCTCTAAAGACTCATTATTTTTATTCGATAAAACAATAGGTAAATTCTTTACAGGACGCAGCTTTGTTTTCATTTTAAAGTAATCAGTCATTAAACCAATAATATCTTTCGGATTAAAACTTACATCAGTCGGAATTTGATTCATATATTTCTTTTTCATTAGTTCTCCTTTTTACGTTTAACAATATACGTATGTTGTTATTGTAGCTAATTGTAGTTTAAACTATATCATTTTACCTTTCATCTTAAATGCAGTACATTTCATAAATTCTTCAAATTTATTATTTATATATAAAAAATAGAATTCATTTAGCAGCAGCTAAAACTAATATTATGTATTTGTGAATTGTTTTGTTTAAGTAAATTCTTTCTTATAAACAACAAAGACCGTATGTTTCTTTATATGTTATAGAAGCAGATAGGTAACTAATTATCCACAGGAAGGAGAGTCTATAAATGCTTGAAGAAAGAAAAAAGAAGTCTAAATATAAACTATTAAATAGCAATAACTAAATATAGAATTCTAGATAACCTTAGTATAGGTATTAACATAGCTATACTAAGGTTTTTTATTTAAAATCATTAAAGGATACTTATTTTTATTTATAGAACATAGTAAATACATAGATTTTACAATTAAATTACTAAAAAAGAAGGGATTTTAAAATGCTTGCTAATTATACTCCGGAGAAAATACTTAAAACAACTTATGAGACAAAAATGATTTCATAAGTTGACAATTATCCAACTTTAAAAATAAGCGGAACAAACCTTCAATATTTACTTGTAATGCTCCATCTGGGCATAGAATCAAATACTATAAAAACGAAGCTAAATTGGACTAACGAGGAATTCGAAAAACAAATGCACGCATTAGAACTAGAAGGTTTATTGAATAAGACAGAAGGGAGTTACTATCCAACATGTATGGTTATAACAGCTAATGAAGGAGAAAAACTGTATAACCTATGTGAGCCTCTAATTAAAACTGCACTTAACATAATTGAAAAGTATTGTAATCAAATTGATGCTATGTCTAAAAGAATCGAGACATTTAATTATTTATCTAAAGAATCGTATAGTCTTTTACTTTATAGCGGTGTGTTATTAGATTCTGGACAAATAATTAACATTGAAGAAAACTATTTAGAAACAGAACGGCCTTTGAGAAACAATAAAAGATATTAGTATGCGATTCTAGAACAAGAACAAACAGACAAAGAGTCCTTTGGAATGTATGGTAATACGTATTTGGATTTAGGGGAATATCAAATTGGTCTTTATGGAAACACTCGATATACAACTTTGAATTTAATAACTGCGAATAAGGAAATACTTAAAGAATATTTTGCGGAATCGCTAACACAATTAGTGAAGAATTAATCTTATTGTTAAAGGAAAATGATCAACCTCTTAAAGAATATTATGTAAGCAGCAGATACTCAATGGAAATAACCTATGAAGAATTTAATGAATTAATAAAACAAGACGTAATTAGAAGCAGTTCTCAAGGAAATCAAACATATATAATTCTTTAAACTGTATGTATAGAATTTAACTTCATATTGTAGCAGGAGGATACGTGTATGACTGTTATATGCTTAGTTAGGCACGGGGAAACTGAGTGGAATACTATTGGAAAGCTCCAAGGTCGTGAGAACATTAAGCTAAATAAAAATGGTATACAACAAGCTGAAAAATGCGGTTTGTATTTACGTGAAAAACAATGGGACATTATTATTTCTAGTCCTTTATCAAGAGCAAAGCACACAGCTGAAATCATAAATACATACATGTTAATACCAGTAGATCTTATTGAAATGGATAATTTTATAGAACGCGATTATGGTATGGCTTCAGGATTAACGACAGAAGAGCGAACGAAAATGTTTCCAAATCGTAATTATATAAATCAAGAACCAAGAAGATTTCTAAAAACAAGAATTATAACCGGTTTAAATATAATCCAGAAACAACACCCAAATAGTAAAGTTATTTTAGTTACTCATAGCGCTGTCATAAACACAATTCTTGCTCTTATATCCAATAATAAAATAGGCTCAGGAAAAACAAAACTTTTTACTGCTTGTATCAGTAGCATCTATTACCATCAAGAGCAATGGAAAATAAGTGAATACAACAAAATAGATCATTTGTGAACAGATAATAGTTCAGGAACTAATTAGAATTAAGATATACAGAAAATATGATATCAAAAGGAGAGAAGTACATTGCAAAAGAAATTTATCAATCCAGAAACAATGCCAGCAACTTTTGGATACTCACATGTAGTCGAAGTTAGTAATGCTAAACGAACCATTTACATATCAGGACAAGTAGCAATTAATACTGACGGTCAAATAGTTGGAATTGATGATTTAGCTACACAAACACGACAAGTATTTGAAAATATTAAAATCGCATTAAAAACTTCAGACTTAAATTTTAATGATGTAGTAAAATTAACATTTTTCTTGACGGACATTTCTCAAATGGCCATTGTTAGAGATATTCGAGATCAATACATCAACACAAACAATCCACCAGCAAGTTCAGCTGTAGAAGTTAACAAATTGATTAACAATAAATTATTAATCGAAATCGAAGCAATTGCTGTAGCAAACTAATTTTAAAAACTTATTCTTAATCATATCAACGCAATTCGTTCACTTTAAACGAATTGCGTTTTTTATTAACTAAAATATAAATTATACACGGAAACATTCTTATCAATAACACAACATAAATAACTTAAAAAACAAATAACCACACAATCTACAACACATTATGAATCCAATTAAAAAGGGGAGACTAACAACCATAACTAACATATAATAAGTTTATTACTTTTTACTAGTTAACATAATATATATTATACGAAGTTGTATAGAGTAAGTGTTTACCTGTATCAAAAACCAAGTAAACTATACTTAATGAGACGAAACGGGTATTTTTAATGAGATTCACATAAAATCTTATCTAAATGAATTTCTACAGTTTTTATCGTTTAACGAGCCAAAATAATTTTGATTAGCACGGAATTTTTTTATGCGAAATAAATTTTTCTATACAAATGATAAATTTCATTTTATGTTTTGCTTTATAGATTTATTGCTAATTATATATGTTTTATTATTTTATATTTTTATTGTTATTTCTTTTATTTACGCTTGACTTTCATTGGATTCTTCATTCTAGTTAACATAACGTTTATTTTTAACGTGAAAAAATCCTCCTCACCTTCAGGAAGATTTCTTTTGCTAGCTAGTACTCCATTTATCTATTTTTAGTAACAATCCCAATTGTAAATAACATTGGAAAAATCTAGGTTTAATAAATCTTCCTTACGTGTAAAGAAATTAGCAACACCAGAATCTCCCCACATAATATTTAATGAATCATCTGTATCGATTTGTAACAATAATATATCGTGTTGTTGGTATTTTTCTTCCCATTCCCTCGGATCTGTCTGTGTGAAAAATGGATAACCGCCAATTTTATGCCCTTGATCTTCGTATAGATCATCATACAGTTCGCCTAATTTTGTTTTATTTTCTTCATCAACAATTTCTTCCCAATCAATGTTTTCCTTAAAAATTTTTTCAAATCGATAATCTCTTGATGTTACTGGTTGATAATCCAATTCAAACTTTAGTTTAGCTGCTTCAGGTATGATAAAATGCTCTAAATCTAAAGTGTTTAAATAACTAAAATCAGTAATAACCTTAGTTAAATCTTCCGTTATTGTAGAATGATAAATAATTCGAAAGTCTTTTTGGCTAGTTGGATGGTCAAAATCTATTCCAAAAAGTTCATCATCAGCACTTACGAAAAATTGTAATAGTCCCTTTTGAGGCATAGTGTCAATATGCGGCATTTCTTCAAAGTTTAACTGCGCAAGTAGCATCATAGGTTGTCCGTTCGAGTCTTTAGGATGCTCTTGATTTATAGGTACATACGGATAGCCACCAAACTTACTTTCAAAAAGAGTTGTTTCTGCTTGCGTTCCAGACACTTTAATATACGGATACTGCTCTAGTTCTTTCGGTAATTGAAGCTGATACGTATTCTTCATTTCTTCTGCCTCCCTTTAAAGATAAATAATAAATGCCTACCTCAATTATATTGCAAAAGATGGTTTCATTAAAAAAAGCTAAAAATCCGTTTTAACCCTCATTTTTTGCGCACTTGGCGGACAAAGTAAATTATGTTCTGAGACCTTTTTATTAATAGTTGTAATTAACATAGCTGCTTCTGCATTATCCGTTAGTTCTTTTAAATTTTCTTTTAGATGATCTATTTCCTTTGAAAGTTCAATCCACCTAGGCAAAACATGATTATTTTTCAAAGTTCTATAAAGTTGCTTGTCAGGATTATACGAAAGATCTTTATCAAGATTAAGAGGTTTCCCTTTCCCAGGTAAATCATTAAACGCTCCTGTCTTTTCTGCCTGTTTAACGATAGAACTAATATGATCCTCATACGTGAACGACCAAACTTTTTCATCTTTAACTAAAATTTCTTGTTTTTTAAGTTTTTTATCTAGCTCATCTTGATTCATAGATTCTCTCTCCTTTTTATTTTATAGTGTGGTTTTTATATGTTTTAATGCTCTCAATCCATCAAATAACTTTTCTCGCCACCAAACACTGTCATGGCCGCCTTGAAACTCTTCATAAGTCATTTGGTATCCCTTATCTTTTAAAGCTCTATATAAGCGCTTATTAGCCGTTAAAAGAGGTTCGTTTTCAAGTTATCCTGCTGCCAAATAAAAATGAGGTTGAGACGTATTGGGATTTACAGATGTAATTTGATTTTCAATCCACGGAATTTTATTTTCAAAGCCATCCTTTTTCCAATGTACGGATCCAGACATTGACAACACATTTCCGAAAATATGTGGATTTTGAAGAGCTGCATAAAAAGCTGCTAAGCCACCGAGACTGAAACCGGCAATTGTTGTATTCCTCTCTTCTTGATATACGTGATACTTAGCTTGAATCCACGGAAGTAATTCCTCCGTTAAAAATGTATTCATTTTATCGTTATAGGTTAGCTCTTCTAGCCGATCAACAGGATCTATAGCAACAGCTATACAAGACGGAATTTCTTTTTTATAAATTAAATAATTGAGTGTTCTTGTGATTGAAAGGTCTTTAATAAAAGAATTCCCATCAAATACAATGAGAAGTTCATGAAGGTGTGAAGTTTGAGAATAATTATGAGGAGTATAAATATGAATCTTACGTGTATTATTTAAAGTTGAACTATAGAAAGAATATGTTTCAATTTCTCCAGATGGATAATGATTAGAAGGAAATCGACTATCATACGGCACTTTCATATCTATTTCTAACACGGATCCTTTATTGGCATCTTCTCCAAATACATTTCCATTAAATCGGTCTAGTCGGTACTGCTCACTACGCTTTATCCAATCATTTTCGAAAAAATCATTTACTGAAAAATAGTAAGTTGAAATAAAACGCTTATCCGTTCTAAACGTTCGATACCAAATATCTGTATGTAACAACCGTTGCAATTGATTTACAGACAGATCCCAACCAGGAAAACTACCGAATACATAAACGTTTTCAGTTTTTCGGTCCCCTAACCATATATACGTTATAAGCTTATACCGATTATCTACTGGACACTGTTCTATTAATGGCGTATTATTTGACTTTATTTCATGCAAAAAAGTATAAAAAGCTTTCTCGTTTCCGTTTTTCAATTGATTATTAAGTTCCTCTAACTTTGGACTAATTATTGAAGTCATCCATCTTCCTCCTTTGTATTTCTTTTCACTAGATTGCTTTTATAAAATTTAAGATTAGGATGTTGTGTATTTAGATGAGTTATTTATTAGAAAGTTTATCAATTGCCTGAATAGAAAGCTCCAACGCTTTTATCCGTCTTGTTAAAAGCGTTCTTTGAGGACTACCATCTTTAGACTTATCATAGGCTCTCTCAATTGATGGGAGCAAACCAGCAAGGACATTACGAGCTTCTGCTAACTCTTCTTGGCTATACCGATGACTTTCTTGATTCCACACGTTCTCTAACACTGCTAGCCCTATGCAAACGGCTTTAAGCCTTTTTTTTACTAAGGTAGTATTTGCTCCTTTTTGAGTCATCTGTGAAAAAGCATTTTCAAGTTTACGAATTGTCGATTGTAAAGATTTTATTGATTCCAATTTATCTATCTTTGACACGTTTTCCATGTTAGTGCTGTCCCTTCTGCGTTTCTAATTTATTTTGTTTAATGGTTGATAAAATCGTTAAGAACTTGATTTTACTCGAAATATTTTAACATAAATAACTATATTCAAGTTGGACAATAACTTAAAGGAAAACGGCTACTAAACTTATTCTCTCTCCCTTATATCATTCTATATGTACTTCTTTCTTCTCATTAGAATTCCTATATAAACAAGTTGATAATATTGTATATTTTATGAACTAAAAAAACGCACAAGCTATATTTAACCTGTGCGTCTTCGTCTTTATTCAGTAAGATAGTAAAGTAATAGTTTCCGGGACTTCTCATAATTCATAAAATCTCTATGCAAAATAGGATACTTCACAATTTCTGTTTCTAGAAAACGATATTGTGGAAACCATTCAAAAAACGATTTTCTTAGCCACTGTATTTGCTGAAACGAAATATTCTTTTCTTTTTTATTTAGTACAGAATTTAAATAAAGTTGCTGCTGTATGCATCCAATAATAATTTAAATCAGAACTTATGCAATCATCTTCTGTAAATATATTTTTATAATCTTTCCGTACTTTTAGAATGTCACAATTCGGAAATGGTTTATATAGAGGACTATGCATTTTCTGCAATTCATTAAAAATAACTTCTTTTCCTAATACCAACGTTCCACTCCTTTATTTCTCCATCCAATTCAATAAATTTCCATAATGATTATGAGCATCTTTATAGCCAAGATTATATAAATTAACGAGCTTTTCTTTATTTCTTTCTATTCCGCTTATAGGAAGCTGTGCGCTTGGCTGAATTACATAAAAATTATCTTTTTGTTCGTTGTGATTCATATAAGATACAGTTTCATTATAAAAACGATAATGTTCTACTAAATGCTCTGCGATTTTTGGATATCTTCTATATAAAATTTTAGCTAGTCCAGAAAATTTATTACGCTGCTTCTTGTATCCTTCTGGCTTTGTCATTATAACAACGTTTTTTAAATAACCATCATTTTGCGCTTTAAAAACTGGAATAGGATCTATAATCCCTCCATCTAACAATTTTCGATTATCATATTCTACAGCAGGTGCTATAAACGGCACAGAGCTTGATGCACGAATAATTTTTAAAATATCATTTCCATGTTCTGTTTTATTATAATAAACTGCCTGTCCTGATTCGCAATCAGTCGTTCCGATTACAAACTGTTCATTTGAATTTAGGAAAGTTTGAAAATCAAACGGTACAATTTTGTTTGGTACTTCATCAAATAAAAAATCCATTCCAAATAATTCACGTTTTTGAATTAAGTTTCGATAAGATATATACCTGTGATCTGCTACTAGCTCTGTATTTACTTTCTTATTTCTTCCTTTTTGACGCGACAAATATGTTGCTCCCATACACGCTCCAGCGGATACACCGACTACATACGGAAAGAATAAGTCCCTTTCCATAAAATATTCGAGTACTCCTGCAGTATATAACCCTTTCATTCCGCCGCCTTCTAATACTAAACCGATATTTTTCATGCTATATCCCTCTGCTTCTGTTTTCTTAATTATATGTTAGCACAAGATTTTAGGATGAGGTTATATAAATTGGTTGCAATAATAACAAAAAACTATTGAAGCAATGTCATAATCTATTAGTCATTTGCATGGTACAATATAAGAAACTCATTCCACATATTATAAAGGAGGAATTTCATATGGGTTTATTTAGTGGTATTTTAGGAAATGCATCAAGTGCGAGTACAGAAAGCGTTGAACGTGATTTAGAAAAGATTATGCTAGATGATGAAAAAGTTGAGCATGCTTATAAATTAATTCGTGATTTAATCGTATTTACAAATCGTCGTCTTATTTTAGTAGATAAACAAGGAATATCAGGTAAAAAAACAGAGTATCATTCTATTCCTTATAAAAGCATTACACAATTTAGCATTGAAACAGCTGGGCATTTTGATTTAGATGCAGAGCTTAAAATTTGGGTATCTAGTATGGATGATCCAATTACGAAAGAATTTAAAGGTGACGATAGTATTTTAAGCATTCAAAAAGCGTTAGTAACATATACGACGAAATAGTTCATTTTTGTATATTTATTCGAATTCAAAATTACTAACCCGAACTTTTTGGAAGAATATACATTTGAATTGTATATTTAATCTAAAACAGTACAAAAAGGTAAAGCATTTAAAATGTGCTTTACCTTTCTTTTTTATAATAAATTAAAGTTGCTTTATCATTTAATTTCTTTTTAAATTCCGTTCTTATATATCCCATCTTTTCGTATAGAAAACAATTTCGCTCTTCCTCTAAAATTGTAGCAAGCTCCCAAGTCGTTATTTCAGGAAACATCTCCTCGATTAAAATTAATACTTTTTGAGCAATTCCGTTCCCTTGATAGTTTGGAATAATAAACATCGGGCTGATCCAAAATTTAGATGCCCTTTCTTTACGTGATATACATATCGCTCCGACAAGATTCGTGTTTACGAAAATTTTATAAAATCCACCGTCCAGATTATTTATTCTTGAAATTGTTTTTTCAATAAGTTCATTTGCCGGACTTGTTTCATAGTCCTTATACTTTTCTAATAATGAACTAAATGATTCTACTTGCATTTGAAATATAATCTCTGCATCAATTTCTGTCGCCTTCTCTAATGTTACCAATTTAAACGCTCTCTTAAAGAAGTAATATGAGCTGTATGATGACGACCGTGCCATGCATATAGTCCAATTGCAGCAGCAAGTTTTGTTTCTCCTGATTCAGGATGATTAAATGTCTTTTCTAAATCTGCTGGTTCTAAAGAATATAATAAGTTAACCCATCTTTTATGTAATGAATCTAGCATTACAAGTGAAACATCTACTGGTAATTTTGAGTCAGGTAGCTCTGCCCATTTTTCTTCTTTGTACGGTTTAATAGTTGGATTCTTTTCTGTCAGTGCTAATTTAAAGCGTATATAGCTATTCATATGACTATCAACAACATGATGAACAACTTGACGAACAGTCCATCCACCGACGCGATACGGTGTATCTAATTGCTTCTGATCTAAATTTTTTATCGCTCTTGCTAGTTCATTAGGTAAATCCTCAATTTCTTGAATCCATTTATCAATTATTTCTTCTGTAATAGTTCCTACATAAGTAAATTGACCTATTGGATAACGTAAATCCTTCATGTACATGTCCCTCCCTATTATCTTTAACCCTTAGCGGTCCTCCAAATATAATGTACGAAATTTACGTTTTCCTCGTTTAAATCTACAGTAGTTGTCTCCGCTTCCTTTTCACGAGAAAATCCGTTCTTTTCTAATACAATTTGTGAAGCTATGTTATTTATTGTTGTCATAGCATGTATTTCATTAATTTCATAGACTCTTGCTTGAGCCAAAATCAATTTTACAGATGCTGCTGCAACTCCTTTTTTAGTAAACTTCTCTCCAACTCGGTAGCCTAACGACCCAATTCGTTTTTCCTTATCTACATCAACTAAATTGATACGTCCTACAATTTCTTTTTCTGTATTACGTATGAGATGAAAATAAGAAATCCCCTCAGTTTGTTCTTTTAATAGTTCGTCAAATTGCTTTTGAAAGTATTCATACACGTAATAATTAGAGCCACGACTTGGTACCATTGTTTCAAAAAATGATTTGTTCGTTAGTTCAAAGTTAAATAAATCTTCAGCGTCTTGATTCTTTAATTGTTCTATGTATATTTTCATCCAGTTTACCCCTTCTTGATTTACTAACTGTTATACATTCTTTTTTAACCGATAATTTTCCTGCTATTTCTTTCGCATCAGTAATACAGCGAGTAGCACTTTCGGATGAAATAGGTGAAATGGACTACGAATTAAATTCATCACTCTTACTAATCGAATATAAACGTCAGAGTCACTTGCAGATAGTTGATATATTTGTTTCGTATACCATAGCTGAAATTTTTGTTTCGTAGTTAATTCTCTCTTTAGCTGAGGGTGTCGTGATATTTCAGTTGTTGTCATTTCCCAAGGAGTTTGTATGATGTTCGCAGCCTTCTTATAAAATTGTTGTGTAAATGTTTTATCGAGACCTTTTCTATCTTGTAGTAGTAATTGCAACTGGTAAGCTTCCATAGCCGCAACTGAAACTCCCTGACCGAAAACTGGATCAAAACGACATTGTGCATCACCGACTACTAACAACCCTTCTGGTAAATGATTAATTAAATCAAATCGCCGACGTACTTGATAAGGAATTTTGTATGTCTTTATATCAGTAATTCCCTCAGCTTTGTTTAGAAAATCTGTCACATTAGGGATTGATAGATTTTCAGCGAAATCATAAAACTCATCATCTGTTTGTGGTGCTTTCTCATTTGCGTATCCGCTGAAAGTAACAAAATAACGATTATCCTCAATCGTTTGAATAAGAACACCATACGGATTGTCAGGGAAACTTGGAGACATTAGCATATTACAGCAGTCTAATTTCTCATTTTCTTTGAGTTTAAACATTTTAGTTGCGTAAAATAAATCAATACGCACTTTCTCTTCTTGCACTTCGATATTGTATTCACGTAACCACGCAATACTTTTTGAACCGAATCCACTCGCATCAACAACAATATCTGCTTGAATTTCTTCTTGCATGCCAGTCTCTAAACACTTAGCTTTTACTCCACATACTTTGTTAAGCTTTCCATCTACTAATAACCCTTCAACCAATGTTCCAAACTGAGTTGTAATATTTGAAATTTGATGTATTCGTTTTTGAATATGCCATTCAAGCAAAAGCCTACTTTGTTGAATCATAKGCACTTCTCCTATGAATGGCTGTTTCCATAAACCAAATTGATGCCATTTTATATCACGAGTAAAGTTATTTACGATGCTGCCTGCATCTATTAATTCATTAGTAATAGTAGGAAACAATTCCTCGATTGCATTTTCTCCGCCTTTTAATAACACATGAGGATGATTACTTTGTGGAACTCTTTTTCTCAAAGCCTTTCCATCCCATCTTTCGCCGACTTCTATAATGATTACTTCTTTAAAAGAAGTTGATAATGCTTTTGCTGCGAGTTTTCCTGCTATACTTCCGCCAATAACGATAGCCTTATTAAACATATTTACCCCCTTAATGAAAAAAGATCCTGCCTTGTATGAATGAAACAGGATCTAAACGAAGAATTACTAAATTAAAACACATGAGTAAATTGCAACGTTAAAATTAAAATACCTAATCCCCATACGTAATACGCGAATACTTTTAAGGAGTGACGTTTTAAATATTGAATCATCCATGAAACAGCTATGTAACCAAAAAACGCTGCTGATAACGTGCCGACAATTAAAGATGTACTAGAAATAGATTCTGCTTTCCCTTGATAAACATCTGCAAATTGCAAGATGATAGCTCCGACAATAGCTGGTGTTGATAATAAAAAGGAAAAGTACGCCGCTGTTTCACGGTCTAACTTTCTCCATAATGCAGCGACAATTGTCATTCCAGAACGGGAAATTGCTGGAAATATAGCTACTGCTTGAAATGAACCAATTATGAATGCATCTTTATATGTAATATCATTCATTTTTTTACGACCGTTTTTTTGTTTATCGGCCATATAAAGAAATAAACCCGTCACTAAAAACTCCCAACCTATTGTTATACCTGTTTTTGAAATATCTTCAAAAAAGTCTTTAAATAATAAGCCGATTACAACCGCAGGTATCGTCCCGACAATAAGTAATAGCATTAGTTTTGAAAATGGATTTTTAATTAAGTATATAAATTCTTTTTTGTAATAAATAAACACTGCAAGCAAAGTCCCGATATGCAGCATCGTATCTAAAAACAATCCAGCTTCATCTAATTGAAACAAATGCCTTCCTAAATAAAGATGTCCTGTACTACTAATCGGCAAAAACTCTGTTAAACCTTGTATTATCCCTAATATAAAAGCTTCTAACCAATTCATGATGGTCCCCTTTCTCGTTTGCTTGTACCAATATATGAAGGTTCAATTTTCGATATGAAAAAAACTATTTTTCTCTATGAATTTACTTTTATTTCATGGATATATATGTAAAAAGGAGTAAGGAGGGTTACTATGTGGCAACATACGAAATTCGGCAATGTATTACTGTGGGCAGGACCTATCCTTGTGTTTATAGGGTTATGTATGACAAATGTTATTTCAGATATTCCTTTTTTTGAAGGAAAACATAAAACGCTTGGAATTATAATTTTATTTATAGGGCTTTTCTGTTTAATTGCTGCTAATCATTTTAAAAAAGGAGAAAGAAATGAAGAATGAAACACAAAAAAACAATCCTAGTATATGTGCTAGGATTGTTTTTTTTACTTATTTATAAAACACTTTATCAACGTTATATTTCGCTTTGTACTTATTAATGATGTATGTTTCGTATATTTCTCTTTCAGTTGGATCTTCTACGATACATGCATCGATGCGGTATACTTCATCACGATGATTTTTGATTGGTGAAACATTATCTTCAAAATGCTTTTTAATACGTTGTCTAATTTTACGAGCTTTACCTACGAAAAGAAGTTCGTCATTAATATTGTAAAACATAAAAATGCCGCCTTTATCTCTAGGGAACAAGTGGAAATCGATAAAACCGTTAATTGGAGTAATTAATGGCTCGTCTCCTTTAATAACTTGGTTACGTTCAGTAATTGAAACATCAGCTTCAGGAATATTAATTTTAATCAAGTTCATTCACGTCCTCTTTTATTATAAAGATAAATAATAGCATAAGTATGTAAGAAAAGCTATGTTAAGAGAGATATTTCATTTCATAATTCAAATATTATAGGTATATCATGTAAACTTTTTTTCCAAATCATATGATCGTTTGATTCGCCCCAATAATCCTTCAGCACATAACTAGGTTTTCCAAACTTTTTTGTCCATATACTTTGTGCTTTTTTGTATCCACTATCTAAACAGCATTCGGTTAGTCCTCTGCTAAGTAATATAAGATACATTGTATTTAGCAGTAAACTCCCTATACCTTTTCTTTGATACTCCGGAAGTATAAATACAGTTCCTATTTCATACAAATCCTTAAGTACACCGTCTGTACAACTATTAATCAATGTACTTGCTGGACCGATTTCAATCGTTCCAATGATTTTATCGTTACTTGTATCTATTGCTAATAAAAAGTAACGACTTTCTCCATTACTATCAAAATCATTTTTTAAATATTTCTTTTTCGAGTTAATTTCATTTTCTATGTCATCTAATAGATGTGATAACCCTTCGTTTTTAAATGTATTAGTAATAACAAGACGAAAAAACAAATGTAATTCATCTAAATCATTCGAATTCGGCCTTCTAATTTCAATGTTATACATGGCTTACATCTCCAACCTTTGAAAATATATGAGAAAGTGTATTTGTTCAAAAAGATTTTATGCAATTATTAAGACCATACTTTATATACTCTATTCATTATTATTCTACACAACTCTGCATAGATCCAGCAGTATAAAAAACTCAGTATAAATATTAATGTAATAACTTTTATATCCATAGTCGTATGAATAGTAGGACCAAGTACAGGAAAACGGAAGATATCGAGAATGATCATAATTCCTATAAGTAGACATATCGCTGAAAAGGAAATTACCCAAATCCTCCTCTTGAATTGTAAAAAGGATACTCCTAACGCTATACCTAATAAGCCTGTAGTAAAGGGAAAGACAATTAGTTCACTTGGCTCAATAATGAATAATAGGAAAATAGTAAGAATATAAGAAAGTACTCCCTCACGAATAGAATAACAAATAGCTAGAAAAATCGGTAGCGTCGCGAAAGGACTAATAAATAACCCAATTCCAGGGATTAAGTTCCCCGCAGATTGAAAAATAGCAGCAAATGAACCGAGTAATGCTGTAATGACTAACCTACTTGCAGGCGTCACCTTTCTTTTATGAACAAAATTCGCATCCTGCTCTATCATCCATTGATACCAATAGCTTCTAAAGCGATTCATCAAATTCCCCCCTAAAGAGACTTAATTCACCACTTTCTATTTTTATTCAAATACTTATTGGTTATGTTTTACTTTCTGCTTGTTAGGAATCACTATACAATAGATGTTTATCCATAGAAGGTTTTTTAAGAGGCGCTAAATCGTGCGTTTGAAAAAGTATGAATTCCATATATTTTTAGACTAAGAGTTTATACCGTATCATGGAACAATTTCAAAAATAGTACCTTTGTTAAAATCCGTTACTTTCATAGATCCATAAACCCCTAAATATAATCTAGTTTGATCTCCGTTTGTTCCCAAGCTCATATAATAAGCTGCTTGAGAACCAAAATCATAATTGGTTTCAATAACATGAAAATCATTACGTTTCCCGTCTAGAGCTGTTCTAGTAAAAGCTAACACTCCCTTTACTGGAGATTGAAATTCTTCTTTCTTAGCAAGATCAGTAAACACGATACTACCAGTTAAACTAGGAATTGTAGTTCCCATATATGGTTGTACTCCTGTAAGTGAGGTTCCTCCAAACTTATCTGCTCTGGAATCTTTATGAAAATAACTAATTAGGGGCTGTATGCGCCTCACTGATGTTTCTATTGTTTCATTATAATAAGCCATTGTTCTCTCATCCAAAGTAGGATTCTCAGAACAGTGCCTTATAAAAGAAGTAGGAAATTCTCCTTCCCATCCTCGCCAACCAAAATTAATAAATCCATCTTGATTAGGAGTGGATCTCATTAAATGCGTTTGAACAAGTTCGGTAACCGGTATGGGTTTATAATGAACAAACGAAAAAATAGACTCTACAATATCCTGCCCGACATTTCCAGCATATTTGATATACTGATTATAAAACCTTTGAAATGAAATACCTGTTATATTCCGAACTCCTTTCGCAATTACTGTAAGTGTTTCTTGTATAGATAAAGGAAACTCATTAAAGCGTGTAACTACTGGAGGGTTATTTATGAATGTATTTTTACTTACATCAATTTCAATTATTTTACCCGCTATTTCTAAATCATCCTGGCTTAAATTAAATGGATCATAACCCGATCCACCATCTCCATTTGTAAAAACAAGTTTTCCACTCTCAGGTGAAAAGTTTAAACTATTGACTCCGTTATGATTAAAAAAGGGCCTTCTTATGTTAAGTAATGTCCGTCGTTTTTGAGGTTGACTATGTGATTGTAAAATCCATTCCTCAACCGTATCAATATGATCATATTGAGTATCTCTATTTACCCACTTTAAGTTTAAAGTTTTCGGATCACACGGATTAGGTTTAAAAGGTTCAGAAAGGGCACCCGGACCTTGAGTGCCAGCTACTGAATAATGAAGGTAAAATAAACCGTTTTGATAAAATTGTGGATGAAACGCTAGTCCTAGCAATCCGCGTTCATCATAACCGCTACTAGAGACACCTTCTTCAAACGTGCCTAATTTGATAATTCGCGGGCGAATATCTAAAAAAGTCCTTATAACTCCGTCTCCTATGTAAAAGATTTCTCCTACCTGGGTTGCAATAAATAACCTTTCAATTGAGTCACCTGGTAGTATAGTTGTTTTCAAAACAGTAGGTAAATTGAACTTACTTGCAATGGGTCGTAAACTAACCTTAACTTTTGTCAACTTACTTTACACCCCTTTAATTGCGTTTTATTAAAAGAATATGATTAGAACTGTTCAATTAGTATCCAATTAGGGACTAGAGAATTGGATATTATTTCTGGCTGCGCTGCATTTCCTGCTTCTCCATATAACTGCGCATCCGTCGCATATATTCAGGTGCGTCCATTGGATTACCTGCGATCATTTCAATTATACAGAGTCTTTTGGCGCTTTCCTTTTCAACATGGATTATAGCCTGATCAAGCTCTCCATAGGTCCGGACCGTAACGGTAAACGCGTTACCTCCAAAAGCTTCGGCCAGCTTGGTGTAAGACCATCGAGGGATTTGGTTGTACTTTTGATCCTCTGTTTTGACATTTAAATATTTCTCAATTGTATAACCATCGTTGTTCAAGACAAAGATTATGGGCTTGCAACCGTAATAGAGCATAGAACTGATTTCCTGTGCCGTTAGCTGCAGGGCACCGTCACCTGTAAACACCAATACTCGGCGTTCCGGCGCGGCCATAATAGCACCAAACGCCGAAGGGATTGCGTAGCCGATGGACTGCCATCCACCTTGTCCAATATATGTTACATTGCCCGGCAGTCTTACCTCTCCCATTCCATAATAGAACGTTCCGGTCTCGGCGATTACAATATCACCCTCTTTCAGCATGCGCTGAAAACGCGGATAATAGCCGTCCGCCATTAGAGGTCCGTCGGCAATAGTTGTGAATTGCTCATAAGGGAATGACAATTTTTTTGTCAAACCTTTGCCTGTATAACTCAACTTCTGCACAGCAAGTAGCATGTCGGCTGCAAGAACATTCGGATATTCCGCCTCAGCGATTTTAACTATATCCGGTTGAATGTTGACAGTTATCAGCGGGTTCAGCTTTGCGGTAAAACTTGCGGTGTTTGTATCCGCCCATACCATACCAATCGCAATGATACAATCTGCATTCTCCACTGTACTTTGGACTTCAGTCCTCCCGAAAGAGCCTAAATACATTCCGATATAATTTGGATGGTTCTCGTCGAATCCGCCCTTCCCGTAAATCATCGTTACAACAGGCACATTCATTGCATCGGCTAGCTGCCGAGTCGCTGTCTGAAGGCCGAATCGCATCGTTTTCACATCCACCAGGATAACCGGTCGTTGGGCACGTTCCAAAAGCGGACGGACATGATTCACTGCAGCCTGAAGGGTATTCGGGTTGGATGTTGGACGTGGTGGTACCGGTTCTGCCCAGACTTTAATTGGTTTGGTCACTAAATCATTAGCCACAACCAGGTATACCGGCTTTTTCTTTTCCTTAGCAATGCGAATCGCAGTCTGAATTTCAATCTTGGCATTTTCCGGCGTAAGCACCGCGGTATATGCCGTAATCTGCTCATACACCTTGCGAAAAACGTCAAAATTCCCATCCATTAAGGTGTGATGCATAAGCTTATGCTCTTTTTGATCCTTCTCAGGAGGCGCACCCACAATGTGTATAATTGGCACATGCTCGCTGTTGGCTCCCGCTATCGCATTGCATGCACTGAGCTCCCCGACCCCAAATGTCGTAATAAGAGCCGATATTCCTTTGATTCTTGCATAGCCATCTGCAGCGTAGCCCGAGTTTAGTTCATTTCGTCCTTCTATAAAACGGATGCCGTTATAACACTCCAAAGTATCAAGAAGTGTAAAATTATAGTCCCCTGYGACACCAAAAATTTCGGTAATGCCCTCGATTTTCAGGCAATCGAACAAATACTGGCCAACCGTTTTTGGATCAGGTCCCCTTTGTAAACCAAAGCTGCCCGTATTAATCATGTTGTCCATCGCTTGCTCACTCCTTATCTATTTCTTTGGCTTGTTCTATTTTATAGTACCCTTTTTGATAATTCCCTTTAATTAAACCGGTTATCCGTTGTGCAACAATTAATCGGGAAGAAATGCTCCTTATCTTTGGAGAGATTCATAAAACAAGAGAAGGAGGAGAAATACTAAAACATTACAAGAATGTATTAATTAATCTTCTAATGTTCTTTTTAAATTGTTTCCCTTTAAAACATCCCATTTATCATGCTCCTCACTCTGTTTTGCAAAAGTCTAGCTTACTTTTAAAAACTTTGTAACAGAACCTTAAAAATAATAAAAACCCACGAAGAAAATGCATTTTCTTCGTGGGTTTAGTTATTTAAATGGACTTTCACCTAACTCAAGAAGCATCCGCACCTTCAAACTGACTATTATAAAGCGAAGCATAGAAACCATCAGCTTTCAATAACTCTTCATGATTACCTTGTTCTACAATATCTCCGTCTTTCATGACAAGGATTAAATCTGCATCACGTATTGTTGATAATCTATGAGCGATAATGAAGCTTGTTCTACCTTCCATAAGGTTTTCCATCGCTTTTTGAATCAGTACTTCTGTACGAGTGTCAATGGAGCTTGTTGCTTCATCGAGTATTAATATTTTCGGATCCGCTATAAGAGCACGTGCAATTGTTAGTAGTTGCTTTTGTCCTTGGGATACGTTGCTTGCTTCTTCGTTTAGTTCCATTTGATATTTATTTGGTAATGTTTTTACGAAGTTGTGAACGTGAGCTGCTTTCGCTGCTTCAATTACCTCTTCGTCTGTAGCATCGAGTCTACCGTAACGTATATTTTCCATGATGGAGCCGTTAAATAGCCAAGTGTCTTGAAGTACCATACCAAACATGTTGCGCAGGTCTTCTCGCGTGAAGTCTTTTATATCGTGACCGTCGATACATATTGCACCGCTGTTTATGTCATAGAAACGCATTAACAGTTTTACAATCGTTGTTTTACCAGCTCCGGTTGGTCCGACGATTGCTACCTTTTGTCCAGGTTTAATGTTAGATGAGAAATCATTGATGATGATCTTATCTGGATTGTATCCAAATTGAACATCTTGGAAGGTAACTTCTCCTTGAACTTTTTGCAGCTTCACTGGATTTTCTGCTTCTGGCACTTCCTCTTCTTCTTCTAAAAATTCGAAGACTCTTTCTGCAGCAGCTGCAGTAGATTGAAGTACGTTCGCGATTTGTGCTACTTGAGCGATTGGTTGCGTAAAGCTTCTAACATATTGCACAAAGGCTAAAATGTCTCCAACTGCGATAGTTCTCTTTACCGCAAGCCATCCACCTAAAATAGATACAGCGACGTAACCGATATTACCGATAAATGTCATAATCGGCATCATCATTCCAGATAAAAATTGAGATTTCCATGCGGAATGGTAAAGGGTATCATTTACCTTTTCGAATTTTTTCACTTCTTCTTCTTCTTTGTTGAAGGCTTTTACGATATTGTGACCACTATAAATTTCTTCGACCTGACCGTTTACGTGTCCTAAATATTCTTGCTGGGATTTGAAGTATTTTTGTGATCGTTTTACGACTGCCATGATGAGAATCATCGATACTGGCAATATTAAAAGTGCCACTAATGTCATTTGCCAGCTGATTGATAACATCATGATAAGTACACCGATGATTGTAATAACGGATGTGATGATTTGCGACATACTTTGGTTTAAAGTTTGGCTCACCGTATCTACGTCATTTGTAATTCTCGATAATACTTCGCCGTGCGTTGTTTTATCAAAGTATTTCAGCGGCATACGGTTAATTTTTTCATCGATTTCTTTTCTGAAGTTATAAGATACTTTTTGAGCTACTCCAGAAATAATGTACCCCTGGATAATACCAAACACAGTGCTCAGTATATATAATCCAAGAAGTAAAATGACAATGTTTCCGATATAGGTAAAGTCAATGGCCGCACCGGGTGCTCCTGATACTTTGCTTACGAGTCCTTCGAAAAGTTTTGTTGTCGCGTTTCCTAAAATTTTTGGACCAACGATTGTAAAGGCTGCACTGCCGATTGCGAAAAGGATAACGATTAAGATTGATAATTTATAGGGCTTCAAGTATTGAAGGAGTTTATTCATCGTTCCTTTGAAGTTTTTTGCTTTCTCAATCTTTCTCATGCCGCCGCCCATAGGACCGCCACCACCAGGACCAGGGCCGCTTTGTTTTCTATTTTCTATTTTTCTATCACTCATGATGACAACTCCTCTCTTGAAAGTTGTGATAAAGCAATTTGCTTATAAACTTCACAGTTTTCCATAAGCTCTTCATGAGTACCAGTCCCAATTATTTTTCCTTCGTCAAGTACAATAATCTTATCGGCATTCATGATTGTACTGATTCTTTGGGCAATAAGTAAAATAGTACTTCCTGTAATCTCATTGTTTAAAGCTCTGCGCAATGCTGCGTCTGTCTTAAAGTCAAGAGCTGAGAAACTATCATCGAATATGAAGATTTCTGATTTTTTCGTAAGAGCACGCGCAATAGAAAGTCTTTGTTTTTGACCACCGGAAACGTTCGTACCACCTTGTGATATTTCTGTGCGGAAGCTTTCAGGTTTCGCGTTAATAAACTCCATAGCTTGCGCGATTTCCGCCGCTTTTTCGAGTTCTTCTTCAGTTGCTTCTTTTTTACCATATTTCAAATTACTCTCGATTGTACCTGAGAAGAGAACTCCTTTTTGCGGTACATAACCAATTTTCTCTCTTAATTCCTTCTGAGATACTTCTCTAATATCCGTGCCATCTATTAATATTTGGCCGCTTGTGACATCGTAAAAGCGTGGAATTAAGTTGATTAATGTTGATTTACCACTACCTGTACTTCCGATGAAAGCTGTCGTTTCACCAGGTTTTGCAGTAAAGGTGATATTGGAAAGCACATCTTCTTCTGCACCTGGGTATCTAAAGCCAACATTTTTAAATTCAACGTAACCTTTCTTGTCTGAAGCAAATGTTTTCGGCTCTTTTACATCACTAATGGTAATGTCAGTATCTAAAACTTCTGCGATACGTTGTGCGGAAACTGAAGCACGTGGAACCATAATAGATACCATTGAAATCATTAAGAAGGCCATGATGATTTGCATTGTATATTGCATAAATGCCATCAAATCACCAACTTGCATATGTCCCATATCCACTTGGTGTGATCCAACCCAAATAATAAGTACAGTAACGGCATTCATGATAAACATCATCATTGGCATCATAAATGACATTAAACGGCTTACAAATAAATTTGTTTTTGTTAAATCTTGATTTCCTTTTTCAAATTTCTTTTCTTCATGTTTTTGAGTATTAAAAGCACGAATAACGAGCATACCTGTTAAAGATTCACGAGTGATCAAGTTAATTTTATCTACTAACTTTTGGATACGCTTAAACTTAGGAATCGCGATGCTAAATAAACCAATGACTAGGCTTAAAATCGCAATTACCGCAACTGCGATAATCCATCCCATTGAAAGGTCTGTAGTAAGTACTTTAATAATGCCGCCGATACCTAAAATTGGTGCATAGAATACAATGCGAAGCATCATAACCATAAGTGTTTGAACTTGCTGGATATCATTTGTACTTCTTGTGATTAGAGATGCAGTCGAAAACTTATCAAACTCCGCATTCGAGAAGTTGGTAACTTTCCGGAATACTTTCTTTCTAAGGTCTCTGCCGAGTCCTGCAGCAACTTTTGCAGCAAGTAAACTCACGATAACGGTAGCTGCCATACTTACTAAGGATAAAAGTAGCATTTTCCCGCCGGAAGTAAGAATAAAATTAGATTGAAGTTTATCAGTATTGATACCGATTTTCTTATACTCATTCTCAATGTATGAAACAGCTGATTGTGTTACCATGCTGCCTGGCATATTCTTAAACTTTTCATCTGCCTTTTCTTTCATTGCATTGATTTGATCTTGAGGAAGTTTCGCAATGATTGCAAAAGGATCTGTATTTGGCGGAAGTTTCGCTGGTGTGTTGTTGTCACCTGTCGCAGCAGGAGAGAAAGCAGATGAGCCACCTTTTTCAATTCCTTGTGTAATTAACATTGGTTTCCCAAAGATATCGTTAAGTTCGTTAATTATTTTTTTATCTTCTGTATGTAACTTATAAAGTGGCTCTTTTTCAAGCTGCGGATAATCTTTTAAGTCATTTTTTAGTTCGCTTTGAGAGAGGTTGTTCTTATCTAAAATCACATAGTTGTCAGCAACTTTTTTCTTCTCATTTTCATTCATAAAGAGCGTAAGTTTATCCATTTCACTTTTACGAATAACCTCAGGTACTGCATTTTCTACACCTTTTTGTTGAATTCCTACATTGACAATGTTAGACATGTAGTCTGGCAGTGATAGATCGCATACTGCCTGTACAGTTAAAAGACTTACAACTGCAATGATAGAAGCAATAAATGGTTTTAAATGTTTGATAATCTTTAACATTTAGTTCATCTCTCCATTTTCTTTGTCTAATTTTTTTAGTTTTTACTCCGCTTCTCTCCTTTATTCTTCGTATTCTCAGTAATTCATTCTAGCAGCTCTTTACGTATTTTCGACTACAGATTAATTTTATGACTATATGAAGATATGATGCACCGAAAATAGGCTCTTTTTTTCAAAAACGTTTTTTATATTCGGCAAATTAGCAGTAATAGACTTACCTTTGATCAAACATGTTTATAAACCAACATAACGTACAGGAAATCGACTTTTCTCTTGTCGAAATTTACTTAGCATACAGTGGTCATATATTTTCAAGAATAACGGAAGAATATATAGAAAATGCTACGATCAACTTAGGGGGGACAACCTTGTTCAATCAAATAGTAAAAGCTGTACCCAATTTATTTACGATTGGAAATTTATTGTGCGGTGTTTTTTCAATTACCATGAATATGAGTGACTATTTGGAAGTAGCCTCCATTTTCATTTTCTTTTCAGCTGTTTTAGATCTCCTTGATGGAAGAATTGCGAGAAAATTAAAAGTGAACAGTGAGTTTGGTGTACAATTGGATTCCTTAGCTGATATTGTTAGTTTCGGAGTTGCTCCTGCACTTTTATTTCATTCGATAGCAACACCATCTATTTTAACTTCTTTGGCATTTATCCTTTTCCCAACGATGGGTGCTTTAAGATTAGCTAAATTTAGTGTAAAACCAACCATTGGATATTTTAAGGGATTACCTATTCCAGCTGCTGGATTACCATTGGCCGGTATGGGATTGTTTTCATATAGCAATGCATGGATTACATTAATCCTCGCTCTCTTAATGGTAAGTCCAATTAGGTTTAAAAAACTTTAATTGGGATCCCGTCTATCGCTTTAATTTCATTTGTGGAACGGTTCGCTAATATCCATCAAGTTGAGGGTTTTGATGTTATTCATCATTTTACGAATGCAGCGATGGGACAGACTTTAAAGAGCTTACCTATTGTAATTGCTCATAATAGATTGTGAAATTGAATAGCCTCCAGTTTTTGAGGCTATTGTTTATATTTCTGATATGTATTTTCGCCTCTATATTGAACGAATCCCCCTTTCTTCTCTAATACCTCAAACGATAAAAATGCACTTCGTTGCTATAAAAGGCAAAAATTTTTCGTTTTTTGGGTTATCTATTTTCTTAGCTTGATAACGATGTGGTGGTACCCCTTGTTTAAAAGAACTCCTACCTCCCAAAATACTTAGTTACGCCCAAATAACATAACAAAAAGATTAGGAAATCACTCCTAATCTTTTTTGTTTATTACTATTCCATTGCCCCAGCAACATCATAATCATTTAAATCTAATTCAATCGGTCGCCCTAACGCAAGTTTCGCAAGTTCTGATCCTAAGTATGGACCTGCTGTTAATCCTGAAGCACCTAATCCGTTTGCAATGAGTATGCCTTCAAAATTAGGGAGTGGGCCAATAACAGGTAAGAATCCTGGCGTAAATGGCCTGAAGCCAACTCTAGTTTCAAGCATTGTACCATCTTCTAAACCAGGCGCTACTGTTAACGCTTTATGGAATACTTCATGTAAACCACCAGCTGTTACACGGTGATCGAAACCAGTATCATTCTCATGCGTTGCACCAATTACGACATGGCCATTGTCAAATGTTAAAATATATTGATCGTTCGGCGGCATAACAACTGGCATATTTTCTGTTGCTGTATTTTCAATTTGCAAATGAACAATTTGTCCTTTTTGGAATGTAACTAAGAAATTAATTCCTAACGGATTCAAGATTTCATTCGCCCATGCGCCTGCAGTTACAATTACCTTTTCTGCTAAAATTATTTCATCGTTTACTGTAACTCCAGTAATACGATTACCTTCACGAACTAATACAGCATCTCCTTTTATAAAAGTAGCACCATGTTTTTTCGCAGCACTTATTAATGCGTTACGTAATGATCTTCCATTTACTCGTGCAGCGCCACTAATATGAACAGAACTGTATTCTTCTGATAGTGCTGGGAATAATTTTTTCGTTTCTTCAGCTGATAAGCGAGTGATTTCACCGATCTCTGGTGCATCTTCACGTCGTTTATAAGCTCGTTCTTCCATTTGATCTAGTTTTTTCTCGTCAGTATGTAAACTAATTGCACCTACACGGTTGTAACCTGTATCCGTTTCACCGTCTTCTTCTAATTGTTGGATTAACGAAGAATAGTAACGTGCACCGCCCTTAACGATTTTATACCACGCTTTATTACGACGCTGTGAAAGCCAAGGACAGACAATACCTGCTGCTGCATCAGTTGCTTGACCTAATTGTTGGCGATCAACGATAGTAACATTCGCACCTGCTTTTGCAAGATGATAAGCAGTAGACGCTCCTAAAATTCCAGCTCCAACTACAATATACGATTTCATTTCAAACACCTTTTCTCTTTTGCTAATTATTTAAATATAAGAACATACTTTAGTATACTGAAAGGAATTCTTTTTTCACTGTGCAAAGTGTCATTAATTGTTGCATCATTGTGACGTTCCTAATCATTATTTTTTCTTCTTACGGAATAATTCAATTGTTTTATAGCCTTGTGAAAGGATTTCAATCATTTTCTCAAGACGTTTATCGCGTGTTTTTTCTTGTTTCACAGAAAATAAATTACGTGCCCAATCTTTTTGATATCCAGGTGTTAAACTTTGATAAAACTTAAGTTCATTTGGATGATTAGCCAATAGTGCTTCAACATCTTTAATTCGATCTGCATAATCGGCAACGCATTGACTCATAGCAGGCGTTTTCTTCTCTTTTTTCTTTTCACGCTTTAAACCTACAACTGTAAAGACATCATCCATACTTACCATTCGTGCAAATTTAATATCACTCTGTCCTACATACCCATCTTCGCCAACGTTTAATGCTGGAAACATTTCATCACGGTGAATAAACGTACTATATCGGGAATTACCTTTTTTCGGATACGCGAAGAATATGTAGCCTTTTTCAATTAGTAATTCTTCATTACTAATAATATAATTCGTTTGTTTCACCATTTCATCAAGTGTTTCAACAAAAATAAAAATAGCATCATGTTCTTTTGAAAATGAGGTTTCTTTACCTGTGAAAATGTCATAATCACTTGGTTCGTTAATTACGACCATATTTGTATACTTATTTAGTTTCAATTTATCAATAACTGACATTATAATCTTCCTTTGCATCCAATATTCATTTTATATACTTCTTTATACTGTTCTAGTGTATTATATCTATTAAGAAAATTAAACTTGAAATCGTATCATTCTGTTTCAATAGACCATAATTTTTTACTATAAGGAGTGGTTTTATGCCATATGTAATCCGAGATGAAGGGCTAGTTTTGCAAGGATATAATGAAAAAGAGCCAGTTTTTCATACATATGAAGAAGCTGAGGAAACGTTAAAAACGTTAACTATACCGCAGTTTCCGAAACATATTAGACGAAAACCATTTAAACCAAAAATAATAAAAATAGCCGATTCTGAATAAGAACCGGCTATTTTTATATTCACAACTCAATAGCAAATAAAGTATATAAAAGCTCTTTATATTGATTTTCTGTAATTTCACGCTTCGTTTTTTCTCCATAAATAATTTTAGTTAAACTAGTATTCGTTAATGAGATATGGCCAAAGTTCGTCAATTTTACTGCAATGGGTCCTTTATTGAAAATAGATTTCTCATCTTCTATCACTCTTTTTTGAACATCGTTTACTACTGTCTCATCAATAATATGTTTATAAAAAGCATGACAAACTTTCCATTCTCCATCAACATCTATTCTTTCTAGAACATAGTTTCCTTTACTCGTATCTTTTTGTCTTACTCGATACGAACCGTTTTTAGAAGAAACAAGTTCGCCAGTAAATGGTACTGGCACAAGAGGTACTAATGAAGCAATACCTACATCAATTAAGTACCTTACGTTTTCGTAATTTAAAATAATTGTTATATGCCCATCTTCAAGTGCCCAATCGTTTATATCATTTTTATATACGGTACCTAGTGCGAGTTGTACATCATAACCACTATCTTTTAAAAAATAGTAAAAAAGAGTATTTAATTCATAACAAAGCCCACCTCGAGAACTAGTTAAAATTTTCTCTTGTAAGTTTTTCATAGAAATTGTATTCGCATTACTTGCTATTACATTTAAATTCTCAAACGGGATTGTGTGGGCAAATGCAGAGAGTATTGTACTTAATTCTTCAAATTTTATTTCAGTACGTTTTTCAAGGTTTAATCTTGTAAAGAGTTGATCTTGTAACTTTGTCATATTCAGCACCCCTTAATAAGTTAAAATAATATATGCTGATTGTAAATTTGAAGGGATATTGTAACAATGTATATTTGCAGTTACTGTACCGGTACAAAATTTAAATTTGAATTTGAAAAACATTTTTATATAAAAATACAAATAAGAGGCACCATCACGGATGCCTCTTTCGAATTACATTTTATATCTTTATTTCAATGAGCTTAATTTTTCAATTGCTTGTTGCTCAGTTGCTAAGAAAAAAATATCCTTACCTTTATTACATTCATAAATGAAATCTTTTAGGCTTTTACTAGTGTACATAGAAAAATCCCCGATGATAGCAATTTTCACGCTGTAATTAATAAACTTTTGAAGAATATCACCCGCAAGACGTGTTTTTAAGTCAAAGAAACTTTCACTTATTAATGATTTATTGATAGCAATCCGCTTTGAATCCGCTTCATATTGAACTGTTGCCATGAGATCTAATGCAGATTGAACATCAGATATTAATACTGTATCGTTTCTGACGACGGCAATATTTATTCCGCCAATTACTACTTTCTTTATTTCCATAGTCTCACTCCTCTATAATTTATAAAGTATATATTAAACATGCTGTGTAGCTCTTCATTAACACACATAAATGATTTGCCCCTGGCCCAATATCCTTTATATCCTCGTAAATAAATATTGTTTTAAAACTTCTCATACGGTCAATGAAATTAAGGGTAATCTATCTTTTTACTATTTTTGAAGATTTATCTCTCCACAATAAATTAATAAATTATCAAAAGAAGTAATCTCGGCATATGGTTTAGTGTCGGTATTATTCTTAATCATATTAGGATTGAACCATATGCCCTTTATATTTGCATTTTGACAACCAGCAATATCCTTTTCTAAGTCATCTCCAACAAATAGTACATCTTCTGATTGTACATTTAGCTTATTTAATGCTAGTTCGAATATACGTTTATCAGGTTTACTAAATCCCACTTCTTCAGAAATAATAATCGTATCAAAATACTCATTTAAACCCGTATTTATTATTTTAGCTTTTTGCCTCTGAGTTGAGCCATTTGTAATAATTCCAACTTTAAAGTGCCTCTTTATATGATTTAAGAAAAGAATAGTATTTTGGTCAATTGAAAAACATTTAGGAAAGTTTTCATTCCAAAAATCTTGGATATAATTGCGTGGCAATCTATATTTCGGCGCGAATTCATCAAATAATGATTCTAAAACTATTGTTTTATCACTAATGCCATATTCTCTTTTATCATATTCTTTGAATTTCTGTAACATATTGTTTTTGACTGTATCACTAACATCCTCATAACACTTCTCTAAAACTAATAAAAATAAGTTATCTACTGCCTTATCCCTATCGAGTAACGTATCATCTAAATCAAACAGCATAGCTTTATAACTCCTCAAATAATTTCACAACCTTTCTCACATGATTTAAATAATCCCTTGTTCGCACCTTAGGCCTTTACTAAATTAGCAAAAAAACTACAAAGTTTGTGGCGTACGCTCTAGAATTTCGCTGGCTTCTTTTATATTTAAATTTATCTCCCTTTCCCCTTCTAGTAAAGTATCGAAAGTATATTTTCAAACAGTTAAAAAAACCACATACATTTTACATTATTATACATTAGTTTTTTGTAAATATTAATCGTTCATCTTTTTATATGATAAGTTTTTTCAAGCACACAAATATTTCTCCATAAAAAAGGAATATGGGTAATAATCCTTTTTTACGGAGAATACACAATCTTGAAAATGGAGTTAATACGTTAAACGTCCTATTAAGTTTCCTATTGTATCTCCACATAAACTCCAGATAGTAAGGCTATAATGACTACCAGAGGTGATATTATGAAAAACTATCATATTCTCGTGGTAGAAGACGATCAAGAAATTCAGGAATTAATTAAACAATTTTTAATGACACAACAGTATACAGTGGTAGTCGCATCAGATGGATTAGAGGGTATGACACAATTTAATAAGCAATCCTTTGATTTAATTCTTCTAGATGTAATGATGCCCAATCTTAATGGATTTGAAGTATCCAAGATGATTCGAAGTCAGTCAAACGTACCAATTATTATGCTAACTGCATTGGAAGAAGAGGAAGATCAAATGAAAGGGTTCGATCTTGGAATCGATGATTATATAACAAAACCCTTTTCGTTTCATGTTTTGATTAGACGAGTCGAAGCTGTACTTAGAAGAAGTTATGATAAAAATGTAAATAATCATTTGGTATTTAAAGAAGTGCGTATCGATGTTGATGCATATAGAGTATATGTAAATGACGTTGAAATTTTATTAACGACAAAAGAGTTTGAAATTCTACAACTACTATTTCAAAATGAGAGAAAAGTACTCACAAGAGAAAATATCGTAGAAAAAGTTTGGGGGTACGATTATTTTGGAGAAACACGAATAATTGATACACATATTAAAAACCTACGTAAAAAGTTAGCTATCCCTTATATTAAAACAATAAAGGGTATTGGTTATAAAATTGATGAATAGTATTGTGAAAATCATGAAGATGAAGCAAATTACTTATAAACTCTTTATGACTACCTCTCTCATTTTGTTATCCTTTGCAGTATTGATTTATTTAACTTTATACTTCTTTCTCCCTACGTTTTATGAGCAATACAAAACAGATCAACTTCAAACAGGGATAAAAGAAATCATTGATAAATCTAAAGATCTTACGTTTCAAGATGCGATACCACTTTTTGATGAATATGCAAAAAAAAATAATGCGATGCTTTATCTTCAAAATAATGAGGGAATAATTAAATACTCTCCTTCATTTTCTTTTACTCAAAATGGTTCGCAAACAACAGTAGTTACTAGAGCCACACGGTTCGAGAATGCAGGTACCCTTAGCAATTCATATAACGTTACGCAACCAATTCAATTCCAAGATGGTAGTTTAACGCTTATAGTCTTTGCTACATTTCAACCAATTGATGAAGCTTCACAGGTTTTAGTACGCTTTCTCCCCTATATTAGTATCATTGTACTCATAATCGGTGTAGGGAGTGCTTATTTCTATTCCAGGTTTATTACAAAACCACTTATTTATATTAATGAGGGTGCACAAAAGATGGCAAATTTAGATTTCTCCGAAAAAATTGAGGTTCGCTCTACAGATGAGTTAGGAGAATTATCTAATAGTTTGAATGACATGTCTATTAACTTACAACAAGCTATGTTTGATTTAAAAAAAGCAAATCAACAATTAAAAAATGATATTGAAAAAGAACGAGAAATAGAAACAAAACGCAGAGAGTTTTTTGCGATTGTAGCACATGAATTAAAGACCCCTCTTACTGTAATGAAAGGATACTTAGAAGGGATGATATACAATATTGGCCCTTATCAAAATCGTGATCAATATTTAAAGAAAAATCATCAAATTATTGAAAGTATGGAACAATTAGTTCGTGAAATTTTAAGCATGTCGAAATTAGAACAACACACCTTTAAACTAAAAGTAGAAGAAGTTAATCTTTCGAAGTTAATAGATACAATCACAAAAGATCTCGAATTTTTTGCTTCTCAAAAAAGCATCCAAATAATAAAAGAAATTGATTCTGATCTTTCTGTTTATACAGATCGTGTTCTTTTTGAAAAAGCATGTAAAAATATTATCCATAATGCGGTTATGTATTCACCACATAATGAAAAAGTCTATATAAAGTTAAGTGAGGATTCTAAACAAGGTCAAATCAAAATGCAAATTATGAATACAGGTGTCAATATTAAAGAAGAGGATATACAACAAATTTTCAAACCATTTTATCGAATTGAAAAATCAAGGAATCGAAATACTGGAGGAAGTGGTTTGGGGCTATATATTGTTAAACAAATTCTTGAAACGCTAGATATAAAATATTCTATAAAAAATATGGAACATAGTGTACAATTTTGCATGAACATTCCATTATCTAAACAAAAAACAAACAAACTCCCCTCTTAGTAGGACGAGTTTGTTTGTTTTTTGTAGTTTTAGTATTGATATTTTTCGAGTTACTTTTTAAGCAATATTGGGATTAGCTTTTTTACCAATCCACATACCTAAGCCCACCATGCCAAGCCAACAGCAAATTGCTAACATAAACATCAATCGTTGTACGGATAACCCTTCAATCTGCATTTGACCCTTCCCAACAATTGTTTGGAAAAGTTGCGACCATTCGACATCGTAAAACACCCCTACTCCCACAATCACAATCAATATAAAAAATTGTAAAAATATATTCCCCATATTTCTCCATGTTGTGTAAATGAGTAAAGAAAGCTCTCTATGTGTAGCATTCACCATATATACTTTCATATTATTTTGAGAAGAAATACTATTAATGGCATAGCTCCCAAATGTAACGCTAAGGACTATAAATATTGGAGAATAAAACCCGAATATCATGATTAAAGTACTTACTAAAAATAAATGGATTAGATTAACTTTCTTAGCAGCTTTGATATCTAAAAATATGGACATCAAAATCCCTAATAGGTATGGTCCAACTACAATGAAAATACAGGTTAACATGTTATAGAAAGTAAAACTATAAAAAATACCCATCAAAAATAAATATCCATTTCCTAATCCAAGTAAAAATGATTCTGCCTTTAAGCGGATTGGTAAAGAAGATGAAAGTTTATGAAAGAACTTTCCTTTCAACAAACTCAAAAACATGAAACAAATAAGCGCTATAGAAAGTAGAAAAAAATAAAAAATATATTGTTCATTATTTATGTTACGACTTGTTCGAATCAAAAGAATAAGCATTGAGACAAAAAGAAACTTTCCTACAACCGATACGATGGAGATAGGTAAAAGCCCTTTGGCTAACTCTGTTCTCGGCATTTTTTTTATAGCAAAAAGGATACTGATTAAACAAATCCCATATATGCATGTTATCAGCGGCGGCGATAAAAAACTAATCGCTAACAAAACGATTATTAGTAAAAGAAAAACGATACCAATAATAATCGCTTGTTGATTTTTATTATAAACCTTTCCCCCGCCTTCCACATGTAGAAACAATAAAGTACTCGTCATGGTAGAAATTGTACTAACTGCAAAACCAGAAAATAACGCACTTATTTCGAGCCATCTCGAACTCCATCCAAAGAAAGTAACACTAAGTAATGATACTATCAGAATAGAAACAGTCCAATATAAGGAGCGGTGAATCCCAGCCTTATTCACAATAGGTATCCAGATAAACACACCCGTCATATAAGTTGTATAAAACAAGATTGATGGCCAGTATCCCTCAAAGCCTTTCGAAATCTGTAATCCATAAACAATGTAAATAAGCATGGGTGTAAAGATAGTCGTTATTAGTAGACTAAATGTAGTTATACTTTGCACCACAAGTCTTTTTTGCTTTGTCGTATGTATCGTATAACACCTCACTTAAAATGAAATCAGTAGTTGTTATTACTTATTCTGTCCGGAACGAGGTTGTTATATATGCGCAATCCAATTGAAATTCCCATTACGAGGTAAACTCAATCGAAATCCACATTAAATTAAGTGGCGTGCAAAAAAGGTGGATTTTGTGATTCTTATAAATAAAATTAATGGACATATTCAAAACCTTAATCATAAATGGAACAAATGTGTTACTTAGATTGTCTATTACGTATAAAAAAGGTGCTTTTGGTAGTTCTCTCATTTTGTAATGCAAGAAACACAAGATGAGTGCTATCTGGTACATTTGTTAATTGTATCGGTATGTAAAATACCTAAACAAAATCCATATATTCTTGAAAGAGGTTGAAAATGTATGCTAGTTTCAAAGAAGTTTTTTCACATCGCACATTATAAAAAGATGCTCCCTGTAGTATTACTTTCATGTGCAACGCTTATAGGCTGTTCCAATAGTAATATTCAATCCGAACCACCGAAACAAACCAAACAAGAAAATACAGGTAATCATTCTTTTGTAAAGCTTGAAAAAGAATATGATGCTAAACTTGGTATTTATGCATTGGACACAGGTACCAATCAAACTGTTACTTATCGTTCAGATGAACGGTTTGCATACGCATCTACCCACAAAGCCCTTGCTGTTGGAGCACTGTTACAAAAGAAATCAATAGAAGATTTAGATCAAAGAATTAAGTATACTAGCAAAGATCTTGTGAATTACAATCCAATTACTGAAAAATATGTAGATACAGGTATGACTCTTAAAGAGCTTGCGGATGCTTCCATTCGATATAGCGATAATACTGCACAAAATCTTATTCTTAAGCAATTAGGTGGGCCAAATGAATTCAAAAAATCACTGAGAGAAATAGGAGATACTGTCACAAATCCTGAACGTTTTGAACCAGAATTAAACGAAGTGCAGCCAGGAGACACTCGTGATACTAGTACCCCAAAGGCATTAGCTACTAGTCTTCAAGCATACGCGCTAGGCGATATACTTTCCATTGAGAAACGGAACTTTTTAATAGATTTGATGAAAAGAAATACTACGGGGGACAACTTAATTCGTGCTGGAGTTCCAGGAGAATGGGAAGTAGCCGATAAGACCGGCTCTGGGTCTTATGGAACAAGGAATGATATTGCAATCATTTGGCCACCAAATAAAAAGCCAATTATTCTTGCGATACTTTCTAATCATGCGAAAGAAGATGCGAAATACGATGATAAACTTATTGCAAATGCAACTAAAATAGTGTTAGACGCTTTAAAAGTAACGAATAAATCATAGTAATGAATTTAAGCTGCTCCTACTTTACGGCACATATAGTTTTAAATACTTGTACTTATCTAAACGCTAAGAAATGTAAGCGTGTTTTCAGGCAAAGAAGGAGGCAAAAGCCTCCTTCTGCTCCTAATCGAACTCTCATCCCATTCCTAAAGAAGACGACGCCACATCGTAGTGGTCTTTCAAGTTCGAATCTCCTATTTAGAGTTAATAATTTTACGTTTCCTTTCATCTTCAACCATTCTAATGCTCAATCATATTACGCATATTTTTAGATTTTCCATTTGTAGCTATATTAATCGAGACATTTAAATCTAATTCTTTATTTTGAAGGGATATCCCCCCCTCTTTTTTATACTGTTTCCACAATTTAGAATTCTGCCGATATAAGGAATGTGATAACTGATACGTGTCAATCCCTCTTTCGATTCCTTTTCGGTACGTTTTTTTAATTTCTTTTTCAACTTGGTCCTCTGCAATTTTTTTAATATCATTCACAGGCATAGAATTTATTAATTGAAAAATATCAGCATCGAAATGGATGTTCATAAGTATACGTAATTTTCCATTTTTAATAACATGCTTTGTATCTATCTTTGGATTTTTTAATACTATATGTCCAATGATTTTCTTGTTAAATTTTAATAGTAATGGAGCTCGTTTGGTATTTTCATCCGTCCATCGAACCCCAGCAATATCATGGCTGTTTAAATGATTTATATAGGATTTATCGTTTATAAAACCATAACCACTAAATTTTAACATTGGAAATGATGTATGTCCTTTTTTCCAATATGTTTTAGTCGTAGATAAGAATGGAATGCGAGTTGTCATCCCAGGTTCATAATAATTTCTTTGGAATTTATATAAAGGTAAAGGATCTATTATTGTATATTGCTTGGTTATCTCTTTTGGTAAATTAATGATTGTATATAATTGAGAAATATTTAATATATTATTGTTCGCTAATATATTTTCTAAAGGCTCCTTAGTTCCAAATATCCACATAGTATCTCGAAATTGAAAAAAACGAGAAAAAAATCATTAAATTGATTTAAGTCACCATGTTTTAGAAATCTCTCTGTTACAACAATTGTTTTGAGATGCTCCCATGAGATTTCTTGTTGAGCACCCTTATAAAAATCAAATGCTGCCTCATCTAAAATGGGGCCTTTTCCCTTTCCGATATAGGCCTGGCTATAATTACGGGTAGTGCTCCCTTCTTGTTTAGCTATGTTAGAAAAATTAATAAATTGCGGACGGATGATATAGTTATTATCTTTAAAATCGATACCTAGACTATTTATATACAAAACGTGATGCAACTCTCTTTGATCCCAACACCCTGTTAGAAACGTACACATCATAAAAAGAAATATAACTATTCTTTTATTTTTCTTCATCGGTACTCTCTCTTTTCCTTGTATTATCTTGCGTATGCAATTCTTCAGGTCTTTTTTTCATATACGTGAAAGGAAGTCTAAATGTGGCTGCTAGCATACTTTTAAACACAGGGGGTGAATATGGTGTAAAGAATGGAACTCCAAAAGAGCGTAAATTTACTACATGTATCACCATCACAAGGACACAAAAGATAAATCCTACTATGCCTAATAAAGAAGATACTAAGAATACTACATACCGCAATATACTTATTATTCCTGTTACTGACTGATTAGTTAAAGCAAATGTCGAAACAACCGAGATTGCTATTATAATGACCATAGATGCTGAAACAATGCCTGCACTAATAGCAGCTTGTCCAATAATTAATCCCCCTACAACAGATAATGTTTGACCGAATACGGCAGGAACACGCAATCCTGCTTGTCTCAAAATTTCAAATAAGGTCATCATAATTAGCCCCTCTAAAGGAGCTGGAAAAGGAATCCCTTCTCTTGATAAGCTTAATGTAGCTAGCAACGTATAGGGAATCTGATCTGGATGATATGTAATTAGTGCTATCCAAATTCCTGGAAGAAATATAGAAATTGCTATCCCCAAAAGACTTACAAGTCGTACAAAGCTACCGAATATGTAGAAAAGATCTTGATCTTCAGATGTATTCACAAAAAAAGGAAATGTAACTGGTGCAATTGTCGCTGTTGGTGACCCTTCAACCAGTAAAATAAAACGCCCATATAGCAAACAATTCACAGCATAATCAGGGCGCCCTGTATATTCAACTAAAGGAAATACACTAAATTGATTGTTTGTAATTAACTCTTCAATTTGTGCACTTGAAACAACCCCGTCTATTTTAATTTGTCTTAATTTTAATCGAACTTGATTAATGATATCTTGGGATGCGACATCTTTTAAATACAGGAGTGCTACTTTAGTTTGTGTTCTTTCTCCAATAATAAATTCTTCATAACTAAGAGAACTCGTTTTTAGTCTTTTTCTAATTAATCCTATATTTGTGTTTAACTCTTCAACAAATCCATCACGTCCACCACGAATGGTCATCTCTGTATTTGTTTGTTCAACCGATCTGGTAGGTATTTGGGCAATATCAACTATATATCCATGTTTAGATTCTTCAAAAATAATAAGGAGGTTACCTTCAAATATAATCTGAGAGGTAGTTTCATTCGAATTTACCATATCTAATTTCTTTACTGATAACTGGGGAATTAATGTTGAGAGGTTAAACTCTTTTATTGAATTACTTGAAAGCTCTTTGCAAACATGGGATGATGTGGCTTGTTTTAATTTTGTATTGTCAATTAAGTTTTGACAATACATAAACAATACTGAATTCCTTTTTTCTTTCTCATCCAATTCACGCTTTATTACTTTTACATCGTTGCATCCTTCAAACCACTCTAGTATTATCTTCTCATTTATTTCTACTCGTTTGTTCATCTACGTTGTCTCCTTCAAACTCAGCAACCTTATATAAAATACATCCTCATACTCTTTCAAGAGCTTTTCTTAAATTTAGCAATCCATACAAACACTATTAGTAAGATAGAAAACAAAAATAGCCCTAAAGCTGAAACTGGTAAAATAATTTGAGATACAAACCAATAGAAATTAGAGTCACTGATGGGTAGTATACTTATTAATAAAATACATGAAAGTATTGCAAACATAATCCCATTTCTCGTTTTTTGATTTGTAATTGATAACAAATCTGGTATAAGAAAAACAACAAGTGATAGACGAATAAATATCCCTACAAGCCACTGATACACGGAGAGAAAGTCTAAATTTTCAATGTACCTTCCTATTGACACAAGTCTCCATTCTTCAAATGCTGGATATCGTTGGTTTGCTGCTACGAAAGGTCCAAATTCTATAATAGCTGCCATAACTGGGCCTATTGTGATACCGATAATAACCATTCCCAAAGCGATCAATTGATATAATTTGACTTTTGAACAAATGTGATGTTGTAAAAAAAGAATAAAAATTAACTCTAGAAATCCTGCTGCAGGATAAACCATCCCCTTAAATACTGGCTTCATTCCATTTTCCATCATTGGCTGAAGTAAAGAATAATCTTTATGCGGAACATTTGCAAACATTACAAAAAAACCAAGTAGGAATACAATAGGTAACAAAACACCTGTTGTAAGTGCAATAGATTGAATTCCTCTTGTAGCATTATAGAGACAAATCATTGAAAAAAGTATTCCTAATACAAAGTGAGGTGTTTCTGGTAAATAAAAAGAGAAAAAGGTTAATGTTTCTTTTAGTGCAACGACACCAATTGTTATTAAATAAATCACAACTATGAATATGATTGGATATACACTGAGTTTCCCGAAATTATTTTTTAACCACGAAAACAAGTGTTCATTTTTTACGTTTCTATATATGATGAATATTAATGAAATCCAAATCAAGTATATAATGCTTACTAATATGATAGAGATCCACGAATCTCTACCTGAGGTATCTAATAACATAGGAATCATAATGACATGATTAATTATCCCAATACTACCAATGAGTATCATAGAAACTTGAAATAAAGTAATTGTTTGCTTAGTCATACATACCACCATATTTTGTAATGAATAAATATTACATAGTATAACTGATACATTGCATCTTTATTCCAAATGGTTAGTGCTTAGAGCCATGGACAATTAAACGCTCTTATTTATAAAATCTATCACATGAGATGTAAGCTAGTTCATTTTTTCAAATAAATAATTAAACGGGACAGTATTTTATATGCAATTCTTCAATGATATAGTAAACCGATCATAACAAAAAGAACCTGTAGAATATACTACAAGTTCTTTTCTAAAAATTGTTAAAAAGGGAATAACAAACTATCTTAACATTCAATACAGGGAGACCATTTTAATTATGGCTTGGTTATATTGTATATCAAATATAAATATTTGAAGAAACTGATTTCGAAAATTATGTGAATTAAAAAACTAGGGTGATATTAAATTTCGTTTACTACCAACTTCTTCTTACATAAATAGACTGCACGGTCTGATTTTTTAGCAACTTCCTGTGAGTGCGTCACAACAATAATACATTTATTTTCTTTATGTGCAAGTTCTTGAAACAGTTCTATTATATCCATTGCCGTTTCTTCGTCGAGGTTTCCTGTCGGCTCATCCGCAATCAGTAAATCAACATTACAAGATAACGCTCGAGCGATTGCTACACGCTGCTGTTGCCCGCCACTTAGTTGCAGAACATTTCGTTTCGCTTCTACTTCTGTAAGTCCTACTTTCTCTAATAATTCTAACGCCCTTGCCGTTTTATTTTGCACTTTAACACCTGTAATTTCCATTGCTGTTAAGACATTTTGAAGAGCAGTCATATAGGTAATCAAATTATAAGATTGGAAAATTACCGATACATTTTGATTACGGTACCGATCCAAACCAATTTTCCGAATATCCTTTCCATTAAATAGTACATAACCATTTTTAGGTATATCTAGCCCACAACCTAAGCTAAGCGTAGTGGTTTTACCAGATCCGGATGGTCCTAGAATCGTGTAAAAATGTCCTTTTTGAAAAGAAAAGTTAACATTTTCTAGTATCGCTACTTTTTTTCCGTTACTTTCATAATAATAATCTAAGTTTTTAAATTGTAAAATCGTCTCCATATCGAGCCTCCTTATTCATCTTTTAAAAGAATTTGTTTTGGATTCAGGCGTAGAATAGATAATGCTGGAAGAAGCGTTGCTAATATAGCAATAGCTAGTCCAATCCCCCCCATTTTCCCTACATCTTCTCCAGTTACACTTACATTAATTTTATCAATTGGATCCTTTTTTTGATTTTGTACAGTTCCACCAGTTCCAGCTACCATTACAGTTCCATTTTGTGGTGTGTTTGTTTCTTCTCCTGCTGTAGCAATTTCACTCGAAAGTAAATTATTCCCTATGAATTGAGAAATTTTTGCTCCTGTTGTTATGGATAATCCAAATGCTAAAATAGCGATACATACTACTTCTACTACGAACTGCGCCATCAGTTTCCACTTTTTCTCTCCAATGGACAATAGAATCCCCATTTCCTTACGACGTGCTTTAATCGATAACATAATGATTAACCCTAAAATAATCGCACCTGCAATTGATACAATATAAATAATTATTTGAGAAGTAGATGAGATATTTTCGATAGGCCCAATCATTTGTTTGTACAACGAATCATGTGCATCTAATTTATAATAATTAAAATCAATATCAGATTTTTTTGCTTCTTCTTTAAATGCTTCAATGTTTTGTGGATCTTTCAAGAAATACACGACTTGAATGCTACTTATACCTTGATCTATTTCTAATTTTTTCATAGTTGAATGCGGCATATATAGTTTATTAGCTGGATCCATTATAGGAGGAGCTTGTTGCCCCATTGCTTGCTCATTCGTTTCGTAAATACCGATAATTTCAACCTCCAGGGTTTCCTTCTTATCCCCTGATTGCACTTTAACTTTGTCTCCTACTTTCAAGTTGTTTAATTCCGCTAATCGTTTTTCCATTAAAGCTACATTCTGATCTTTCATCTGTTCTGTAATTGGTTTCCCATCAATGATTTTACTTTTTCCATTCTTAAAGCTTTCTTGTAATGCAGTTTTGCGAACTCCCTCAATCATAAAAGAAGAATTCATATCTATTTCTGTACCGGAGCCTGAACCGCCTCGTACAGCCGCCATTCCCGCCTTACCTTTTCCTTCTTCTTCTCCTTCTGAAGCTCCTACTAGTTTAAGTCCGTCAGAAATTCCGAGAGTGCTAGTTATGTAATTATAGTCTTTTACATACTTTGACTTCGCTAATTGATCTGCTTCTTTTGTATTAAGCTTCGGTGGATTAGGCATCTCTCCAGTTTCCCTAGCTTGTTGACCTAATTTGTCAAAATCAAGACTTAAAGTAACATCTGCACCGAGTTTTTTTCTTGCTGCATCAGCAGCTTTTTTTGATGCATTTTGGATTGCGAATCCTGCCAACACTAAATTTGTAACAATTAGGAAAACCGCCATCAAAATTAATGATGTTCCTACTCTTTTTTTCATACTGAGAATTGCTCGTTTCATAAAGTTCATTTTTTCTTACCTCCTTGATAACTTGTATTCTATATAGGTTATCTAGAGTCTATATGGAGCTAATCAGTAGTTTATCTAGAGATATAAGGAGTTTATGTGTAGTTATTCATTGACCTGGACAAGAAAAACCGGAGCACATATTCAAAAACGTAATGTATTTTGAATATTGGCAAGGAGGTATATGGCTTTAGATAGCATTGAATGAGAGCATACAAATCCATGCTTATTACGTAATTTCTATACAACAAATAAAAACCACCCTATTTAGATGGTTATATGTGTACTTGCTAAATATGAAAATTCATTAAAGAATATGGAGGTTTATTGAAGTTGGTCGGATTTTCTAATAATAATATTGTGTTAAAAAGCCTAACTTATAATTTTATAAGTTAGGCTTTTATGCTATCTATAAGAAAAAGTTATAGAGACTCATAATATTTTATAATTTAACCTTTTGTATTTAAACAAGTAAAATAAAAGTAACAAGTGCATACATTAAGGAGGTTTTTTGATAGTGACAGAAACTATAACATTTAGGATTGCAACGGCAGATGATTTAGATGAAATTGTAAAAATGCTTGCTGATGATGTTTTAGGAAATAAAAGAGAGCGCTATGAAACACCACTCCCTGATAGTTATATAAGAGCATTTCATGCTATTGATTGTGATCCAAATAACGAGTTGATTGTAGCGTGTGATGGGACGGAGATTGTCGGTATTCAACAAATTACATTTACGCCTTACATTGTACGTCAAGGGGGTTGGAGAGCTACAATTGAAGGTGTACGGACAGCCTCATCAAAACGTGGTAAAGGTATAGGAAGTAAACTTATTAAATGGGCTATTCAACGTGCTAAATTACGGGGATGTCATTTAGTACAGTTAACAACAGATAAAGAACGACAAGAAGCTTTACACTTTTATAAGAAATTAGGTTTTAAAGATTCTCATGAAGGATTAAAACTCTTTCTCTAATGAATATAGCTATTTATATACCAAAAAGACGTATATTGTAAGGTTAATTAACTATAGGCTTCGAAAATTATGGTAACTATCACTGTATTAAATATACAAATTAACACATTGTCTTTCATATAAATTACGTCACTTCAAAAGGTGTACCTTTTGATACGAAAAAAAGCAAGTTAATGTTCTCTTTAGAGATTACTAAGTATAGAATCTTATACTTGTAATCTTTCATTCTATACCAAGTTCATTTCATATGGAAAAGGGTTACTCATCATGTTCACCAAGGGCTTATTTTTATGAAAAGAAATTATTGTTGTTTACCCTTTATATGCAATATTACATATAAAAATCTTTAATTGTTCTGTTATAATTTTAAGAGTAAATTATTCATCCATTAATTTACACCATCCATATCTACAGTTATGGAAACCCTAATTACACATAAAAAAGAGAAGAACCTTGGTGAGTTCTTCTCTTTTTGTTTATTAAATTGTAATATAATTACGGTATGTGAAATTATATTAAGTTAACTTTTAAAGCAAAGTGAAAACAACCGTCACTTCGCTTTTTGCATTTATTTAATCGGTTTCTCTGTTTTTAAAACTAGTGAACTTAATGCAGGAACTTTAATTTTATTGTCATGGACAACGTAAAGTGTTTTACTTCCCGCCTGATTCCCGTTTACTAGCACTTTCCATGGACCTTTCGATGGAAGTGTTATGTCAACGGCTTCCCTATTTGCATTGTGAGCCACCATAAAGTATTCGCTTTTATTCCCACTTCCCTTTCCATCTATTGTATAAGCTACAACATTTTTTGGAACATCGATAAAAGCTACATACTTTTTAATTTGCTCTGCAGATGTCATTCGAAAAGCTGGGTATTTTTTGCGTAAATCTATTAAGCCCTTCATGTACTCTACTTCATTATTAAATGCTGCACGGCGTAACCAGTCCATCTGGTTAATTGAATCAGGAGATTTGTAACTATTATGATCACCATATTTTGTGCGCATAAACTCTTGTCCTGCATGTAAAAATGGAATACCTTGTGATGTTAATAAAATAGAAGAAGATAATTTATGCATTTGTTTTCGCATTTCTTCACTGTCACCTGAATTAGTCAACTCAAGTTTATCCCATAATGTATGATTGTCATGTGCTTCCACATAAGTTAGCACCTGCTCCGGATCTTGATAAGTAGACGAATTTGTATCATAGTCAATACCGGCTGTAATGCCTTTTTTAATACGGTCTTCCATGTTTTGTTTCCCATTTACAAAACCATTTTCTTTCTCCTCAAATACACTACCTTTCAATCCATCACGTATATTATCGTTAAAATGAGCAATCCCTTTCATTTTCTCCGCATTTTTTTGATTTGCTTTCAATTCAGCAGCAAGAGGTGTATTTAAATCCCATCCTTCTCCATGCAGAATAATAGAAGGATCAATTTGATTAACAGCTTTACGTATCTCATTCATCGTTTCATAATCATGAATACCCATTAAATCAAAACGGAACCCATCTAAATTATATTCTTTTGCCCAGTATGTGACGGAATCTACCATAAACTTCCTCATCATTTTTCGTTCCGAAGCGGTATCATTTCCTACACCAGTTCCATTTGCAAATGTTCCATCTTCATTGTAACGATAATAATAACCAGGAACTAACTTATGAAAATTAGATTCAGCGGCATTATACATATGGTTATATACTACGTCCATCACTACACGAAGATTATTATCATGCAGAACTTGAATCATTTGCTTTAATTCAGTTATTCGAACAGTCGGCTCATAAGGATTTGTAGAATAGGAGCCCTCTGGGACGTTGAAATTTTTCGGATCATATCCCCAGTTATATTGTGGTTCATTTAAAGTTTCTTCATTTACTGAAGCGTAATCAAATATCGGTAAAAACTGAACGTGAGTAACACCAAGATCTTTCATATGATCAAGTCCTGTTTTTACACCTTCAGGCCCTTTTGTTCCTTTTTCTGTTACACCTAAATATTTCCCTTTTTGCTTAATACCACTTTCAGGTTGGATGGAAAGATCGCGTACATGCAATTCATATATAATAGCATCTTCCGGATTTTTAAATTTTGGCTTTTTGTTTGCTTTCCATTTTTTCGGATTTGTTTCTTCTAAATCAACAACTGCACCTTTATCTCCATTTACAGAAGCAGCACGCACATACGGATCAACCGCTTCAGTCCACTTATCCCCAATTTTCACCTTATACGTATAAAAGAGACCTTTTTGGTTCCCTTTAAGTTCTGCTTTCCAAGTTCCCTTTTCACCTTGTTGCATGTTTATTTCAGTACCTATTTTATCGCTCCATTTTTTATATGTAACTAACTTCGCTTCACTCGCAGTAGGAGCCCATAAACGGAACTTTGTATGTTGCGGAGTATATATATTCCCTAAATCATTACCACCATAATAAAATAAATTATCAAATTCCTCGCTACGAATGACTTTACCGATTTCAGTATTCGCATCAGCTAAGTTTGCTATTTTAACTTTGTATGTTTGTTTTAAATCAATTTTCTGTTCCGTAATTATTTTAACCTTATTAGTAATATCTCCACTATTTTTATCATAAGGACTAATTCCCTTAATTTTAACGCCTTCAATTTCAATTTTCTGTTCCTTACTATTAAACGGAACATTAGTCGTTACAGTAATTTCATTAAAACTATCAATAGTAGCTTTTTGAATTGAGAGATCCGAAGAAGGCTTAGAATTATATACTTTTTCATCACCCGAAAGGATCCATACTTCAGCACGACCATCCCTTATATTTTCAACCCAGTGATCACCTCCATCTTTTTCCCATTCATTGGTACGAACTATAAATCCTACACGATTATAGTCACCATCTATTTTTATCTTAGCGTATTTTCCAAATTCATCTTCACCAGTAAATTCATAAGATTTACCGTTTGCATTTTCTCCCCATACCCAAAGATTCCAGTCTTTTGTATTTCCAGATTTCTCTTTGTAATGAATGATAACTTCAGTTGTTTTCGAATTTGAAACTGCCTTCACACTCTGAAAAGAGAAAACAGATGATAACATAACGATTATGGCAAGTAATAAAAATGATTTGTTAATTAATCTTTTTGTCATTTGCACCACATACACCCTTTCTTTATATAGTACGAGCTATTTATTATGCTCATACTAAATTACACTGCTTAAATTAATGTAGAAATCCCTTTTACTTCACCCCCATATTGACTATTTTCACGTATGTATTTCAATGATCTTTTAATACGAAAACGTTTGCATTAATGCTTAAAAAAATAGATTTTTTTCGCCTTCATATAGTTGTAAATAATAAAAGATCAGGGAAATCATTTTAAAGCAATCGTTTGTTATCGCTTTCATTTTATAGCACTTACTATTAAGAGGTCAATATATTATTAATTTTCTGTTTTTATATCCTTAAAATCTTATATATTTGTCGTAACTTATTGAAGATAGATGCCTGATTATTGCTTAGTAATTTTATTTTCACTAATACATTGCTACGTAAAAAATCAGCTAATATCCTTAAAATGACATTAGCTGATTTTCATAATGTATTAATATACGAATGGAAACTATATTTCTAACTTACTTAATTTTTGCTGCATCAAATGCTTTTTGCACTGCTTGAACTTCAGCTGTATTCGCCCCATATTTATTAGTTGCCACTCGAATACATGCTGATTTCAATTCTTTGAAATTAGATGTCATGTTTAACTCATCTGTATTTGCATAATAGAAAATATCAAACATTTTATCTTCACCAATTCCTTTAACAGTTACTCCGTTATGAGTTCCGCCTTTTGCAATGAGATACGCAACTTTATTAATAATACTTGAATTAAAATGAACGCCACCTTGATCCCATTCATTAAAATCGTTAAATTCACTGTAATCATCTGGATACGGTACTCCAAGTGAAGATGGAACAGAAGCTGGGTTTTCCATATCACGGAAAACAGATCCAGTTTGTTCCCCCATTGTCCAGTTAAAGCTTCCATTATTTACGTATTTCTCAATAGATGTTCCCATAATATCAGATAGCGCCTCATTAATCGCACCAGATTCACCGTAATATTCAAGATTAGATTCGCTAGAAGTAACAGCATGTGTAAATTCATGTCCAGCTACGTCATATGCCTTGACAATAGAATCGCCATATACAAGCATACTTCCATTATTAGCACTTAATGCATTTTGCCAATTTTTCGGATCGTTCGTATCTTCAGAATCCCAAGCATGTACAACTGAAACTACCTTTTGTCCCTTATTATCAAAACTATTACGCTTATATTTATCTTTATAAAAATCAAATACCTTTGTTGCTAAGTAATGAGCACTTACTGCTTTTGGATCGTTAAATGTTGTTGAAGTGCTGGTTGCTAGTGTACCAGGATAATAGCTTTCTTCTTTAGTAATATCTCTGTAATTCACATCATATGTTTCAATTCCTTGCCCTCTTGTATAATCAGCAAGTGCATATTTGCCATTACTTTGTTTAGAAATACCAAATGAACGAGATATACCTAAATCATCTTTTCCTGTTCCAGTTAATGATGTAAGACTACTTTTTTTACTTTCCTTTAAAGCTCCAACTAGTTTTTCACTTGCTTTTAAGTTAGATTCTTGTACCATATTTTTTAACATATCACCATTTTGTGCATTTACTAAATAAGTTCCGGAAACATAGTTTGGTGTTGCCGCTTCAAAGGTAACTTGGTATGCATTGCTAGCTTGTCCATTATTTTCATCAACAAAAATAACTTCCTTAACTTCTGGCTCAGAAATAAACTTGATATCGTTCCCGTACTTCGTATAAATATATTGTTTCGCTCCATCTTTTGATAGATTAATAGGCTTTTTCAATTCTTCTTGTTTTAAATTTTGCGCGCTATCGCCTGAAACACTTTTAATAACACCCTTATTATCTACGTGTGCAGTTAATTGATGGCCATATACTTCTTTTCCTTCGTATGTTTGCTGCATACGCACAAGTGTTGTTCCATCATACGAACCACGTTTTTGAAGAACTTTATAATCTACTCCTGTTTCTCCATTGACTTGATTTGGAGAAAGAGCTTGTTCAGCTTTCTCCTTAAGAGCATCTTTTACTACATTCTCTGGTGTTTTTTGTGACGGTTGTGTAAGTTCACCTGAACGGAATGAGTCCTCCTGTATTTGAACTTGAAGTTGATCTGTTTCCTCTGCATGACCTATTCCGTATGGTGCCACAGCTGTTAAAGCTAATCCTGTTGTTAATGCTACCTTAGTTAATGTCTTTGTGTTTTTCATTTTTTCACCTCGTATAATTTTTGAAATAGAAAGCTTGTACAAAGTACACTGTCTATTTATGTCGAAAAAAAGAGAAAATACAAAATTTATGTAATATTATGCAAAATTACATATATGTGGTCGATAAAATAAAAAATGAGCCCTTTTAGGTGCTCATCCAATTGGTTAGTCGTTAATTATCTATATTCATTCTAATCAAAGTACACTTATATCTTATTAACAACATAAAAAACCACTCTTTACTATTTTAAGAATAGTAGATAAATACTTTAGTGAGGCAACGCATATACAAGTTAGATTTTTCAATATAATTTTGTTATTTATGTCTATAGCTGCATGGATTGTAACGTTTTGAGACTGCTGAAGTCTTATATGAGTTTCATCTTGTCAAAAATATCTTTCAAAGATAAATTTGTCTCCCCATTTAAATATAGAAAAGGACATATCTATTGCATGTTATTAACTTAAGGTATGTTCTTTTAAAGCATATTATAAATATACATAGTGAGAAATGAAACAATAATTATTCAAATGAAAAATCCCCTAAATTTTCAAAACGATTCAGGGGATTTTTTACCGATGATTCTCTATATTTCCATACCGATCACAAACTTTTTTAGGTTAATGGTATGTCCAAGTTTAATAGTTTTTTGCACGAGAGCCATCTTTTTTATATTTATTTAATTATCCTACTAAGTTTTTTGTAAAATTCACCTTTTCTTTTTACATGATTAAACTGATTTGGATTAATATTAGCTTTTTGTGAGAGTGCTACAATCTCTTCTTTTGTAATTGAATCTTTAGTATTTATAGATGCTATATTTGTATATTTTCCATCTTCTGTTTTTGGGATTTCTAAAATCCCTTTATTTATAAGATCAACTACAGCCTTATGCTCTGAAGAATGTGTATCTACACCAGTAATTTTCCAATTATGCATAACTTTTGGCGTGTATACACCGTTCTTTACCTCTTTTAAATATGTAATAGCAAGGTTACGAATGGTTCCACCTGTTTCTCCGAATGCATTCTCTTGTTTAGATGACCAAGTTTGTTCAAATTTACGTCCCTCTAAAACTCCCCCTTTTGCCTGAAGAGCCTCCATTCTATACGCATTCATTCCTAGCGTCATAACATCGCTCATTTTGATTGGTTTATTTGTACGAATAGAGCGTAAATTTGTAATTCTACTACCATATGGTTTTGTTAAGTCAATTTCGTATTTTACGCCTCCAAAGAAATCGTTCGTACTGTATTTAGACGCACGACGGTTTTTATCAAAGCTAACTGTTACATCTCCGGCACGAGATGAGTTAAAATATCCTGCTGCCCATTCCATATAGTCTTTTAAATCTTTTCCAGTTATCTTATATACTGTAATTTCTCCCAAAGCATATTGATAATTATAAGCAATATCTTTCTTCTTTATAGGACCTATATCCAAACGGGCATAATCATTATCAATTTGATGGGCTACTACATCCGCCTTGCTGTAATGGAGCATGACTTCATGAAAGAAATCTGATAAAGGTGTCTCTTGAATCTGCACACTTGGAATACCCTTTATTTCATTTTCAGGAACAAGGTTTCTACCCTTTAATTGAGCGACTACAACATTTGCATCTCCTCTCACATACTCATGAAAAGGTGTTAGTGTTTCTTCAAGTGTAGAATCAGATAATACTGTAGTTCCATCAGCATTTTTTACAGGTATAGCGGTAGCTGTTTTATCTTTTAAAACAAGCTTCCCATCTTGCTTTGTAAAAGTAAGGTCAATACGTGAAATATGCGTTCCGTATTTATCTGGTTCTGTAATAATTACGCCATTTACAATTTCTTTTTTTACAAGTTTATGCATATGAGCCGCAAAAATAGCGCTTAGTTCCGGACAAGCATTCGCAATATCTTGAACACCAGTACCTGGGATTCCATTCTCATTTTCTAGTCCCATATGCATAACCCCTACCATTACATCTACTTTATCTTCTAATTCTTTAATAGCCTTTTTTGTCTCTTCTACTGGATTTTTCACTACTAAACCATCCAAATGATCTGTCCCTTTTTCAAAATCACTAATCATTGGTGTATTCATACCAATAATCCCGACTTTAATTCCACCTTTTTCAACAATCGTATATGCAGGAAGAAAACGCTCTCCATTTTCCTTATAAATATTTCCTGCTAACGTCTTTCCCTTGTATTGCTCACTAACTTTTTTCAATGTATCTAATCCAAAGTTGAATTCATGATTTCCAAATGCCCAGGCGTCATATCCCATTGTATTCATTGCTACCATCATTGGTGATTGTGGCTTATCGTTGAATAATTCTACTGAGTTTCCTTGAATTGTATCCCCGGCATCCACTAATATGGTATTTGGATTTTCTTGACGTACCTTCTTTATAACCGTATAAAGCTGCGTCAAACTTCCACTCATATTTGCTCCATCAAGCGCATAATCCCAAGGCATAAATCTACCATGAATATCTGCAGTACCTAACAATGTAATATTAACATTAGATTCCTCAGCCTTAGAAATAGCTGGTTTGACTGTTACTGCTGTTACAAGAAGCATAAGAATAATAAAATTGCATACATAGTTCTTCCATTTCATTTTTTGCATAATAACAATATTTCTCCCCTTTTTGTACTGTCATAAAGTTGCTTGAACTTTAAAAATGTAACTTATTATTCAAAGAAATTCAACTACAAAAGATAATTTTGGAGGTGGTTTTGCTGTGAAAATATAGAGAATAAAATGCATATATCCCCTAACAGAATAGTATTTTATCGTTTTCTAATAAAATACTTCTTCCTCCAACGTGTGAAGAGCGCTAAACCCACGGTAGATGTATATGTACTTTCAAAATTTTGGACATCTAACTCATTTCCGGATTTCATTGCCAATTTATTTCCTTCTAAATGAAAATGCTGAGATCACTTCCAAAAATAATAACCCCGCTCTTCATTTAAGACGGGGTTACACTTATACAGCAAATCGGATTCAGATTTTTTTCGAATGTTCATTTCCTCTTCAGGGGTAAGATCTGCTAGTTTCGTAATTTCTTCAGCTTTTTGGTTGCTTTCAACTAAATTCATCATAATTTTAATCAGGATTTCTATTTTATCACTCGAAATCTTGATGCTATCCCAAATCGCTCAATAAATAGATAATGATTTTTACTTTTCAACTCCACAAAACAATTTTATCTCTTTAATTTGTTCTATATGACGCTGTTCATGCAAATAGATCAGTTCTATCCACTGATCAAGAAGTAATTCTCCAAGAGCTGGATGCGTCACTGATTTTTTCGCTAATATAGATTCATCTTCTATTGTACTCAGGAAACTCATCAATTCTTTTCTAGAGTCGTTTAACAAATCAACCATTTGCTGCACTTCAAATGGTTCTATACTTGGTTCAATCATTTCTGGGGCTATAAATTTTATCGATCTATCTAATAAAATAGTCTGAATTTCTTTACGCTCATTTAAGATACTATCCATCTTTTTTAATCCCGATGAAATAACTGTTATAACTCTCTCATCTAATAAAACTAAGTGATGACAAACTTGTGCTATACTCCATTTATCCTTATCTGGTTTCTTATTAAATTGAGCATCACTTAACAAAGTAATTTCCTCAAATAATTGATTTCTAGTTTCATAAAACTTGTCATTTACAAATGTATTCATGTGAATTCTCCTTTCGCTAGAACCTACATACTTAAATTCCTACGCTAGAAATATTCTCTATGGAAAAAAGATTTTCCTTCACTATTATTCCAATCCAATCTTTTCTTTCTTTAGTAGGTTCTCTAATTCATGCTGAAATGTATGAGTTCTCTCAACATCCTTGAAGATTTCCTTGAGGTTATTATGCGCTACAGCTACATCATAATACTTTCAACGGAATCCTTTCAATATAACTACATAAAACGTTCCTAATTATCAATCTAGCATTAAATATATGTAAAAAATCACTCTATTCATTCATTTTTAATGCTTATGTATGTACATTTGTTAATTTATTAGTTATATTATGGGTATTGAATGATTACGAAAAGTTAATAAATCGCTTGTATAACACCTTATATTTTTATATCCGTGAAAACTACAAAATGTATAAAATTCCATTTGTCAAATGAATTTAATGCGGAAGGAGGTTTGTGGTTACTTCATCGGGATATAATAATCAGTTTTGAACTGATAAAAATATAGGAGGCGACATAATGTTTCGTACGATTTCAAATTTCATGAGAGTAGCTGAGATAAGAAACAAAATTCTTTTTACACTAGCGATGCTAATTGTTTTTCGAATTGGCACGTTTATTCCAGTTCCTCATACTAACGCAGAGGTATTAAAAGTACAAGATCAAGCCAACGTTTTAGGTATGCTAAACGTATTTGGCGGAGGAGCACTGCAACACTTCTCAATCTTTGCTGTAGGTATCACACCATATATTACAGCTTCTATCATTGTACAATTACTACAAATGGACGTTGTACCTAAATTTACAGAATGGGCAAAGCAAGGAGAAATGGGCCGTAAGAAATCAGCTCAATTTACTCGATACTTTACAATCATTCTCGCATTTATACAATCCATTGGGATGTCTTATGGTTTTAATAATATAGCAGGTGGACAATTAATTACAGATCAAAGCTGGACTACATACTTATTTATTGCGACAGTTTTAACTGCTGGTACTGCATTTTTACTTTGGTTAGGTGAACAAATTACCGCTAATGGCGTTGGTAATGGAATCTCAATGATTATCTTCGCAGGACTTGTTGCGGCGATTCCGAATGTCGCTAATCAAATTTATTTGCAACAATTCCAAAACGCAGGCGATCAGTTATTTATGCACATAATAAAAATGGTTTTAATTGGACTCGTAATTTTAGCGATAGTTGTTGGTGTTATTTACATTCAACAAGCTGTTCGAAAAATACCGATTCAATATGCAAAAGCTGTTTCAGGAAACAATCAATATCAAGGGGCAAAAAATACTCATTTACCTCTTAAAGTAAATAGTGCAGGTGTAATTCCTGTTATCTTTGCTTCAGCCTTTTTAATGACGCCGCGTACAATTGCGCAGCTCTTCCCTGATTCAAGCGTATCTAAATGGATAATTGCGAATCTTGATTTTGCACATCCATTTGGAATGACACTATATGTGGGTCTTATCGTTGCCTTCACATATTTCTACGCGTTTATTCAAGTAAATCCTGAACAAATGGCTGAGAATTTGAAAAAGCAAAACGGATATGTCCCGGGTATTCGCCCAGGTAAATCTACAGAACAGTATGTAACAAAAATTTTATACCGTTTAACATTTATCGGTGCGATTTTCTTAGGAGCAATTTCAATATTACCACTTGTATTTACAAAAATCGCTACATTACCACCATCTGCTCAAATCGGTGGTACAAGTTTACTAATCATCGTAGGTGTTGCATTAGAAACGATGAAGACGTTAGAAAGTCAACTTGTGAAGCGTCATTATAAAGGTTTTATAAAAAAAGTGAATTAATTACAAAAACACACTAGGATATAAAGACCTAGTGTGTTTTTTATTCTATAAAAATAAAACCCTCATTTTCTCGCTTCATATTTTTATCTTTATTTTATTACCATAAAAGTAGCTCCTTTCTCTCACCTTCAATATATCCCTCGGTGGTTATAAAAAGTCTCAGCATGAATTTATCTATAATTAAATAGTCTGGTACAAAATCTTTTAATGTTATTACTTGCTTTCTAACAATTCTTTTGTCACCTTTTATTCCAAAAACTTTAGCTTCTAAATAATCAATTTCACCTAAAAATAAATCTATCCTTTGATATATAGGGATTCCAACCAATTCTTTAACTTCTGGTTATATTGTGTAAGTTGTCTATTACTATCGTATAAAAAGAGATATTGAAATTCATTAACAATGTAGTTTGTAGACACAGGTATCATATTTTTCTTTCAAAAAAAACAGAGTGCCGCTCAACTAGCTCTCTGTTTTAAACTAATTATATTATTACGTATGTAAAATACCTTGCAAAACAACTTCTAATCCCCAGCGGAATCGTTCTTCTCCACCAGATAACATATCTTCTTTTAGACTTACAATCATTGGATACCTTGCTGTATCTAAAGCCTCATACGAAGCACGAATTGGGTCAAGAGTGGTACCTTTTTCTTTGCGAGCTGTTTGTTCATATGCGACCGAAGCAGCATATAACAGTAAAATATCTACTCCCCATGCTGATGCTCTTGCATTAACTCCACCTTCATGTAATTGACGCAAAATCTGTTCAGTAAGGGCTAAAGAATTTGGCCCAATTGGAATTGTCATTAAAGCTAATTCTGCCATTCCAGAAGAGTCGAATAAAATTCGAAAATATGAATGTACAAGTGTAAATAGTTCTTTTTTCCATGGTTCATTTTTCTCATCTGTTATTTCAATTTTCCCTAGGCCATAATCTAATACATACGCTCTTAATTCATCAGCATTTTTTACGTATACATATAAAGAAGACGGGCCTGTATCTAATACTTTTGCAATTTTACGCATACTAAGGCCAGAAATACCTTCAGACTCTAATAGGTCATAAGCAGTCTTAACAATGATTTCCTTACTTAACGGTTCTTTTGCTGGTCGTGAACGACGACTAGTAATTGTATTCGTTTGCTCTTCCATAGTTCTCCTTTAGTAAATATATTTTTATTGTTGCTCATGAAGTTGATTCATAAGATTATACATTTTCATAGTAGCATCCTCCGAGAAACAAATCTCAAGATTATCATTTGACACTTCAGCGGATTGAGAAGAATAATCGTACATTTTTTCTTCGTAATTTTCAATTGCCTCGTTCAAATTATCATGTTTTACAATAGATAATGCAAGTTCTGCCGCATCACGCATCGCTAGATTCACACCTTCTCCAGCAAATGGAGACATTAAATGTGCAGCATCACCAATTAAAGTAACACCAGGCTTACTTTTCCAAGTTAGTCCAACAGGTAACATGTAAATTCGTCTAGGAAAAATCGCACCATCTGCACATCTAATATAATTTTTAAGTGTTTCATCCCAGTCTTTGAAATATTGTAGAAGTTGATGTTTTGCTTCTTCTAAATTTTTAAATGGAATTCCACAATTATCAAGCCATTTTTTATCTGTTCTAAAACTTAAATACACGCGAATACTGTCATCTCCATTTAATTGCGCAAGAATTCCTTTATGCTCCGCAAGTGCAAATGCTTTGCCACGTCGATTAAATTTCGCCATCTGAGGATGATTTTTCGTTACATTTTTCAAATTCAATTCTACCATGCTAATACCAGTATATTGCGGTATAGAATTTGTGACAAGTGGACGAATTCGAGAGAAGGCACCATCTGCTGCTACCACTAAATCAACAGTGTCTACATGTCCATTTTCAAAATGAAGTTCATGTATACCATTTTCTACAGGAATGGCTTTTGTTAAGTTATAGCCCCAATGTATACATTGCGGATCAACAGCATTTAAAAGTAACTCACGTAAAGTGCCTCGATCAATTTCTGGACGATCTCCGCAATTAGGATCCGCTACTTCATCTAAATATATTTTCCCGTTCTTATCAAATAAACGAAAATCTTCTCCCTCATATCTAGCAAGTTCATTAAATTGTTCTAACAATCCTGCTTCTTTAAGCGCCTCTTGTCCGGAATCATGATGAATATCTAATGAACCTCCTTGTTGCCGAATCCATGGTGATGTTTCTCTTTCATATACGACACATTTTAAACCATGTTTCTGTAATATACGAGCTAATGTTAAACCTCCTGGTCCAGCACCTATAATTGCAATACGTTTTTCTCCTTTATTTTTTCTTTCCATCATTTATCACACCTTATATTTTATTGAATTACTTGTTTTATTTATAACACAACGTACACTGTTCGTAAAGTACATCGTTCGTTAATTGCTAAGCAAATTATGTTAAACTTAATGTGTAAAAATAAAAAGCATGTTACAAGTCAGTAGTAACATGCTTTTTAAGTTGATAAAGTAATAAACTTTTATTAACTTAATAGTCCCATGATTCCATTTGTATTATTTACATTTCTTTCTTCAATAACTTCCCTTGCTTAAAATAAACGCCCAGCGTAGAACGATTTGCTAAAAATACACCAATCAAGATTAAACAAGCACCAATTCCCATTGCAGGATTTAATGGTTCTCCTAATACAAAATAACCTACAATAACAGCAATTAACGGAGATACATACAACCAAGTCGATGGAAATACTGGATTTGTTTTTGATAAAAGCCAGTAATATAAACCGTGTCCACCGATAGATCCTACAAATATAAGATATAAAATTGGCCATTGTACATTCCAAGATGTTAATACAGCTAAATTCGGCTGTTCCATTACAACAGATACAATTAATAGCAAAACTCCTCCATAAAACATTTGAATGCCGTTAATAAGAAATGGTGATACGTTAGGTAAATCTGAAAGTATCTCTTTAGAACGAATAGAACCTATTCCATAAAACAACTCTCCTACTAATATAACAAGGCATGCAATACTCCATATGAAAGTAAGTTCTTGATGCATGCCAGGTAAAGATATAAACAAAACTCCTGTAAGTGCTATAACTAAAGCAACAAGTTGTTCTTTTTGCAATTTTGTTTTATTCCTCTTTGATTGTAATAGCAAAATCATCATTGGGGCTGTTGCAGATAGAACTGCAGCTAATCCAGAAGAAATATATTGTTCAGCCCAGTAAAGGGTCGCGAATGTCATAAATGTTAAACAAAAACCAGCATATATAATACGTTTCGATAATAAGTAAGGCATAATATCCTTTCGCTTTAATTTAAAAATAATAATGAGAATAAGGCCCGCCAAAAAGAAACGAATTCCAGCTGAAAATAATGGTGGTGCCCCCGCTTCTATTCCAATTTTTATCGTTAAAAATGTCGTTCCAAAAATAATACATACTAAAATATAATTTAAAATGACCATTTTCCTTCCTCCTTTTTACTCTTGAAATGAGTATAGAGGATATGGTGTATAACAGTGTATCCACGCATATAACAGTTGAATAAAAATATAGTTGATTGTCAGGATGTTTTTCGCTTTAATTAAATTAAAAAGAAAAACAGGTGATTCTATGAAGATAGTACTACGTAAAGAATCCAACATACCATATTACCAACAAATATATATGCAAATTGTTGAGAGAATTCAAAGCGGGATGCTTTCACATGGCGATTACCTCCCTTCTTTACGTTCTATGGCCGATGATTTGCAAATTAGTTTATTAACTGTTCGTAAAGCTTATAAACAGTTAGAAACGAAAGGTTATATACGAATTGAACAAGGAAAAGGTGCCTATATACATAAACGTGTGAATAAAGAGTTCAAACCAATTCCATATCAATGGCAACAAACGAAATCCATTAATGTTATGCGTTCTCAATATGTGATGAACCAACACCGTAAATATTTCGATTTTTCACAGGCGGTCCTTTATCCGCGTTTATTACCAAATCCGTTTCTTTCAGATGAAATGCACAAATTACTTAATAAAGATCAAATGATACTAGCAACTTACGGACCTGTTCAAGGCGATAAAGAACTTAGAGTGGAAATAACAAACTACTTAAAAGAACACCAACAATTAGTTACAGATCCATCTCAATTATTAATTACAAGTGGTGCCCAGCAAGGAATCGATTTAATCGCCCAAACATTATTAAAGCCTGGAGACATAGTGTTAGTAGAAAGTCCGTGTTATGGGGCGGCGCTTGATGTATTTGTTAATAAAGGAGTTCAAATTATCCCTGTTAGTCTTGATAACAACGGCATTCGCTCAGATTTAATCGATGATATTTGTCAAAGAAAGAATCCTGTTTTGTTATATGTGAATCCTACTTTTCAGAATCCAACGGGTACAGTAATGAGTAAAGAAAGAAGAATGGAACTTGTAGAACTAGCAGAGCTTTATCAATTTTTCATTTTAGAGGATGATTCTTTCGGAGAGATATATTTTGAGGATTTTAAAATTCCTCCTCCAATAAAAAGCTTTGATACAAATGGTCATGTTATATATTTAAAAGGATTTAGTAAAACGTTAGCACCAGGTCTTCGCATCGCGGCACTTATAGCTGAAGGTCCTATCTTTGAATGGTTATACGCCGTGAAGGCTTCGATGGATATTGGTAGTCCCTTATTGACACAAAAAGCACTACTTCCTTTTTTACGAGCCGAACGAATGAAAAATCATTTAGAAAAATTACGTACTGCTTTACAAATTAGACGCAATTTAACAATTGATATATTATCTCCATTAAAAGAATTAGAATTTGAAATACCTAATGGTGGATTTAACTTATGGGTTACACTCCCGCAGTCAATCGATCCTTTTACATTATTACAAAAAGCGAATGAAGTAGATGTTTCTTTTTTACCTGGAACAGCTTGTCTGTTAAGCCATGAAACTCAATATAATCATTTACGAATTAGTTATTCAATGTTAAATGATAAAGATATGTTGATTGGATTAGAAAGATTACATGATACAATTGCTAAGTTTAAATCAATGATTTAAACTCCAAAACAACAACTAACCTCTTATTCATACAATAAAAAACCAACACTTTAAAATTTTATTAAAAGTCAAGATATAAGCTGAACCTATTATTAATAGTGAATTCTTATCTAATGTCATACATTAGATTTATAAAAATTAAAAGGATAGAAGAGCTTGAATAAATTCGCCCTATCTATCCTCTTTTTAAATACAAATGACTAATCATAGCGGACTTCGCTGTCACCAGAACCCGTATTGCTCTATTGCTATGCTCAAACTTCTTTTTATTACTACTTGTTCAATAAGAGGTGTTTTCTTCCTGCATAAAATTTATTTTATAGGGAATTCATTATACTTATTAAAACAACAACATGATATAGACAAAACCAAAGAATAAACATAATGGACTATAGAACCAAGTGTCATATCTAGCAAACTGAGAATGTTTAATTTTTTTAAAAAATCCAACAAACTTAAAATCACCAATTGCCCTAATAATGAAAACTAAAGCACAGACAATACTTCCGATTTTAGATAAACTATTTGCTTCGAACCCCTGTAAATAACCTACTTGAACAACAATAATGACACTAGCTAATAGAATAAGAATGGCTACGAATAATGTTCCCCATATTCTCGGAGTAAAAGCAGGCTTATGTTCTCCCTCTTTTACTGGGATAACAGCAGCAGAACCCCATCGACCTCCAAAAGCCCAATAAATATGCAAAAAACTGATAAACCACAGAAGCCCCACAGCTACTACTATTAATAGTAATTTCACTTATTCGCCCCCAATTTCGTAACTTTAAAGATAACATACACTACCGTATGTTATAGTGAAAATTTTGTCCCTTCAGGTTTTATAACCATATTAGGGACATTTATTATCGAATAATCAATTATGCCTCAGCATAATTCGGTGACATCCGCCGGAGGCTTTCACTTCTTTCAGTGGATGTTTGGACACCCGCTGAAAGAAGTTAAAAGCTCAACCATTTTATCAATATCAAAATTAGGATTTGCTTCAAACCTTGTCATCCATCCTACATACGTTAAATAGGCAAGTCTCGCTCGATCAATTGATTCAGTTTCGTCTACGCCCATTTTTTGATACAATTTTGCAACACAAGAAATTCTTTGTTCTTCTATATCTACTAAACGTGTTGCCACAACAGGATCATATTTAGCCCAAGCATAAATACCATTCTCAATTTTTTTATCTCGATTAAAACTAATCTGTAATAGCTGTTCTAAAGAGGCATCCTGTTGCTCCATACTTTGAACAATCCGCTTTGTTGCATGTACTTCCCAAAAGTCGAGCATAGAATCTAAAAGCTCTTGATGGTCACGAAAATAGTGATAGAAGCTTCCTTTGCTTATTTTTAGCAATCGAGCAAGTGCTTCAATGCGAACTTTATGTATACCTTCATTAGCTAATTGTTGTAATCCTACTTTTATCCAGTCTTCCCTCGTTAATTGCATATCATCTCTCCAATAAAATACGGTAGCGTATGTTTTACGTTAAGTTACTACTATTCTCATTTTTTGTCAATTATTCATTCTGTTTATTTTTATGAACTTTAATGTTGTTGTTAATCGTAATATTGATCGTCATCACCCTCGCTAAATTAGATAACACGAAAGTCCCTTCAGGATTACTGAAGGGACTTTTACACGTTTGTGAAAAGTTCCTTTATGTACAAGAAGCGCTTTTCAGTCTAAAACTATTTTTTTAGATTACATTGCTCTAGAAGCTTTTCTAGCATTTCCAAAGTAACTGGTTGTGCCTTGGTAGTTAGTTGATACCCAATCCGTCCATTCGTTTCTACAGTTGCTTGTTGTAAATTCTTGATTTCATGTATACCTTTTTCTCTCAGATGCATAAATAATTGTTGTTCTGACATTTTTGCACGTAATAAATTCTTTTTTAAAATCTCCCCGTTTTCTATAACAATAATGCTAGTTCCATTTAGAAACTTTTCTATTTTTCGTGATTTCAATTCAAAAAAATGAATGATAAGTAAAACACTCGCAAAAATAAACGCAGTAAAAATAGATGGGACTACTTTCCTACTTAATATAGGTTCTACAATAATACGACCTATAGAAACAACAATAATAATTTCAGCTCTCGTCATTTGGCTAACAGATTTACTACCTGTCAATTTCAAAAAAATAATTCCAGTGAGGATTAAAATAAAGCTTTCAAAAAGTATATTCATTACAGTCCAATCCTTTAATTGTGAATGTTACTAGTATTCCCATTAAAGGATTTTTATGATATTTCACACACTCATCAGACCATGAAGGATATAAAGGTATCCATCCATACTGTTTATGTGCTTTATTATTTGAAGCTTCTCTCCCGGCTATTACTGGTATAGCACCAACTTTCTTTATTGCTTCTACTTGCGACTCATTACTAATCATTGCAAACACAATATGACCTTCTCTTATTAACATTAGCAATAAAGAACATCCTATTACACCAGTTGCACCTGCTACAAAAATTTGCATATGTGTTCCTTCTTATTTTGAATATCATAATTGAGACAAAACATATATAAAGTATGTGACAAATATTTGGTTAGTTTTTTCATTATTCATATGAAACGTATACTTTTAAAGGATTAATCATCCCTTGACTCAATTCCTCAAAACATTGTACGAGTGCAGTATAATCTATGTCATGTTCAAAAATTTCTTCTATAAATGGTGTTTGTTCTATTTTTCTAAAAAACCAATCTGCATGCTTTTGATAATCATATCCGTCACTTGACCCAATGATTTGCAATTCTTTCCGATAAAAGTCGGCGGTTAATGCTAGTTCTTCTTTATTACCATCAGAAAGTATACATATTACACCATTATTATTAAGGGCCTTTTGCAATGTACGAAATCCGCTATTTGTAGCTGAACATTCAAAACCGTAATTATATGTTTCTATTATTTGCTCTTCTGAATCATATATGTTTTTTGCACCAAATTTATTTGCCAATTCTCCTCCATTTCTATTAGGTTCAACAACATCCACATGATCCACACCTGCATAGTATTTTAAGAAATAACATGTGAGTAAACCCATAACTCCCATTCCAGTAATAAGTACCTTTCTATCCTGTCGTGGGTTTAGTTTTAATACTCCTTTAGCAGCATCACATGAAAGAATGGATAATAAGGCAACTTTAGGTTTTATATAACTAGGTACTCGAATTACTTTATGTCCCTTAACTATTCCTATCGTTTGATGCCCATAAAAAGAAACTACTTTATCACCTACTTTTAAATGTGTTACTTTATTTCCAACTTGAATAACTTCACCATAACTTTCATATCCAGTTTTTCTTGGATAAAAAGGATTAGTATCTGTAACATCCGATTCTTTATACTGTGGTAACTCTGCTCCAATACTAATTGCACCTGCGATTGTTTTAACGATAATTTCATCATCCTGTATAGACTTAATTTCACAAGTTTGCCAATTTAATTGTTTATGTCCTTCTAAAACTAACTTATATTGTTCCATTACTACCCTCCCACTTTACAAAATATATTCTCACCAAAATTCAAACAATGTATAATAGATTCATCCAAAATTAAAGCTATAACGTTGGCTAGCACTCAACAGTGATCACATGATAATTGAATTTGATGGATATGAAATTAATGAGTATGTTATTGGAAGTAACTGTTCCATTGCTGATTTAAAGAAAAAGTATAAAAACATAAAACACAATGATCTATCTTATAACGAAATTGTTTCCTTATTTTGTGTTAGAAATAATTATCAACGTATTTCAAAAATTTATTCAAAAGATATTTTAAGTGATATTGTAGTTGATTTAGACACAGACTATGTTTATATTCCTAGAAGGTAAAAGTAACTATTTTATAATAGAGAGTTTCAATGCAAATTATGATTTAGACAAAAATTTAATAATAGAAGTGAATACCCAAGTATAAATCGTAAATAGAGTAATAATATACATCGTAAATTCAAAAACAGTCAGCTTTCTCTCACGTTTTATATTCTTTAAATATCTATAAAAGAAAAATGAGCATAAGAGCATTAGTAATAAAGACATTTGATATAAATTTTCTACTACAAGAACTGCCATACACTTCCCCCCCATATAAAATATATAAACTATACTTAAAGGATACCATCAATCAGGAATTATTTACCATCTTTTTTGTGGAAAATCTATAATACTTATTCTTAAATAAAAAAGAGCACTCCTACAAATGAGTGCTCTTAAAAAATATTAATTTTGATTTAAAATATTCTCTTCGAAGTATTTTCCCCAGTCTGGTCGTCTTCCATCCATATCTGTAAATCCATACTCTCTTCCTAATTCCCATGAACTTAACGCTCGTCCCGTTTTTTCATGAACATTTGGATCACTTGCTAACGCTGCTACTGCTCTTCCAACAAAGAAAGGAGTTTCTGAAGCGATAAAATGAGGGTCTTGTTTAGCTCCTTCTCGCCAATTCTCCTCTGTTACACCAAATATATCTAACATCGCTTCTGAACGAAGGAATCCTGGACTAACTGCGACAGCTGTAATATTTTGTTGTTCTAAATCTTTCGCCATAGCTTCTGCTAAATGAATTGTTGAGACTTTTGCTAAACTATAGTACAAATTACCTCGATATTGATAATCGACACCATCTGTAATTTCAATAACAAGCCCCTTCTTATTTTTCACCATTAATGGTACACCGTAGTAGCTCGTCATCATATGAGAATGAACCGCTCTTTGTTGCATTAATAATCCGTTATGTAGATTGTGTTCCCAGAAAGGTTTCCCCCATTCAGTTAAAGGATCACCACCCCAAACATCGTTTACTAAAATATCAAGCTGTCCATTTTGTTCTTCTTGAATCTTTGTAAATAAAGCTTTAATATCTTCTTCTACTGTATGGTCAACACGAACTGCGATTCCTTTTCCGCCTTGCTTTGTAACAAGCTCTGCCGTTTCTTCAATCGTTTCAGTTCTTCCCATACAGGATAAATTCCCTTTAGTACTTCTTCCTGTTACATATACAGTTGCACCCGCTTCACCAAGCATCATCGCAATGCCTCTTCCAGCACCTCTTGTTGCTCCGGCCACAACCGCAACTTTACCCTGTAATGGTTTCATATCATTCTCCTTCATTTTTATCACTAAGTTTAATTATTTTTGGTATATGCTCACTATCATATTCTTTCGTATAGATTTCTCCATCAGGAGTAACAAATTGTAACGTAATTTTACCACACACGCCATTAATAATTTCAAATTCACCTTGTAGATTTGAAATAGCACGCTCTTTACTTTTAATGGAATCTTCATAAATTTTCACATTAGATATAGGTTCGTTGTTATGATCCACTATAACACCTCTCGAATACATAGCAACTGCTATACATTTGTCACTTTCTTTACTATTGATAATAATTACAAGTGCTCCAATAACTATAGTAATACATACAAACAAGGCTATTATTTTTCGTTTCATAACAAACCTCCTTATACGTATTATTCTTTTTTAAATTGAAAATCTAGACGTCCCAATTGTTTTACTTCCTCAATTACTTTGCGAATACCTTCTTCAATCTTATCTTCCTTTACATTCGATACGTTTAACTTCAACAACCTTTCTTTATGAAAATCATTTAAATAATTTCTATCAATAGAATCAATACTTATTTGATTTTCACTTAATTTTTTTATAAGTATTTCCGTCACTATGTTTTTCTGCATTTCTAAACAAGTGTGTATTCCCAATGTATTTTGCTTATTATATGTAAACAAAGATGGGTTTTCATTTTGCACTTTTTCTAATGTTTCTGCTAGTTTTATTGATCTATTGTAGTACGAAGCTTTAATTTTATGTTTATGCCGATCAAACATTCCGCTCTTTATATAAATTTCTAAAGCAGCTTGAGAAATCATCGGACTATCAATATCTAATATCTTTTTATATTTATGGAAATCATTTGCGATGGATGGCGGAATGACTGCAACTCCAACTCGTAAACCTGGAAAAATAATCTTTGAGTAACTTTTCAAATATATAACATGGTTACAATTATCTTGACTGTAAAAAGGATCTACTTTTGAATCAGTCTCTAAATCTGCTAAATAATCATCTTCCACTATAAATAAATTATATTTCTTCGCAAGTTTAATAATCTTTTCTCTCTCTTTTTTAGAATACGACGTTCCAAGTGGATGGTGAAACCTTGGAGTTGTATAAAAAAATTTAATTTTTTCTGTTTTGAATACCCTCTCTAGTTCATTTAAATCTATCCCTTCATGCGTACGCTTAATTCCGATTACAGGAATGTTATTTATTTCTACATATTCAATATATAAATGGTAACTTGGTTGTTCAATTAGTATTGTGCTATGTCCATTTGGAAATGGTATAGAAGTTAATATAGCAAGTGCTTGCTGGACACCTGACGTTATAAATATGTTTTCTTCATTAGTGAAAACTTGATAGTTTGCTAATTGTTTTTGCACAACCGAAATTAAAGATGGTAACCCTTTCGGTGTTCCGTATATAAACAAATCATTCTTATATGTATCAATCGCTTTATTAATGCAATGCTGAAAATCTAAGTATGGAAAAACATCGGGATCTGGTGCTGAAGAAGCAAAATCAATCATCTCGTTATTTTCTATGTAACTCCCAGATTTCTTAACAACATAGTATCCACTTTGAGGTACAGAATAAATAATATGACGCTTTTCCAATTCATGCAGCGCTCGTATTACAGTCGCCTTATTACATTCATATTGTGTAACAAGCGACCGTATAGACGGTAATTTCTTTCCTTCTTTTATCTCACCATTTTGAATCATACTTTCTAAGTCGTTCAAAACATGTAAATATTTATACATCATTACACCTCCTATTTTTTTGTACCGGTACAGTTTGTATTTGTTCACATTGTAGCACTAGATCAGAAGGATTACTATGTACGTATACTGGCCAGTAAGAAATCAACTACTATGAGGTGGAATTATGACAAATACAACAAAAGCATATATATCAGCATTACTCTATACATTTATTATTGGGTTTTCATTTATGTTTGTGAAACTAGCACTAACCATTACGAGTCCTCTTGATACTCTGGCTCACCGTTTTACAGTTGCCTTCATAGCAGCAACCATTCCGGTTATTTTGGGTTTTGTAAAGTTAAATATATCATTTAAAAACATACTTACACTTTTACCACTCGCAATATTTTATCCAGCATTGTTCTTTGCTTTCCAAGCATTTGGCTTAGTATATACAAGTTCATCTGAAGCTGGAATTATACAAGCAGCGATCCCTATATTTACGATGATACTAGCTTCCTATTTTTTAAAAGAATATACGAATACATGGCAAAAAACATCAGTATGTATTTCTGTCATAGGTGTCATTTATATATTTGTTATGAATGGTATAGGGGCTCATGAAACGAGCTTCATCGGTGTTATTCTCATTTTATTATCGGCATTATCATCTGCTTGCTATAATGTGTTAGCTCGGAAAATGACAAAGAAATTCAAGCTAATGGATTTAACATACACAATGACAGCAATCGGTTTTATTAGTTTTAATTTCATCGCAATCATTGACCATATGAACAAAGGTACAATAACTGTATACTTTAAGCCATTTACGAATGGAACATTCCTTATCTCCATTTTATATTTAGGATTATTATCTTCCTTACTAACAGCATTGTTATTAAACTATTCATTATCTTATATTGAAGCAGCGAAAATAAGTGTTTTTAGCAACTTATCTACACTTATTACCATTATCGCAGGCGTTGTATTCTTACAGGAGCAAATTTCCTACTATCATATTGTCGGTACACTTATGATTGTTCTTGGAGTAATAGGCACAAATTTTCTAGGCAAACAAGGAATCATAGCGAAAAAGAAGAAGACCTCCTTGAGTAAATAAAAAGTGAGGGGTAAATAATGCAGAACTCTAATACGATCGATATCCGTAATATACATGAGCTAGAAAACGAATTGTCTACTTTATTAAGTAAACCCATTTCTTCAGGAGAAGATTTAGAAAATTGGCTGAAAATACAGTCGAAATTAATATGGGAAATCGAAGAACAATTAAGATCACACTATATTGACTTTCAATGTAATACAGATAACAAAGAAATAAAAGATACGTTTGAATATGATCAACAATATGTAAGGCCTCTTTTGAAACGTTATCAAAATTCCTTTGATAATAAATATTTAGAGTCACCATTTCGAATGCAACTTGATCCAAAAACTTATAGCTTACTAGATAAAAAAATAAAAAATGCGCAAACATTATTTTGTGAAAAGAACATCGATTTAGAAGTAAAAGAAGACAAATTAGTAACCGAGTACTTCGAAATTACAGGCAGTTTGACTGCACTATGGGATGGCGAAGAAAAAACAATTACTGAACTACAGTCTTACTTACAAAATCCGAATCGTGATATACGAAAAAAAGCAAAAACGCTCATTTCCGAAAAATTTTTATCTGTTGAAAATAATTTACAACATATTTTAAATGAATTAATTGCAATCCGTCACCAAAAGGCAAAAAACATTCAATTAGATAATTATCGTGATTATATGTTTAAAAAATATGAACGTTTTGATTATACGGCTGATGATTGCTATGAACTTGCAGAATCCGTTCGTAAATACGTTGTGCCACTTATTGATAATATATTTAATGAGAAAAAAGCTGAACTTCAAGTAGATACACTTCGTCCGTGGGATCTAAAAGCAGCCGCACCAAATCAAAAAGTGTTAAAACCCATTGAAGACGAGAGTGATTTAATCGAAAAAAGTTCTCATATTTTACAAAAACTAGACCCAGAATTTTCTGCATTATTGAGCCGTATGCATAAAAATAATTGCTTAGATTTAGAAAGTCGTAAAGGAAAAGCACCTGGAGGATTTTGCGAACACTTACCTGCTTCTCAATTATCTTTTATTTTTATGAATCTCAATCATACACATTATGATGTTACTACTTTCCTCCATGAAATGGGCCATAGTATTCATAATGAATGTATGAAGCAGCTAAAGCTACAAAAATATTTAGAAATCCCTTCAGAATCAGCTGAGCTAGCCAGCATGACAATGGAATTGTTTTCGATGGAGTATTGGGATACATTTTATGAGAATACAGAAGAATTTATAAAAGCAAAATTAGATTTCTTTAAAGATATTGTTAAGTATTTACCACAAATGCTTATCGTTGATCAATTCCAACATTGGATGTATGAAAATCCAAATCATACTGCTAAAGAAAGAAATGAAAAATATTTAGAATTACATAACACTTACCAATCGAATGTGGTAAATATTGAAGGTTATGAAAACTGGATAGCAACTGGCTGGTTACCTGTACTACACATATTCGAAATACCATTCTATTATATCGAATATGCAATCGCGCAACTTGGTGCATTGCAAATGTATAAACAATATAAAGAGAATCCTAAACAAGCACTACAAAATTACAAACAAGCATTATCCCTAGGTAGCTCTGAATCCTTACCAGAGGTATATGAAGCAGCTGGAATTCGTTTTGATTTTTCTAGTGAGACAATAAAAGAATTAATGGCATTTGTAGAAGAAGAATTAAATTTACTTGAACAAATATAAGTACAAAAGATGCACCTATCCTTTTAGGTGCATCTTTTGTACTGTATTCTCATCTAATTAGTTTCAATTTTTATCTCGCTTTATTAATAAGCTCTATATATTGTAGGTCCCCATATCCTATTGCTGGAAAAAGATTAAATAACCTTTTTAATAACTCTTGTGTTGGTAAATCTTTATTTTTGGAGCTATAATTTACTACTACATTATTTTCTTTTAGCATTTCTAAGTATAAATCTATCGCCTGATACATTACAGGTAGTACCTCATGAGATGGCTTTTTATGATTTACTAGAACTTCATTGTAAACAGAAAAATAGTTCCCTAATTCAAGTTCAATTTGACTTACTTTAAATTCATCCTCTCTGAAGCTATTTAAGTATACTTCTCCCTTATAATCAGACTGTTCAAGGTAAGAAAGTACGGTAAGTAGATTCATTTGGCAAAACATATCCTCACCAAACCATAAAACGATACATTTATACTCTTTCTTAAAAAGATTCTCTAAAGGATGAATAACCTTTTTCATATAATTTTCTACAGTACCTTGATGTCCTTCTGCCCTTGTTTTAATAAACTCATCATCAAAAATCTGTGCAGTAGTCGTATTTACACACATAGCTTCATTAAATGGAGCGTAATCAGACTCCCCCATTAGTTTTTCACTTTTAAATTCTTCATACATAAATTGACCATTTAATATATTTAGTACATCTTTATCAAACAGCTCACTCTTCGCATTTCGTAACTGATCAACTTCAATTTTTCTAGAAAAATTCATTCTATCCCACTCCTTGCCATCATTGATTGAGAGTTTAATAAATGATTGAACCGGTATTTTGTTAAGTTGGAATTTTCCTGGGGTTATACCAAAAACAGTTTTAAATGCTCTACTATAAGCCTCTTGCGAAGAGTAATCGTAATCAAATGCGATATCAATTATCTTTCTATCATTCGTCAAATCTTCCGTTGATAAATACAATCTTCTAAGAAGAATATATCGTCTAATACTTATCCCTGTTACTTGATGAAATTTAAACGAACAGAAGTAAGGAGAATATCCCATATAATTAGATAATTTATCTAATGAAAACTTCTTTTTTAAATTGCCCTCAATCCATTCAATCATTAGCTGTATATGTTCATTCATTTATCCCCCTCCTCACTAAATATTATAAGAAGTATCCACTTCTCTCTTTTGATATTTCTTGTGGTTTATAACATTAACCACCCTCTAGAACCTTTAAATATCATATGTAATTACTCATTTCATATTTTTTCAGCTATCTTATTTTTCCATACATTTACTTAACTTTCTAATAAAGTGAAACTTTAATCAGTGGGAAGTTTGTTCCTCCCCACTGATTATTATCCCATACTAATCGGACTTTTACGGGATAAATCTTTTTTAAAGGATTCTACCAAATAAAACACGAAATTTGTAAGTTAAGGAACTAGTAGTTTTGTAAGTGGTAAATTTATGTTTGGAAAGGAAGTTAAAATGAGTAATATAGAAAAAGAGATACTTAAACTAATTAATAAACTATATCCATTGGATTTTATTGAAATGAAACCAATAACAAATGAAATGTATCAATGTCTCACAGCACAAGGTACTTACTTCGTTAGAATTACAAACTATAAAACATATGAAGAGCAATTAGAAGAAGTTACATATACGAACTTTTTATATCAAAAGGGCTTAGGAGTCCCTCCCATAATACCTTCTTTAAAGGGGAATTTAGTAGAGAAAATAACATTAGATAAAGAAGTTTTTGCTGTATTATATAAAGCTGCTCCTGGTATACATTTACCAAGAAACGAATGGAATTCTAATGTATTTAAAAAGCTTGGTCAACAAATTGGTAAATTACATCGTGCATCTAAAAATTTTGAAAGTATTGAACCAGTAAAACATATAAACGACTGGTATGAAAATGAAGAGTATAATTTTCTTAACTATATCCCAAAAGAAGAGACTACTATAAGAGAAATTGCATCTGACGTTTTAACTTCTATAAAGGATCTGCCAAAGTCCACTTCAAATTACGGCTTAATTCATGGAGATTTATGGTTAGAAAACATATTAGTGGACAATGATTTAAATTTAACAATGATTGATTTTCAAGACTGTGAAAAACATTTTTACATATTCGATTTAGCTGTTCCAGTCTATAGTGCGATAGAATATTCTTTCGTTGGGAATGGCAACATAGTCGACTATGAGAATTCTATTACAAAAGCAATAATCGACGGATACCAGGAGGAAAATGATCTACCTAAAGAAATGATAGAGCAGCTTCCATTGTTTATTAAATTAAAGGAGATATTCGAATATAGTTTAATGCATATGTATTGGAATAAAGAAGAGTTAACTGAGGAACAAGTACGGATAATGAACCTTTATAGAATAAAGATTGAAAAAAGCCATTCTTTAAACACAGTTGGTTTCCTATGAAGTACACCCAATTGTTACATTCAGTTTAACAATTGGGTGTACTTTTCTATAGATAAGTTTTCTTCAAAAGACAAAATACAAGGAGCGAAACGATATTTAATCGTACAGTGGCACCTATTTTTCAATCCATTCAACGGATTTATCTAGCTTAATACCATCCTCGATATTACTTTCTTCCAAAGTATTTGCCCTAGCTTGAATACAAATAAAATAGAGAGGTTCACTTGAATTGTTACGCCAAATTCTTTCCCCCTTTTGTGCCACCCTTATGACAGTACCCTCTTTGATTTCAAGGATTTCATCATCAATCTTGAATTCCCCTTGTCCTTTGACGAAGATATACAGCTCTTCATTTTCTCTATGCTTATGATAAAAGGGCATCGAAATGCCTGGAGGGAAAACATTTAGTGAAACTTCCATTCCTGTACATTGTAAGTCATCTTTAAGAAATACCTTTCCAGGAGCTTTAAATGGATTTCCATTTTTATATTGAAGCAGATTCTCCCACTTTCCTACTTGAACAGCACTAAAATTTTTACCTTCCATTGTTGAATTAACAAATTGACTCATTTATATTCTCCTCTCATATTTATTTTCCATAATTTCACTTTTTATTCTCTAATAAATGAATAAATCCTCTCACAAAAAGAAAACGAATAGTCTCTTTTTTACGGTAAAAAAACGGCTCAATTAGCCATAATATGTTATTAAGAAGTTTATTAGTAAAGATTGTTTTTTACATATTTATTTATCTCTACATTTATTTTATTTAGAATTTCTAAAAAACGAAGAAATCCAATTTTTATTAATTAATATTTATTTAAAATTGTAAATTAAGGCCTCAGCCGCTTCCATCACAATCTCACTTAAAGTTAGTTGAGCATGTGGTGTTAATGCAATATCTTCAACTGTCATGCCTGATTCAATTGCTAAACCCATTTCGGCAATTATTTCTGATGCACCATTACCCACGATTTGAGCACCTACTAATACACCATCTTCTTTACGCACCAATAGCCTCAAGAACCCTTTACCTTCATTTGATACAAGTGCACGACCGTTTGCTGAAAATCGGGATTGAATCACTTTTACTTCCATGCCTTCTGCCTTTGCTCGCTCTTCAGTATAACCAACTGTAGCTAATTCAGGATTTGTGAAACAAACTGCTGGAATTGCCAAGTAATCAACAAATGATAGTTCACCAGAGGATAGCTTCAGCAGCTACTTTTCCTTCGTAAAATGCTTTATGTGCAAGCTGTGGACCAGCAATGATATCTCCTATAGCAAAAATGTTCGGAAGGTTAGTACGACATTGTTGATCAACTTTTAATAAACCGCGGTCAGAAAACTCAATACCGATTTTTTCAAAACCCATATTTTCAGTATTAGGACGACGGCCAACCGTTACTAATACGTAATCAGCGTCAACTTTCTTTTTTTCACCACCAATTTCGTAGGTAACAATTACACCATTTTCAACTTCTTCAACACCTTTAGCGGATGCATCTACTATTACTGTAACACCTTTGTTTATAAGGTCTTCTTTCACAATTTGAGTCATTTGTTTATCGAAGCCAGTTAAAATATCTTTACCTCCTTCAATAATTGTTACTATAGAACCGAGGGAAGCGTAAGCAGAGCCCAATTCAGTACCAATGTAACCACCACCGATTACAACCAATTTACTTGGAACTTCAGTTAAACTAAGTGCACCTGTAGAGTTAATCACACGTTTTGTAAATTTAAATGCTGGAATTTCAACTGGGCGTGATCCAGTAGCTATAATTGCATTTTTAAATGTATATGTTTGAGCTGCATCTTTATTGGTTACTCGTAGAGTATTAGCATCCATGAAATAAGCTTCACCTTTTATCACTTCTACTTTATTGCTTTTTAATAACCCTTCTACACCACCTACTAATTTCTTTACAACGTTGTTTTTAAATTCTTGTACTTTTGCAAAATCAACATTTACACCAGAAGAAAAAATACCCATATTTTCTGAATGCTTTGTTTCCTCAAAACGATGACCTACAGAAATAAGTGCCTTAGATGGAATGCAGCCGACGTTAGCACATACGCCACCAAGATTCTCTCTTTCAATAATTGCCACTTGTTTCCCTAATTGTGAAGCTCTTATTGCAGCAACATATCCTCCAGGTCCAGAGCCAATTACGATTGTTTCTATTTCTCTCATATCCTTTTTCACACTCCTCCAAAAATTAGAAACAGGTAGGCCGAAATTGTTCATACTCTACACATTTTTCAATTTACTATTTTGTATTAGTACCATTCTTCTCTCATCCGTTTTTTCATAGTTCCATTATGGAATTTCTATTAAGTGATCACCCCCTCAAAAAAGAAACCGAATAGTCTCTTTTTAGCGATAAAAATTACGGCTTACTTGGCCGTAATTTGTTTTTCCAATTCATCTAAAAGTCGTGACGATACTGTATCAATATAGACTGTATCTTGGTATAAGCGTGACAAGGCAAGTGCTCCTTCAAGAGAAGAAATCCAGATGATAGCAATCTGCTTTGCTTGAGTATCTGGTTTTAACTCTCCTTGCTCAATTCCATACGTAATAATCTTTTCAATTATTCCAAGTAATTGATTCATCGCTATCTGTGCTTGTACTGCCATGAGAGGATGGGAATCATCTGCTTCTAACATTACGTTCATGATTGGACACCCTCCAGGAAGAGGATCATTATTAATGAGAGATGTAAAAACTGAAATAAAAGTTTTTAACTTATCCAACGTATTGGATGCTTTTTTTATCTCTTCAACATAACGCACTCCCATTTGTGAAGTTGCGTGCTGAAAGGCTTGAACAGCCAAGTCATCTTTATTTTTAAAGTGACGATAAATACCACCCTTCTCCAGCCCAGTCTCTCGCATAATATCAGAAATTGAAGAACCACTATAGCCCTTTACATTAAACAGAGCAGAGGAACGATCAAGAATCATTCTTTTTGTTAATTCACCTTTACGCATTGTGTCCTCCTAAAAGAAAACGTTTGGTCTCTTTTAAGTATATGACAAACCGAAAAGAATTAGCAAGAAAAAAATAACAGGGAATATCAATGAGTAAAAAAACAAATGATACACCATCCTTACAAGAATCAGAATAAATACATGAAAAACATCTTTTATTTACAGAGGTTTAGTCTCTGCCAGTCTAGCTGCACTAATTATAGGAGCCCACTGGAAAATTTCATCTCTTAATAAACCTGTTTTTTTGCAATATATATGTAAATACATTTCAGCTAATTCCACTGAATTCTGTGAATACAATAAGTATGTCCGAAACACATCTGCACGAATATCACCTGAACTAGCATCAACCCAATCTATAATTTTCACATCACCATTACTCATAATTAAATTAAACGGATGTAAATCACCATGACATAATCTAGGTTCAAATGTGATTGAATCTAACTTTTTTAATATATTTCCCTTTTGTTTTTCATCCAGATCATGTACGGAGTTAATTTGACGATAAAGCCTTTCTTCCATCGGTTCTATTTCATCCGAGCTCACAGATATAGCATGAATTTTTTGTTGTATACTTACACAAATACTTATGAAATGCTCCGCTTTACTCAAATTATTAAGCAAAAACTCACCAACACTTTCCCCTTCTACATATTCCATAATAATAGCTTGTCTACCTTGTATCTCTGTAACTTCAAATACTTTAGGAACGTATAAACCACATGAATATGCATACTTTTGTTTTCGTGCTTCGGATAGAGATTCTGTATTAGGGAGGTATTCTTTAAACAATTTCACAACTTTATTATCACAAAGATAAATTTCAGCCGTATTTCCTTTGGCTATCGGATTTCCTAGATTCAATTCATTTCTCTCCTTACAGTAAATTAGAATAACGCTTTATAGTCCTCTATAAATTCAGTGTAATTATATTGAAACCCTTCTTCATGAAAATGAAAAAAACTTACCCCTCCCTATAATTATATAGAAAGTGGTAAGTTTAATTTTCTAGGAATATCGGAATGAAACTCCGGTGTATGCAAAACAGAAAATGAATACCCTTGTTGAATAAACAATACTTCAATATGTTTACTTTCAAATGGAACACCATTTTTCTTAAAGTTATTTTGGATTTGTTGTAAAAACGCATGATCCGGTGTTCCGAATGAAACATGTACTTTCGGTGGTAAAGCTTTCATCGTAATGGGAATCCAAGGTCGCTGCCACCAGGTTGCGATGATATATGCAGTGCCACCTATAACAAAGTTGAAAATATCCCCATCTTCCTTCGTTTTCATGTCTAGATTTGATTTCAACCATTCCGTAAATACAGGTACACTTTTAACCGGAAGACCAATTTCCCTTACGTATAAAATGTTTAACGGTGAATGCGGGACTAATACCTCTTCTTTAACATAACTATGTGCGATAATTTCGAGAAGATTTCCATCACCATCTTTAAAGCATAAATTGAATCGACCGTTTTCCTCATCAATTGTATGACCATCTTTCCATTTCACAATGAGTAATCCAGAACCTTCAAGCCATCTTACTGTTTCATGAAATTTTGAATATGGGATCTCAAAAGCGAAATGCGCAGGTGCAATTGGTTCATATACTTCTTGAAAACTAATTGTTGTATACGGTGTTACTTCAAATTGAATATATGATGCGGTTTCTTTTTTTATTGGAAAAGATAATATGTCTTTATAAACTTGTTTTACCCCTTCTATAGAAACCGTTTGTAGTTTTATATCTGATATATGTGTAATCACTTTACATTCCCCCTTGTTTCTTATTATCTATTCTTATTGTATTACACTTATAAATAGATAAAATCAAACCGAAGGGTGGATTTTTCGTGTAAAAACTACAACTTTAGTATGAATATGTTAGCTCCAATTACTTTTTATTTCCTCTATAACAACTTCTGGTTTATCCCAGTGTAATAAATGTGTAGTATCAGAGATTAATTTTACTTTCGCGCCAGTTTTTAACTTGAAAATTTCCACTGTTTTATCTCTATATTCATCCCATATCTGCGGTAGTGTAGCTCGAAGCAATATAATATTAGATGGTAACTTCTCGTAAATATCTATCGTTTCATCTTTATGCATACCTCTTATTATATTACCAGCTGTTGTACCTCTCGCATGCCAACATACTTCATTATCCATTTCAATCCCTAGGTCTTTTACAGCAATTTCTAATAATGGAGACCACCTAGTATAGGCTTCTTTTTCACTTTTGAAAAATCCATCCCAATTATTAAAAATATATTCTTCAAAATCCTTTTCGTAATACGCGATTTCCTCTTCAAGCGTTTCTTCTTGAAGCCTTTTTGTTTGATATCCTCCATCAATAAGAATGCTTCCTAGTACTTTTTCTGGATTATTTAATAAATAAAATAGTGCTACAAAACTTCCCCACGAATGTGATAAAAAATAGAAATGTTCAATTCTCAGTTCATTTATTACTTCATTTAACCAGTTTGCTAAATTCAGCATCTCATAATCTTCCGTTCTTTCAAAGGGCGGTGTTTTACCATGCCCAGGTGCATCAATGGAGATAAATCTATACTCTTCCTTTAATTCTTCTGCAATTTCTATAAAACTTAAACTCGTACTACCTAACCCATGTAAACAAAAGATAACGGGCTTTTCATTGTTTCCCCACTCAGTAATATGTGCGTTTATTTTTTCGTTGTTAATATAGTAAAGTTTCAAAATAATTATCCCCTATATTTCAATTTTCAGATTACCACTTTACCTATTTCTATGATTTTTAAGTTTTCCCTGCATTCTTTTCCACAAAAAAAGCTGATTTTCTTTTAAAGAAAATCAGCTTTTACGTTAAAATACACTATGATTTAACAGCAATAATCATAAACCTTTTTGAATTCGTACGAATACCTTTTTCGGAACTATTAGCGTCAATGAACTTTTGTAAAATATTAAAGTCCTCTTCTTTTTCTCCAAATCTAGGAATAATAGGCGTATGTTTTAATAAAAAAATGAGATCCTCAGGAGTACTGTAATAATCGGTTACATCATATTCACGTACTTGCACGAGTTCAAATCCTGCACTAATAAGTTCACCCATATACTTATCTTTTAACGTACCATCTCTTTCACCTAAGCATTGCCCTCTACCAAATGCTTCTTTAAGATTTAATTTATCATATTCGCTAACTTGTTGTGTTAAGAAAAAAGCACCTTTTTTCATTACTTTTGCCAATTCAGATGCTACAAACGGCGCATGACAACTTGAAGCAATATCAAAATGAGCATGCGGAAACGTTAAAACTTCAGAATCCATTTGGAGAAATTCAACGTTTTGTACACCTGCTTTATTCAAATTAAAATGTGCTGTTTTGATCATTCCATTAGAATTATCTATTCCAATCAGTGATGCAGCTGAAGATGCTATGTTAAGTACATTTTCTCCTCCACCTGTACCAACATCAAGTAAAATATGTGATGGTTTACATCTTACTTTCACTTCACTATAAAAGTCCCAGGTGTCTCCTACAGTCTCACATTTTAGCTTACTAAAATCCCAGCCGTTTTCACTTCCCACTTTATCATAAAAGTTTTTGTACTCTAATTCATTCATTTTATTATTTCCCCTTTGCAAAAATGTATTAAATGTTTATGATGATCCCCGAAATAGACTCAAAGTTGATATTTTCGTAAATCTCCTTTTATATCTGGTACGCATTTTTTCAGCCCCGAACAACTAGTTACTTCGAACGATACAGCATTTCATCTATATCACCTCATCTGGAAGACTCCATATATAATAACCTATAACACTATTTAATTGTATATTATAAAATATAAATTATTAAAACGATATGTTTCGACACATCACATTTAGTTTACATAATAATATTATAGTTTGTTTTTATCGATATATTCTAAATGTCCTCTTCCCCAACCACACATACTATCCAAAACAGTACTAACTGTTTTTCCATGCTCAGTTAAGCTATATTCCACTTTAGGTGGTATTTCTTGATAAATTTCGCGTTTTATTAGTTGATCGTGCTCTAATTCACGAAGCTGCTTCGCTAATGTTCCTTGAGAAATGTCTGGTATTAATCGCTTTAATTCACCAAACCGTTTCGTTCCATCTGTTAATAATATAAATAAAATGAGTGGTTTCCATTTACCTCCGATTATTTGTAATGTTGCTATTACCCCTTTTAATTTCGGATCCTCTAAATTCATTTTCCTCACCACTCCCCCCAGTAATTTTTTATATTATGTATCCATACAACAAGCGATTAGTACGAAATTCGCGACTAAGTACATATAAAGCGCGTACTTTTCAGTAGTCATTTTTTAACGAATAATAAAATTAACACAACTTATTTTAAATCTTATATTAAGGGAGATGTTTAATCATGTCTATTACTGTGTTAAAAGATAAACATATCGTTATCATTGGCGGGAGTTCTGGTATTGGATTAGCAACAGCAAAACAAGCAATTGAACAAGGCGCACATGTTATTATTACAGGCCGTTCAGAAGAAAAATTAATGATTGCTCGAGAAGTAATAAATAACAACCATCTTCAAACCTATGTATTGGATAACCAAGATAAAAACCAATTACAAGATTTTTTCAAGAAAGTTGGGAATTTTGATCATTTATTCACACCAGGGGCCTCTTACACACTTGGACCAATAACTGCTACGGACGATATCGCCGAAAGCAGTTTTATCGGAAAGTTTTGGCCACAATATTATGCCGTAAAATATGCAATTCCTTTTCTCTCAAACTCTGGATCTATCGTATTAATGTCCGGTGCATTTAGTCAAAGGCCACTTAAAGGAGCGCCTGCTTACGGAGCTTGTAATGGCGCTATTGAAAGTTTAGGAAAAGCTTTAGCTGTTGAACTAGCTCCAATTAGAGTTAATGTTGTTTCTCCTGGAACGATACAAAGGAAAAATGAACAAAACGAAAATAGACTAGCTGCTTATGAAGCTTATAAATCTCTTTCTCTTGTACAGAGACCTGGGCATAATGATGAAATTGCACATACTGTCCTGTATTTAATGCAAAATGGCTTTACTACAGGCAATGTATTGTTTCCTGATGGAGGATACACATATCATTAATTTAAGATTCAACTGTAAATTATCTTGAAGGTTTTTATTTAAACACAATTTCCAGTAGGTATAAAATTTTTTAACTTCCTCCACATATTTTTGTAATTTAGTTGATGAATCAAACCGACAAGCCCTTTAGCTATACATTTTTGAGCACAATAAAATAAAAAAAGGCATAAAATATGCCTTTTTTTACTTATTTGTTAATTGGATAACAAACCTCTGTAACCCACTTATTAGGATCCGATTCCATCGCTGGGCTCACATGATAAATATTAAACATCGGGCCTGCTAATTCGTAACCTTCTGTCTCAATCCATTTTGCTGCAGCCTCATTTACAGCTGTCATTTGTTCATAACTTCCATTAACCGTTATAGAAGCTACATGAGTTGATTCTATATTTTTAAATGTAACATCTTTTGTATTTTCATGCTTACCTAAAATACTTAGCTGTATTTCTACATCTACATCATTTTCTTTGTATTCACGATCATGGAAAACCGCAATACTATAACTCGGATGGGCAATATTAATATTTTTCATTTGTATTTCTTGCATTAATATACCCCATAAATCCCCTTCGTGATTATAAGATGGAATAACCTTTCTAACACTAGCTACATTTCTTTCTGGAATTTCCTTTATTGAAATATGATAGTTCATCTCAACAACATCCTCTCTCATCGTTTTCATTGAGTCTTCGAGGAGACGTAATTGTTTTTGGAGGTTATTCATGTCTTCTTTAATTTGAGTACTACGATTTAGAAATTGCTCCTTTATACTATCTATATTATCGCATTCTATTATTTCTTTAATGGTAGCGATATTAAACCCCATATCTTTTAACGTTTGGATTCGATTTACTTTCTTTAATTGAGCTGCTGAATAATATCGATAACCACTTTGCTCATCAACTTTTACTGGCTGTAATAGCTCCACTTTATCGTAATGTCTCAACATACGTATACTAATGGAAGATAGTTTTGAAAAATCTCCAATTTTAAACATGGCTTCCTCCTAAAAATTCTATCTACTTTGAAGCTCAACTTTAGCTTAAACAATGACATTATGTGAGAGTCAACTATTTTTAACAACTTAAATTATATTTCTTCAATTATTTACCCTTATACTTTCTTACTCCTCAAGGCTATAAATATTGATATCAGTCCGTTCACAGCTAATAAAATTACTGTAATACTAGCGAGTAAAGCTACATCCGCTGCAAACAATTTAGTCGTATGCCACGGTGAATTTGTGCAATAAATAAGAAGTGGGATCAAAATAATAGATAATAGTAGAAATATACTCCCAACGAACAGCCTAGTTATTTTTTTACAAGTTTTCTTACGTTTATACTTTTTCACTAACATAATTGATGTAATAATGAGTGAGAGTGTGACTATCGACATAACAATTTGTGTGAATGGTATGTTTTTAGGGATATCACCAGGTTTTTCCCCGTTCAAAATACTAATAATCCCCTTTTTCAATACCGTTAGTGCTGTTTCTTCTAATACATGATTTTTATTCGTTAAAATCACACCAGCCCAGCCGCTTTTATTTAAAATAAACATTTCTGCACGAGCATCGGGCGTTGATCCTGAATGCCAAACCATCGTTTCGCCATCATTTATATTTGTTGTTCTTAATCCAAACCCATAACTTTTTTCTGAATTTATTTTATAAAGCGGTGATAGATAAAGATCCATGCTTTCTTTCTTTAAAAATTGAGTGTACTCTTGGTGATTCAAAAACATTATAAATTGAATCATATCTTCCAAATTCGCGGTAATATAACCATACGGTGCTCCAGCATTATCATAAGACACTACACTTTTTCTTGGTATACCAAACCACGACTGATAACCTGTTAAATAGCCTTTTTCATATGCACTATCTTTATTTGCCGCTGCGCCATTCATTTTTAAAGGCTGAAAAACATGCTTTTCTATATATGAAGAATATGTTTCATTTGTGACTGCCTCAATAAGGGCACCAAGTATCATATAATTTGCATTACTATATTGATACTTTTCCCCTGGTGGGGCATTTAATTTTACTTTTGAAAGTTTCGTTACATTTTCTTTTAATGCTTTAGAACTCTTTAATTGTTTATCTGATAATGCTAAGCCTTCATATGTATTTATTCCACTTGTATGAGTTAGTAGATGTTGGATTGTTATATTTGAAGTTGATTGTGTATCTTTTAGTTTAAACGAAGGAAGATGTTGTTGAACTGGATCCTCTAATTTTATTTTTTTATCTTCTATTAACTTGACTATAGCTAAAGCTGTTAAAGATTTACTTATTGAACCGATTGCAAACGGCGTTTTACTTGTTACCTTTTTTTCAGACTCTCCAGTAATTCCCCACGATTTTGCGAAGAATACATCTTTATGATGTACAATTGCAACAGAAGCTCCTGGAATCTTCTGCTCCTTTATAAATTTTTCAATGTACTTATCTAAAGTAACTTTAATATTTTGCTCAGCATAAACTTTTGGATGTACGATACATAATATTAATACATTACAAAGAATACAAATTTGAAATAGTTTATAGATAGTTTTCTTCATTATACTTTAGATAGCTTTCTTTTTTTATAACTTACTAGGCTAATAAATACTAATATAGAGAGCGTAAAACTAAACATTATTAATATATAGTTCCACCATTGATTCTCTGCTATACGATATAAAAGATTAAAATTAAATGTATTTTTGCTATTAGCTCCGTTAAATGATTCGGTTAAAAATAGTGAAAGTGTAGTTTGTGAGATGAGGTAAGTAATAACTGCGATGAATATGCCACCTAAGATAAATGTGCTCGAATTTCCCTTTTCATTTTGAAGTTGTCTCATTTTAGCTTGTAGGTCAATTTCATTTATTTCTAAAAAATCTTGAACAAATAATTGAGGCGTACCTAGATCATTTATACTATCCTCCCCATTTTCACGACATTCTTGAACATGCTCTAATATTTGTTGCTTAATATTTTCCCTTTCTTCTAAGCTGATATCGTATTGCTCTAATTCCTTAAGTACGTCAGTTAAAAATTGCTTTTCTTTACCGTTTAATTCATTCCTCATTTCAGAAGGTCCCCTTTCAAACCGCTTTTTAATAATATTTGAATATCAGATTGCAATTCTAACCATTCATTAATTTTCTTCTCAAGACGTATTTTCCCGTTTTCATTAATTTCATAATAGATTCTAACTTTACCACTGTCTGTTACTTCTTGATAAGTATTTACCCACTCTTGATTTTTTAACTTAGTTAAAATAGGGTAAATACTTCCTACTCCTTTCAATTTTAAATTGTATACTTCAAGTTCTTTCATAATTTCATAACCATAACTTTTCTTTTTCGACAAAATAGATAACACACACATTTCTAAATGACCTTTAATTAAACTTGTTTTGTCCATAGGATAAATTTAACAGAAATATATACTTCATTCAAGTATATATTTCTGTTAAATTTAAAAATTCTAATAATTATACAATCACTAAAAAAGAAGCATATTCTTTTTGTTATTATCCAAATAACCTAAATTATCATCCCCAAAAGAACATTTTTATACGTCAATAATTACATAATAAATGATCATAATTAACGATTTAAAAATAACTCTCGCAGATAAATGTATTTATATCTTAGAAAGACTAACAAAACTTAAACATAAATGCCAACCTGTAATACCTTTCAGTTTAAAATTTAAGAATAATTTATATTAGTATTACAAATAGATTTTTCTTGCTATATGGGGTAGCGTCAGGATAATGCGGATTTACAACGTTAAGGAAATTCCAAATTAAAAAGCCCAACTTCTCTGCAAAACAAAATAGAGAAAGTGAGCTTTTCAGTTACTTCATTATTTTTATTTGAACTAATATAAAACTGCTAAGTTGATTTTTTAGCTCAGCTATTTATTGAATTCATTAACTGGAAGAAGTATTCAGGTTTATGAGTCTTATTTAGGTTATACCATGAATGTAATGTATCGGGTGCAAATACATCTAATTTTTTCAGTACTTCCATCGCAAATTCCAGAGGAGCTATTCCTGATGCAGTAACTAAATTCGCAGCAGATACCGCGGATCTCAACTCATAGAACTTTTCTCCTTTATAGTTAGGACATACCATTTTAGTGTATTCTAAATTATTACTTGTATGCTTTCTAGTATCTAAGTATCCCATATTCGCAAGGGCCTCAGTTGCACCACAAATTGCAGCAACAATAGTGCCAAGCTTTAAAGCTTGGCCAATTCTTTCCAAGATAGGTTGATGAATTTCTTCACTCCAAGTAGTCCCTCCTGGTAAAATTAAAAGATCTTTACTCTCAAGAGTACATTCATCAAGGGAAATATCTGGTTTTATGCTCAGCCCTCCCATAGTAGTAATCATTTCTTTATTAGCTCCTACTGTAATTACTTTTAAAGGTACTAAATCTTTTTTGAAATATCTTCCTGAGTTTAGTTCAGCAATTAAATATCCATATTCCCAGTCCGACATTGTATTAAATACATATAGAAAAACTTTTTTTGTTTGCATCCAATAACACTCCAATCACAATTGATATAGCTATTATAATATAACTTCCCTGACAGTTAACGTCAGGGAAGTTATATTACTTGATGAAATTTTATTAATTCCGACAGAATTTCAATAAGTCTTTTCTTAAGACTTATTGGCTCAATAACTTTAATAGATTTATTGTACTGTAAAAGTAAATAAGGTACATATGTATGTATTATATCTTTTTCAAGAAGAAAAACTGCTTGATTTGAAGTCCGTTCTTGTAAATAATGTCCTAAAAACCAATGTTGGCAAATATCAGCCAATACACTTTTATCCCCATTAATAACCAAAGAAATAATCCCTTCCTTATCTTCTATAGTTGGAAGAAGATTTTTCATAAAAAAGTCACGTGCTGAAAAATTTTCTGGCCGGTTAAACTTATTTTCGGTTAGCATTAGACTTTCAATTCGATCTACTCTAAAACTACGGATATCATTCCTAAGATGACAAAATCCAATTACATACCACTTATGATTCCAATAGATAATTCTGTACGGATCGACCAATCTATAATTTAATTGCTTTTCGCCACTTTTATAGTAAAGAATTTTTACTGAGCACCCGTCAGCTACGGCCTGCTCCAACTCCTTCAAAAAAGGTTCCATAGAGAGTGAACTTAATCGACTTATTACTTCTAGACTAGTTAAATGTTGGTTTATCTTTGCTTCCTGCTCTTGATTTGAGTATTTACTTAGTTTTGAAATGGCCCTATTTAGTGCTTCACCTCCATAATATCCGGCTTCTTCCGCAAAAACAGCAGCGTGAAATAGTGAAGTTTGCTCCTCAAAATCAAAAAAAAGAGGAGCCTCAATAAAATTGTTCAATAAAGTGTATCCACCGTTATATCCTGGTTCTGAAATTATAGGTACGCCACTTGTTGAAATTGTATCAATATAACGATACACAGTCCTTATATTCATCTCTAACTTTTCTGAAATTTGTTTTGCAGTAATTTTTTTACCTGAGCGAAGCATCCATAGAATTGCTAACATATTGTCAATTTTAGGCATATACTTCCACCTCTATATGGAATTTATTTTCTATTATATATTTCTGATTTTTGGTATAACTCATCAGCTGTTCCTTTCCGATAGCTTTCTATATAATGAGGCCCTAGACACATTTGTAATTTCACAAATGTGATTTACAGTCATATCTCCCTCTTTATAAAGCTTTACTGCATAATTCATTCCTGCATGATTTTTATGGTACTTCTTTAACCGACCTTTAAATTTTCCTTCTTTCTTAGCCAGTTCAATCCCTTCACGCTGCCGCATACGGATAAGATTACGTTCTAATTGGTTTACACCCGCCATAACCGTAATTAAGAATTGGCTGTAGGGATTATCTTCTGATAAATCTAGCCATGTATCTTTTAAGGATTTTAAATTTGCCTTTTTACTCCATATGTTATCGATTAATTCAAATAAATCTTGTGTACTACGAGTAATCCAAGTTAAGTCCGTAACATAAATGATGTCACCTTCTTGTATATCCTCTAACATTTTTTGAAGTTGCTCACGATCTTTTGTTGTTCCGGAAACTTTTTCTTTAAAAATAATATCCATTCCGATTTCATTCAGTTGCTGAAATTGCCTTGAAGGATTCTGGCTAGTTGAACTGACACGTATATAACCGATTTTCCGCAAAATATCACCTCGTTTTTGAGACAAGTCTTATGAGACGCTCTTAACTATGATTTTATCAGTCTTCTACACTCTATTGATACATAATCGAACTAATTAACTGAATAATTACAGAAATGAGATGATACTGTATGAAAATGGCGAGAGGTAGCGAATTACTTACACCGGAACAGCGACAAGCCTTTATACAAATTTCTGAAGATGAGTGGGTGCTATGAACCTACTACGCTTTTTCCAAACGAGATTTAGAAATTATAAATAAGCGAAGGAGGAAAAATTAGACGCTTTTGAGGTTTTAGGTACCCCTATATTATGTTAAAGAAACTCTTCTTCAACATAAAAACTCATTTGCAGATTATTGCAAATGAGTTTTTAATCCCTAACTGACCACTATTTTTTATTCTTCTTAATTTAATCATTTTTCTCAAGACATTCATAAACTGCCATCATTTCTCGCTTATTCAACTCACGAATTCGATTAAATATTAGAATGTCTGCAACATCTTCAGTTCGTAAGCTTTCATCCACAACATCACTAACTTTTCCAGTTAACCATGTTTGCACATCTATTCCATCAACGATTTCTTTAAGTCCTTCATCGTTAATACCACTTGCATTACAAGTTATACATGGAATTGTTAATTTAAACACACCATCATGTAGATTATCTTCGGTTATAACTTTCTTTCCGTTACAGAATGGACACGGGTTGCTTTTTTTAATTTTATTAATTTGGGTAACTAATTTTTTGTAACCAAATGCTTCGTATACATATGTTAGTTTTTTATATTTACCATTTGTGAAATACTTATCTATAATTGTTTCTCTTGTTTCATAAACATTAGGAAAATCACAAATAGTTACTTGATTGTTGAAGCAAATGGATTCTATATTTCCTTTTATTTCGTCCCAGAATGGTAAAACATTTTGTAACACCATTTCATAATTTGAAAAGCTTGCTTGTTCTAATTCAAACATTTTCAGTGCGACTTGTATATTTCTAGGTAATAAAGAAACATCTTCTGTCATAATCATATCGTCACCTACGATAGATTTCAATTTGACGAGTACAGGCAAATCTCCTACAATTTTCAATACTTCGCTAAGCGGCTGATTAATAATTTCACGAATATCTGTATCTCCAAAATTAAGTGGTTTATGGTGATTTAATAAAGTCCCCTTACAAATTGGACATGTCATCATTTCTTTAGAAGTCTTAATATCTTCTTTAATAGCTGCTTTTGAAATAACAATATACCCGCCAATAATCGTATTAAATCCTACCCATGTTCTACGTGTCTTTCCTTTCTTATCATAAAAGGACTTATCAAAATAGCCGTGCCAAAATGTATGTTTCTCTTCCTCAGACATATCATTATAGCTTTTCGTCAAATCATGACCAAGCTCATTTTTAATTTCTTCAAATAGAAATTCAATTTTTTCATATTGATAAAATTTTAATACTTTCATGATTTCCGGATCGAATAGACCATCCCAAAATGGAACGTTTTTATCTTGAATTGTAATTTCTTTATCAAAAACTTCAATTTGAAGACGTCCAGAACAAGATGGACAATGATTATCCTGAGAATAGAAATCGAAACTTCTCGTATCTTTATTAGTCGGATGAGCAGTTACAATATGATTGATCAATCCACCAATTTCATATAAGAAACTATATTGACTATACAAATGTCTTTCGAGATCAATAGCAACAACTGGTGCCATTGTATCAGATTCATATTCACCATAAATTAATCGGGCCATTGATGATAAGCTTTTTAAAATACCGCCCTTATAAACGTTTTCAGCATTTTTAAAATAGTTAATATGATTTTCTTTTAAATAGTGAACTCCTTCTTTACGCTTAAGCGTTGAAGAAATGTGTATTTGTTCAGCATTATTCACACTGCTTTTTTGACGATAATAATCCTCATGACTTACTACATCAAGATGCTCTATAGATTCAACCTGTCTTTTTCCAAAATCAACAATATAATCAGAGCTTTCTAGCATGTAACTGTTATGCTCAATCATAATGATAGAGACTGATTCATCTTGCAATATCCCTCTAACACTATCTATAAATTGATTTAAAATATTTTGCGATAAACCTTTTGAAGGCTCATCAAAAATAAACAATGTATGTGGATTTCTTGTTTTTGCAAATAACTCAGAAACTAAATGAACACATTGAAACTCACCCGTTGATAATGTTTGTGTTTTTCGTTCTAATGTTAAATATCCCAGTCCTAATTTGATTAGTAGGCTCAAGCGTTTATACGCAATATCTTCATTTGGAATTTCATCAATAATATCCTCAATTGAGCGCTCAAAAATATCATCAATTTCTTCACTATACTTTGTCAGTTTCTTTTTAATATCTAAGAAAGTTGCTACAGTTGATCGACTTGTAATCGATTGGTTTCGATCTTGCCCTACCATAACTAGTTTATCTTTTGGATATCGTTTCAAGAAATCTATAGCTAAACACTCATTGACAAGTGTAGATTTCCCGCATCCAGACTCTCCTGTAACAGTTACAAGTCTATTTTTAGGAATCTGAAACTCAGTCATTTGGATATTTCGGCAATATAATTCATGGAATGTATAATATTCTGTTGGCATTTTGTAATTTCGTTCCGATAGTATTGGTTTTGGTCTTGGTGATTCTTTCACGATTTGTCCACCATATTTTCCGCTACCAGGTCCGAAGAACAATTGCTCATCTGTTGTATCCAGTACTGTATCTGAATGATCAATGAGCCAGATTTGATTTTTACACCCTAATTGCTTGATCTCTTCTAATATTTGTAACAATGTTTCATTATCAAGTCCAACTGAAATCTCATCAATAATAATTACAGTATTTTCACTAACTGCCATGAACTCAGCTAAGTAAAGTCGTGTTAATTCTCCACCTGACAACGTACCCATAATTCGATTTAATGTTAAATAACCAATGTTCATATTGATAATATTTTGCAATATATGTTGTTTTGCTTCACTAATATTTAATTCTTCTGCTAATGAAAGAATAGATTCAACACTTAAATCGTTAATATCCGAAATTGTATGTGATTTAGCAAATAACTCGATAGTACGTTGTTCAACTTCTTCACTATAACGTTTCCCCTTACATTTTTTACACTCAATATTTTTAGTAGTACCACGCCCTTTACAGCCAGCACACCAACCTAATTGATTATTAAATGAAAAGACTTCAGGAGAAAGATTCAATTCTTCCGCTAGTTTTTCACGAATCTCTTTAAAAACACCTGTATGAGTACCAATCGTCGAACGCGGATTGGTAGAAATTGATGATTTTCCTAAAAAAAGTACTAAAGGCATTTCCTCCATCTTAATGGCACTAAAATTAGTTTCCATAATATTAGGAAATAAATATTGATATTCAGCCTTTGGCAATAAGGAAACTAGACGCTTCTTTGATTCTTCACCAATTGTTTGACAAAGAGTTGTTTTTCCAGATCCAGATAAACCAGCAATACCAAGTGATTTATTAAACGGAATAACAGTATCAAGTTTATTTATGTTATTAGCAATTAATTGATTTACTTTCATATTGACCTCTATTCTTATTTTTCCACAAAATCATTTTTATAATATAATAATTATATAATAAATACCATGAATTTAATCCCTAATCTTTCAATTCATCAACCTTAACCTTATAATTATCAAACCAATATTCCCACTCATCTTTTGAAAACACCTCCTCTTCTCCTTCTAAAACTGAAGAAAAAAGGTCAAGACAAATATGCCAACCAGCTATATCTTTCGGTGTATGGTCAGTTAATTCATGAATGTATTCTTTAAGTAGTAAAAGAGAACCATTTTCCTCTTTATGTATTTCAAATCGGACACGATCTTTATCCCATGTGAATTCAAGTACTGAATTTAGTTGGCACTCCAAAATATCAATACTTAAAAATGAACCATCCATCATGTCGAACTTTATAATTCCACCTGTTTTAAGGTTTTCAATCTGTAAATTAGACATCCATTTTTTAAGCTTGCTGTTTTCAGTTAAAACAGACCAAACTTCTTCTATTGTATAAGAAAATTGGCGTTCAAATTTCACAATATAGCCGTCAGTTTGTTTCTCTATTTCAGCCAACATATTTATTGCCTCCTACTCGTATATAGAATGTATGTTCTTATTTTATTTTACACGAATTTATGTATAAAAGAAATCTCTATGGCAATGAAATATTAATTTAATGTGTGATTGGTAATTTGAACATTGATTTATTATATATTCTCTCCATATGTTTATTACAATAGGCGTACCTCAACATTTCCACAAAAAAATTCAACATGAGAAAACGCTGATTTATTTATTTTATATGATATTTCCATTAAATATTTAAAAGCAATTTCCTTTAAGATAAATGGTGTTAATAAGAGCTAATATAGTATTCAAATCAAGTTATGTAATGTTCAAAATCACTTATTATGTATGTTTGCTTCGATGTTAAACTTAGGATTACAGCACAAATATAAAAAGCCGCATTTGCGACTAATGAACTGATATAACTATCACCTGCTTTAGTTGAATGACTTAACGTTTAATTGCATCAACAATTAAAGATGGAAATCCTAGTTTATCTCCTTGATTTCTAGAATCATACCTTTTTGAACGGAAAATAACGCCGTCATTCGCATCCCATTCTGTGTAATAAAATTGACCATTTTCATCACAATATTCAAGTAAAACTACCTCAAATTCAGCAATTTCAAACATTTTCGTTAATGTTTTATAATTATGAACAATTTTATGACTTGCTGCTGGGTGATCTTTCGGACCAGGTCCGCCTATTTGAACTATATTTTGATATGCTTCATCTCGGAAAAACGCATCAGGAACACCACACCGAATATGCCCTGCTGGCTTTAAAAATTTATAACAAATTTCAGCTGCTTTTACACCTTCTTCAAACGTAAGGTGTTCCCATACATGCTCAGCTAAAATAGCTGAAATGGAATTGTATTCAAATCTTTCTTCCCAAGTGGTATTGTCTAGTAAATTAAGTTCATCTTCTTGAGTTTGAACCCAACCTGGATTATTATTAAACACTCCAGCTCCGACTACTACTTTAATTTCGTCTTGCTTAATTGCCATCACTTTCACCCCATAAATCTTTTAATGTATTAATATATTCTATGTTTACTATATATTTTCCTTTTTCAACTAAAGTGCCAGTTAGCTCAATAAGATAGGTGACAAAACTTCTGTTGTTTTTACTTATCCTCCCACATACAGCAAAAACGTTTATAGTGCAAAATAAAAAGCGAAAAGAATAATTCCTTCCGCTTTTATAGCAATACATACATTTCATATTGTGCTAAAGAATTCTTTTCAAATCCAGATTTCTTTAAAAACCCTTCCAGTAAATTGTTGTTTGGAAACCCAATTGATAAACTTGATAACTTTAATTCTTCACTTGCTACCTGTAATAATTTCGTCCCAACACCAATATTTCTATAGTCTTTGTCTATGAAAATAAAACTAATTTTTCCTTGTTCATTTACACATACAGAACCTTTTATATCACTATCAACATATGCACCGTAAAATGTATGATTTGTTTTTTCGATATAATCAATATCATTTTGCCAATTTATATGGAAGTTTAGCCATTTCTGAATCTCAACTTTAAATGTTGGAAATTCTAATTGTTTTACTTCAATATTTTTATTACCTTTATTCATTATTTTAGTTAAATCATTTAAATTATAATAAGAAAGATCATATACTTTTTCATAACCTAATTTGTTATAAAAATGAATCGCCCGATCGTTTCCTACAATAACTTCAAGAAAAAGCTGCTTACATTTATTTTGTGTCGCTTCTTCTTTATGTAACTCAAATAACTTTTGACTTACACCAATGCCTCGAAATTCTGGATGAACAGCTAATGTTCCGCAGCGCATTGTTTTTATACTTTCATATACCTTAATACCACCAAGTATTACACCAACACATTTGTCACCGTCTAAAGCAAGAAAGGAGTGTTCTAGCATATTCCCTTCTGGTCCAAAAAATCTTTTAATAAAATCTTCTTTTGAAACTTCCATTTTAATAATATAATCTGAAAATCCATCCTTAAAAGCTTTATACACTAAATCTATACTTACTTCACTACATTTTTTGTATTGAATCATATAAGTATAATCCCCCGCTTTGACTCGTTATAAACTGCATTCAAATACATGAAATGAATTACCTTCACCATATCCATCTTTTATTTCATGAACAACAATTTGACTAAACCCATTAATAATAAGTATATTTTCAAATTCTTTTAAATCATATAGTCTTATAGGAAAATCCATAATCTCAGTTTCTTTTATTTTCTCATCATGAATGATTTCATATTTCAGTATAATATTTAGAAGTTTTTGCGCCTTATCGTATGAAACTTTTCTATATTCAACAATTAATTCATTGTTAATTTCTTTTCTATTTGTCTCTATCCAATCTAAAATTTGTTCTGTCTCACTTCCACCTTGTACAACTGTAAGAAGTAATTTTCCATTTTCCTTTAAGTTATTTTTCATATTTTTAAGACTAATGCCTACTAAATTATTTGGTAAAAGTGAAAATGAACCTATAGGGATCATAATAAGATCATATTTTTTATCACTAAAGTATTCTTCTATTTTCCTTTGTGACACAACCGGTTTTAAGTTTAATTTTTCTGCTTTATCTTTACAAACTTTAAGCATATCATTCGAAATATCGAATCCTTCTATATTCATACCATTTTGCATAAAAGGAATTAACATTCTACCATTTCCGCACATTGGTTCTAACACTTTCATGTTTTTGTCTTTTGCAAAAGAAAGATAAAAATCCAATTCTTTTCCACTCGCAATTGATTTATCACTTTCATATATCTTTGTACAAAGTTCTCCATAATACGTATGCAATTATAATTCACCTCTTAATTTGAAATGAGTGGACATTTTCCTACATATGTCTCACTATTTATTTGTTTTATAACAAACGGTGCAATATCCCCATTTTGAATTTTGATTCCTGGCATATCTACTAAACTCTCTTTAATATCACCAGTACCATTTCCTTCTATAACAAAGGGTAATCTAACAATTGTCCAATCTACTTCACTACTTTGTATAATTTGCAATTCTTTATATTTATCCTGCATCATCTTTGGAAGAAATAATTGAAACAAATTAGCCCCTACTTTATTTGTAATTCTCTTCTGATCCCCTTTTACATTTAAGGATCCTCCAGAAATAAGAATATAGCGCTTCATTTCATATTCCTTCATTACTTTTAAAATATGCTCCGTAACTGTACTAAAAATATAGGATTCATTTTTCGGCTGACCTACCGCATTAATCACAGCTTTACACCCTTGAAGTAATTCCTGTATGGCTGACAAATCACGGGCATCCCCACTGATAGGCTCTATATTTTTATTGGTTATCGTCATATTTTTAGAATTTCTCGTTAATATTCGTACTTGATAGCCCTTTTCTAACGCTTGATTTACTAGGAATTTTCCGACTTTTTCATTCGCACCAAGAATCGCTATTTTATTTGTATTTTCCATTATTAGAACCCTCTTACTATCCATTATTTACTACAGCAATCTCATAAACACGTAAAAAAGTAATTAAATGCTCACACGCTCGTTCACATGCTAACATTTTAAAAACCTTTTGTTCTTCTTTCGTTTTGTCATTCGCTTGATCTGAGGCAGCTTTTAAACATAGAAATGGTTTGTTATTTACACGACATACATAAGCAAATGCTGCCACTTCTTGATCAACGGCTAAAGCACCGTATACAGTATGAAGTAAATACCTCATTTCTGAACTTCGAATACGTTGATCTCCAGATAGAAATGTACCAAAATGGACCGGGTCATACGAACGCAATTTCTTCATTCGTTTTACGAGTGATTTAGTTGTTTCAATAGGTGCTGTTCTACCATCATATAGATTAAAACTATCTTCTCCTGAGCCAGCTGCTGTAACATCATGCTGTAAAGTATTAAGAGCTACAACGATGTGTCCATTTTTCACCTTATCTGATAAACTCCCGCAAATCCCTGTCATAAATAACTGGTCTGGCTGGAATTCACTTATTAATAGTTGTACACAACTAGCACAACTTACTTTACCGACACCAGTTACGACTGAAATAACTTCTAATTCATTAATAGAATGAAAATGAAATTCCCAAGCTGCTATTTTTTCTACACGCTCACTTGGATAATGTTGATGCAAATACGTAAGCTCTGGTTCCCATGCAGATACAATTGCGATCCTTTTCATTACACACTTCACTTCCTCCTATTTTCATGTAAATAAGTCATCTATACTCTCTCGTTCATATTCTGGTATCCACTCTTTATACTTCTCATATAAATCCCGTATCTTTTCTTTATTCTTCGCAATTACTTCACATCCTCTATCTTCATAAATAAACATGATAATATCCTTTGTTACATTTATAAAAAATACATCTGGATATGAAATTTCTTTTTTTCGCCCTAGACGTGTACGTAGGTCAGGGAAATCTTCATGATTAACAGCTTCAATAAGCGGTTCATATTTAATATCTTCTGCAAAACATTGTAAAGAAAATTGATATGTACAATATAAGTCAGCTTCTTCATCTTCAAATAGAAAAGGGAATGTTTCTTGTCTTATATGAAACTTTAAATCCCTCTTTTTAATAAACCTATTGTATACATTTATTTTCTGCGCATTTTTTATATTTTCCTGTTTAAATCGATAAACATTTGTGACTAAAAAGACGGTATCTTCTTTTGAAAATATATCTTTAAATAGACTTTTATTATACCTATATAGTTGTGTGAAATATTCCATATTATACGTGTTACCATCTTCTTTGAATTGATATTTATCTTTCCCAAAATCAAAATGAAGATGATTTTCCCACTGAAAGTATATGGACGGTACTAATGTAACTCCTGGGAATGTTTGATTCATATATTCTTTTAATTGCATTTTTATACCCTTTCTACTCTACAATTTCTTTTAAATACCAATATGCTTCTTCTAACCACGGGTGTATGACTTTTAATGTATCTTTTCTTTCCCACAAATATGAAATATATACAAAAGCAGCATGTTCTAAAGAGTTTCCTAAAGCTTTTTTTACATTTATTAAATATGGAGGTGTCCCTATTTGATCCCATTCTAATTTATCAGCAACAAATAGTACTAAATCCATCTTTGTAGCATGTTTACGCAAAGTAGTGTGGCAACAGATAGCATTTAAAACTTCTTCATCCTCTATTTTAAATATCTCTTTTGCAATTACTCTCGATAATTTTTGATGAATAATCATTGGAAATTCTCTTTCTTCTTGTAATATTTCTATTCCAAATTTTTCAGCAACTGCAATCCGCTCCTCGTTCGGAAAGATTGCACTAATATCATGTAAACATCCTGCAATCGCTGCTTTTTCTTCATCTTCATAAAATATTCCCGCAATTTTTCTTGCCTCATTTGCCACACGAATTGAATGTTTATATGTAAATTCTTTATTGTATTTTAATAGAAAAGCTTTAATATCATTTTCTATTTTTCCAGTTGGAGTAAATGAATATATATCATTATATAACATAGCAAGTCCCCCTTATAACTAACTTTCAATATAATGTGAAATTTAAATCTCCTTCTTATTTTGTATTCGTTATAATTGTATTAATTCCTTTTTAATACGTTACGTGAAATTTAATGTAGAAACATTACTACAAAATACATAAATGTTTGATATTATAGTAATATTGATGATTCGCAAGGAAAGGAACTATATGATGAATAAAAACATATTAATTATTGATGATGATAAAGATATTGTAGAATTACTCGCTGTTTATTTGCGAAATGAAGGTTATAACATTTATAAAGCTTATGATGGTGATGAAGCATTACAAATGATATGTACATATGAAGTTGATCTTATGCTTTTGGATATTATGATGCCAAAACGAAATGGATTAGAAGTTTGTCAAGAAGTGCGTGAAAATAATACTGTACCTATCCTTATGCTTAGTGCAAAAGCTGAAGATATGGATAAAATATTAGGACTTATGACCGGTGCAGATGATTATATGATTAAACCGTTTAATCCACTAGAATTAGTTGCTAGAGTGAAAGCATTGTTACGTAGATCATCTTTCCAAAACGCTGCCACACCAAAGAATGAAGATGGTATTATTCGCATTCGTACAGTTGAAATTCATAAACATAATCATACGGTTAAAGTAAATGGTGAATATATTAAGCTCACCTCTATCGAATTTGATATTTTATATTTACTAGCGAGTAATACTGGAAGAGTATTTAGCTCTGAAGAGATATTCGAACGAGTTTGGAATGAAGACGGTTATGGTTCTAATAAAACGGTAATGGTCCATATTAGTAATTTACGCGATAAACTTGAAACCGTAATGAATGGTGAAAAACTAATTCATACGGTTTGGGGAGTAGGATATAAAATTGAGAAATGAAGCATTTGATATATTAAAAGATATACCAAAGTGGAAGCTTATTTTTTGGCTTTTATTAGCTATCACTCTTACACCAATTACCGAATTAATTATATTTCGCCTCGTAACGAGTGTAATTGAGAGTTCACTTACTCTAAGCGAACTAGGAAAAGAATTCATTAGAATTTTTGGCCATGAAAAATATATTGGATTAAAAGAGTCTTTATGGATGATGATTGTATCTTATTTGTTTTTATTTTCTATTTTCTCATCCTATTTATACATTTTTTATCGTCATGAAAGAAAGGTTTACTATGAAACTTGTATAAAAAAAATGATTGAAGAGATTCGGTATATTGCAAGTGGAAACTTTAATCATAAAGTTTCCATCGTACACCATAATTATTTAGAAGAACTGGCAACTGGGGTCAATCAAATTATTGAGCAATTAAAAGTATCAATTGATGAAGAAAGACAGGCAGAACAAGCAAAAAGCGAACTTATTACAAATGTATCACATGACTTACGAACCCCTCTTACATCTATAGTTGGATACGTAAATTTAATCCATCATGATAATTATAGAGATGAAGTAGAATTACGATACTATATTCAAGTCATTTACGATAAAGTAACTCGTCTTAATGCATTAATGAATGACTTGTTTGAATATACACGCGTTCAAAATAAAGAGTTAAGTTTATATTCTGTTCCTATTGATATTGTAGAATTGCTTGGACAATTAACTGTCCAATTTCGGATACAGCTTCAAGAAGCTAATATTGAATGTCGCCCTTCTTTCCCATCTCAAAAGCTAATGGTACTAGCTGATGGGGATAAATTAGTACGTGTGTTTGAAAATCTAATCATAAACGCTATTACTTATGGAAATGATGGAGATCATATTGATATTACCGCTTACGAAAGCAATAACATGATTACAATTGATATAACAAATTACGGACAACCTATCCCTAGTACTGATTTACCTCATATTTTTGAACGTTTTTATCGTGTTGAAAAATCACGTTCAACAAACACTGGTGGATCTGGGCTCGGATTAGCAATTGCAAAAAGTATTGTTGAATTGCATAAAGGAACAATTGAAGTATATAGCGATGATAAAAAAACAACTTTCACTGTAAAATTACTCCCTTATAAAGCTTAATACCACATATTTATAGGTTCAATTTTTTGTTATATAAGAAATTGAACCTTTTATATTCCATCAATATCCAAAATTAAAGAATTCCTTAAAATTCTTTAGAAATTCTTTACCTTTTCTTTCTTCCTAATTAAGCATTCCTTTTTACAATACTATTATTGATGTAATAGTAGGAGGATCGCTAATGCAATTCTTGAAAAAAATAACAATTTTATTATTATCTTTTCTTATTACTGCACTTATCGTTTTATATTTTTATCTTTATGTAAATGGTCCAATTATTCAAGCTAAATCAGCTATTTTAATAGATACTAATTCTGGTGAGATTGTTTATAAAAAAATGAAGAAAATCCTATACAATCAGCTACTTTATCTAAATTAATGACGGAGTATATCGCACTGGAACAACTGAATGAAGGAAAAATACAGTTAGATGAATTAGTAAAAATAAGTAACGAAGTTTTCCGAGCAGAAACGAGTCCTATACAAGTAACTTCGAAAGATAAAACGACGGTTCGTGATTTACTTCATGCATTGTTTTTGACAGGGAATAATCGTTCCGCACTTGCCCTTGCAGAACATATTGCTGGAAACGAAGATAACTTTACACTTTTAATGAATGACAAAGCAAAACAACTAAAGTTATCACAACCATCCCCGTTTCTAAATGCTACTGGAATTAATAACGATACGAATAAACAATCAACTACAACATCGATAGACGTCGCTAAACTAGCAACACAATTAGTAAAAGACTTTCCAGATGTATTGAATGTTACGAAACTAACCTCTTACCAATTTACCTTCAAAGATTCAAAAGTTTTCAATACAAATAAAATGATATATTCCCTTAATAAAAACATTAAACTCCAAGGTGTTGACGGCTTACAAACTAGTTTTTCAACTAATGGTAATTATAGTTTTGTCAGTACAGCCACACGAGGAGATACTAGACTTATTTCAGTAATATTAGACGCCGGTGATGAAAACAGTACTTTTATTGAAACAAAAAAGTTACTTCAGTACGGTTTTGATCCTTCCTCGTACTCTGCACTCCAAGCTTTTAAAGATGCTGTTACATCTTGGACAATATTGTTTCAGTTTAAAAATTTAATCATACAAACGATTATGATCTTTTTCATCATTACAATCTTAATGTTTTTATATATACGTCAAAAAAAAGCCGAGGATTTTAATTAAGAAATCTTCTTATATATAAAAACCGACTTGCGTTTACACTGCAAGTCGGTTTCTAAATCTACAATCCTCTTCCAATTAAATTCGCTGAAACGGGCTGAAGATTTAATTCTCTTGCCCATATAGATATCTGACCAATATGATGAATTTCATGTACAATTACATGCCTTAAAACTTCACCGTATTTATATGTTTTATCTGTCCATGAAGCTTTCAATATTTTTGATTCGAAGTCGCCAGACCATAACTGCAAAAAGCTTTCTAATTCTCGTCTATATAAATCAGATAACGCTTTCACTTTTTTGATTGATAATCTTTAAACTGTGGTTCGTTATCCTCTTTTTCTTGAAGCGCACTAATCCAGCTATACTCAACGTCTAYAATATGGAAAAGTGTTTCTAAAATACTCCCAGCACCTCCAACACGTTTGTGAAGCAATTCTTCCTCTGTAAGTTGTTCACAACATTTAAACCAATCATCTCTTACTTGCCTCTACATAAGCTTTCTCGCATGTGTTATATAATGATTCAAATCTTTATGCAGTTCAATAATTGATTTATCTTTAAAATCCCTTATAATCCGTCTAGCCATCGCAATATCTAAAGGAGTGTCAACATAAATAGATACATCAATTAAATCCCGCATGCTACTATTTAAGTAAGCAAACGGATAATCTACAAGAATATAGTCTATATCATAATTATTTTTATAGGTATTCCGTATTAGTTGGATTTAATTGATTACGGCTATTTTTAAAGATGACATATCAACGATATTTTATGTCTATTCCGTATAGGTGTTAGCAAGTTCGTTTGCAAACTTGTTAGCACTTTTTTATAAAAACTGTATAATGCTTTACAAAGTAGGAATCCGTTTTGATCAATCTTTTTTCAAAATGGATTCCTTTTGTCTCTTATCAATATTCAAATGTTACAGTAGTACCATTAAAACCATCAAAACAATTAGAGCAATTAGAGCAACCACCACAACCAAAACAACTAAAGCAACCGAAGCAACCAAAACAACGAAATCCACCACAACGACCACCGCCACAACGACCACCGCCACAACCGCCACAACGACCGCAACCGCCACAGCGACGAGCATCGTCTTTAATATAGTAATATGGATATTGGTTTTGCTGGTCCCAATACACAATATTTCCATACTGATAATCATTAAGGCTTAACGCTTGTAGTTCTTGTTGAAACTTATTCATCTTCATGACCTCCGTTTATAAACTACAACCCCATCGATACTTTCCTATATTTCTGTTAGTTAAATCTAAGTAGAAATAGCACTATAAACTAAGTTCAATACGTACACCAACAAAATATGATCCATCACTAGATGATGCACCTTGTTCATATGCCTATTTTTAGGTTATTTTTACTATGGGCTCATTTTTATAAATGGAAATTATAAAATATGAATTTAAACAATATCATTTAGATTTATGTCATCATTTTCTAGTTCTATAGTCGTATATTCCATAATTTTGTTTGGTCATCTTCGTATTTCCAATATGCACTCCCATCTTTATTTTTCTTCGCTTCAATATCTGCTATATCAGAGCTAATTTTATAAGTATTTATAATTAGTGATTTCTGCTAAAAAAAGTCTATTTTTATGAATGGCATATCAGCGATATTTTATATCTATTCCGTATAGGTGTTAGTACTTTTTATATTGCTTCTATTACATACACCTTCATAAATACATCGTACTTTGCTGCTAAGTCCTCCAGTTTCTTTTCTCTGTATTTTGTAATCGTAAAAAAAGGAACGATTGGCATCTTAAAAAATATTTATACTCTTTATTGTTTCCATTCATATTCTAACATACTCATTTCCCATAAATTCCAATACGTTTCTCCTACTTTTTTTGACTCTCTTAATAAACCTTCTTTTACAAAACCTATTTTTTCGTAACAAGAAATAGCTGACTTATTAAAGTCATAAACACCAAGAGTGACTCTATGTAGTTTTAATTCTTCAAAAGCAATACGAAGTAGGGCTTTCATCATATGTTTCCCTATAGAACGTCCTCTCATTTTCGTATTACCAACTAGCACTTTTCCAATTCTAGCAGACTTATTTATATTATCTATTTGTCCAAGAGAAATATGACCAATAACTACTTTAGTCTCTTCATCCATTATTTTGAATGCCAGTGTGTTTGCACATTCTGTATATTTCTCTAATTGCTGTTCATTTAAAGGATATGTGAATGCATTTCCCGACCATTGTATTAAAAATTCTTCGGAATTAATCCAATTTATTAATTGTTTGAAATCAGATTTTTTAAAGGGCACTAATTTAATCACTCTCATTCTCCTTTCGTACATCACTCTTTATAGCCTCAAACCTATTTCTATATAAAGAATATATTCTCCTTTTATACGAAATTAAAATAAAGCCATTCATAAGAATGGCTTTACAAAAAAACAGCATAATTATGCTTTGTTTGCTACGTCAACACCATTAAAATCAAACTCAGCGGTAACCGTTGTAACAGGAGGGAAAATTGCTTCAATTTTGCAAATGGAGATAATTACTCCAACAGATCCAGGAATAGCTGCAAGCTTAACAACATCACAACTTACAGACAAAACAGTACCTACATAAGTACGTCCCTCTGTATTAATTTGAACTGTTTGATTAATTAATTTCTTAAGCTCATCTCTAATTCCTTGTACACAAGAATTATCACATTTCTCATGCTTTTCTTTTTTACACTCTTCGAATATTTCCAAACAATCATCCTGTTTACATGTACACTTCTTTTTACAATTATTAAATCGAGAACCCAAAACCTCACCCCCTAATCCTTTCTATTAGTAAAGTATGTCCAATAGCTTAAAAGTGTACGAGACGAAAGCATAAAAACAAAAAAACAAACACTTGTACTAAACCTTCTTTTTATATACTAAAAACGAAATTGCGTCATTTATAAAAACACCACTAATCTATTTTGTTAATAAAAAATAAAAAAACGGACACCAAACTACAGAGCAATATAACAACGCCCTTTTTAGTTTGATGTGCACTGGTTCTTCCAGTAGGACTAAATGTATAATTATTATTACAGCATTTTCTCATATTTTAGTATATTTCTTATTAGAAAAGAATTATTTTATATAGATTACTATAAGCATCCATAAAGCCAAGGCACAAATGATAGCGAGCGCTATACGTGTAGATAGAACCCTTAATTCAAAGTCTGTTTTCTTGGAGGATTCAGGATATGCAATTATGTAGATCCCCTTTAGAACAATTCCAGCACCTTTATATAGGCCAAATTCTGCTCTTTATTCATACAAACATGGCATATTCAATGCCCATCCTTAATCAACATATTTCTCTACGAAATGAAATTTTTATATCATTCTTCATTATCATCTACCCGAATCGACCGCAGTCGCTATGTACTATCACCGTACACTTTTTCATAGTTTGGAGCTAACATGCACCGAAGCCAACCTAATGATTTATTCACCCTTTCACTAACCTCTAAAACTGTCCCCTCTTTAATAAAATAATCACCTTGATAAAACGTTTACTCGTTTGTCCCATGGAATCATCATTATTCCCGACCCTATTAAAATAGCGTTTTTGTTTCAAATGATGCTCTTATTAATTTGGACGCATTTACCAGTATATTTACCAAAAAATTCATGATATCGTTAACTAGTCGAGTACGTCATTACTTGACGATTACCCTTAGGAGCCCCGCAGACAATCGGGGTTCCTTTTATTTAAATAAGGATTTTGTTTAAACTTTACAAAACTCACCTATATTAAAATATCTTCTAAAATTCCCATTGAACATTTATAATACTTTTAAACGATTTAAATTCTACAATCAGTAATGGAGGCATTTTAATGGGAAACATCCCAAAAATATCATCACAACAATCAAATCCTAAGATACCCTCACAGCAAGTGAACGCTAACACCAAACAAGGTAATAATAAAAAAACAAGACGCCGTATTATAACTACTTTAGTTTTTATATTACCTATAATTTTTGTCCTTCAATATTCTCTTAATAACCAGCAAGAAATGATTAAAGAAAAACAAATCACGGTTAATACGGAGCAACAAAAATTATCTACTTTAAAGAAGGATGGTCATACCCTTAAAAATGATGTTAAAGTTTTAACAGGTAGTGAAGAAGAAGTTTTAAAATTCGCAAGGAAGCTGTATGGATTTTCCAAACCGAATGAAACTATATTTCAAATAACTGAATAAAATTACACTGTATTATCCAAAAGGCGATATGAAGATAATCGCCTTTTTATATTTAATTTCTAAAGTAATCATACTAATTTCTTTTTCTATCAAATAACTATTTTGTTTAATTTATTAAAATACAACCGCTTGTCCATTTCACTTTGCTATATCATTACATTTACTATTAGTAATACGATTTTTAGAGGTGATATATAATGGACGAGTTTTTATCTTTTGCTGCACTTAATCCGGGTTCTATTGGACCTACACTTCCACCTGTTCCACCCTTTCAATTCCCTACCGGTCCTACTGGTTCTACTGGTTCTACTGGATCAACCGGACCAACCGGACCAACTGGACCAACCGGATCAACTGGACCAACCGGATTTAATCTTCCTGCTGGGCCTGCATCTATTACCTTGACTTCTAACGAAACCACAGCATGTGTATCCACTCAAGGAAATAATACTTTATTTTTTTCGGGTCAAGTATTAGTAAACGGTAGTCCTACTCCAGGAGTAGTGGTCAGTTTTTCATTTAGTAACCCTTCTCTTGCTTTCATGGTTCCTCTTGCGGTCATTACCAATGCTTCAGGTAACTTTACCGCTGTATTTCTAGCCGCTAATGGGCCTGGAACAGTAACCGTTACTGCTTCACTTCTTGATTCTCCTGGAACAATGGCTAGCGTCACTATTACCATTGTGAATTGTCCGTAACGGTTTTATTTTTAAGGACTAAGCAATATCTAATAAAAAGAGCACTGATTTACAGTGCTCTTTTTTATCATTGGGATGTTCCTTTCAAATGAAATTTCGTAACACCCTACTAAAATAACGCTTTTATTAAGGACTAATGATCTTTATATTTCTTAAGCTTGTCATCACAAGTACTTTTTATTATTAGTTAAATTCTCAATATAGTTTGTGTATATAATTCCATTCAAAGATACATAATACCCACGTAACTATTTAAAAAAACATCGTTTTTATATCTAAGTTCAAAAAGGAGCTACATAACATGGATAAGAAAAATCTATTAAGTCAACAACTTGATTATGTGTCATCGGATGCGCTGAATACTCCTAGTAAAGCCCAAGAGCAAATGCAAGAAGCATCTCAGGAGGCACATGATTCAAATAAAAAGGACAGTACTCAAGCTTTACATGGCGAAGATTTACCAATTTCTGATGTATATAGAACAACGAACAAACAGTAAATTTAAAAGGGAAAAATCTTAAGAACGAGTGAACTTAATTCTTTTCCCTTTTCCTATTTAAATAATATTTTTATATGAAACACGTACACATTTTTGACACATCCACTATCACAATCTCCTGAAAATTCGTGATAATATTAATTTGTCGGATACGCCAAATTTCGACATTGAACGACAATATTATCTCCCTTATCGAATCCCTGTCCCCCAGGGATTTCTCCTTTTATTCATTACTTTTTCTTCACTAAATTTTCATTCTTAACAAAATTCAATCACTCCATTGAATAGACAGTCTCAGTATCCTATTTTGATAAAAACTAAAAACAAACAGACATACTTACCACTAATAGTAGATTTTTTAACTTCAAATTTACTTTTTCTCTCGTATCTTTTTGTGAACATTAAAAATGAGCTCTATTTACATAGAGCTCATTCGTAATGTTATAGTTTGCTAGACTGTAGTCCTTGAATAAAGGGTACTACTTCAGGATTTACTAGTGACGATAAATCGCCTAACTCTTTTCCTAAGTAAGCTGCTTTAATAACACGTCGCATTACTTTAGAATTACGTGTTTTTGGTAAATCTTCTACAACATGAATATCTTTTGGACATAATGCTTTTCCGATATGAGAATTTACTAAACTCATTAATTCTTTCTTTAATTCTGCTGTAAATATTACACCGTCTCGTAATACTACAAAGCAATGACAAACCTCACCTTTAACATCGTCAGGTACACCAATTGCAGCTGCTTCTATTACATTATTATGTTTCACAAGAATAGATTCATATTCAGCAGGTCCAATACGTTTTCCAGCAATGTTTAACGTATCATCTGAACGGCCTGTAATGATATATTGTTCACCGTCATAAATGACCCAGTCACCATGAACCCATTTATTTTCAAAGCGTGACCAATATGTGTTTACATAACGTTCATCATCTTCCCAGAAACTTTTCGTCATACCTACCCAAGGTTTTTCTAAACATAATTCTCCGACTTCATCTCGAATTGGTTTACCTCGATCATCAAGTACAACCGCTGCCATTCCTGGTAAAGATGCGTTAAAACTAATCGGTGCGATCGGCTTAATTAGGACATTCCCGAAAATCCCACCTGAAATTTCAGTTCCACCTGAATAGTTACAAATTGGTACTTTACCTTTACCAACTGTATTAAATAACCACATCCATGGGTCTGGATTCCAAGGTTCTCCTGTTGATGCGAATACTTCTAAACTCTTTAAAGAATGTTTATTTACATACTCATCACCTTTTGCCATTAATGCACGGATTAACGTTGGCGAAATACCGAGATGAGTAATTTCATATTTATCAACTGTCTCCCATAAGCGATCTGCTTCTGGGAAGTCTGGTACACCTTCGTACATAACCATCGTTGCGCCATTAATTAAAGAGCCGAATAGTAAAAATGGTCCCATCATCCAGCCCATATCAGTTACCCATAATACGCGGTCGCCTTGTTTTATATTCATTCCAAATCCTGCATCAAATGCAGATTTTAGCGGGAAACCAGCATGTGTGTGTACTGTCCCCTTCGGCTTACCAGTCGTTCCTGATGTATATATAAGCATTAATGGATCATCACTGTTCATTTCTTCAGCATGTATAAATGGTTTTTCTTTTTCTAACGTACTCCATGAAAAATCATAATTATGCGGTGTAAAATCATTTCCTGCATGACGAACAATTACCACCTTTTCAACAGTTGGACAATGTTCACAAGCTTTATCTACTTCATCTTTTAATGAAACAATTTTCCCACGGCGTGAAAAGCCATCTGCGGTAATAATCATTTTTGAACCCGCTGCTTGTACACGTGTCATTACTGCATCCGCAGCAAAACCTGAGAATATTGGTGAAATAATCGCTCCAATTTTCATTACTGCTAACATAGCAACAACTGTTTCAGGAATCATTGGCATGTAAATTGTTACACGATCACCTTTTTCAATACCAGCATGTTTCAAACCGTTGGCAACACGGCTTACCCAGCTATCAAGCTCTTCATATGTAAATGATTTCGAAGTTCCGTTTTCCCCTTCATACATAAGTGCTGCTTGTGTTTTCGTTTTATCGTCTGCAAGCCAGCGAGATAAAGCAGATTCTACAACGTTACAGGTTCCCTCAGTATACCACTGTGCAAACGGTGTACCATTTTCTAAATCTAACACTTCTGTATATGGTTTCATCCACTGATAGCCAACTGCTCTCTCAGCTTCTCCCCAAAACCAAGCTGTTTCTTCAATTGACTTATTATAAAAAGCTTCGTAATCTTCATAGCCTAATGATTTCATCCAACCAAATAAACGCGTTTTTTCTTTATATTCTTCTGTTGGAAACCAAACTGCTTGTTTCAATGTTTTCCCCTCCTTGACTTTTTGAGCAAGAAAGCCCTAAATAGGGCTTTTAAACTGGATATACAGGATGTTTACGATCCGTGAATACTTGATATTTACTCATATACATTTCGAATCGTCCTTTTAACTCTTCACGTAAATTATTTGGATGAACAATACCATCAATCACCATCTCTGATGCTAAACGGTAAATATCAATATCTTTCTTATACTCTTCTCGTTTTTCAGCAATAAAGCTTGCACGCTCTTCTTCTGGTAAAGCTGCAATTTTATTTGCATATACAGCATTGACTGCTGCTTCTGGACCCATTACTGCAATAGAAGCTGTCGGTAATGCTAAGCAGCAATCTGGTTCAAACGCTGGACCTGCCATTGCATATAAGCCAGCTCCATATGCTTTTCGAACGACGATAGAAATTTTCGGTACAGTTGCTTCACTCATTGCAGAGATCATTTTTGCACCATGACGAATAATTCCGGCACGTTCTACTTTTGTACCAATCATAAATCCAGGTACATCTGCAAGGAATAATAATGGGATATGGTATGCATCGCATAAATTTATAAACTTCGCTGCTTTATCAGCTGAATCGTGGAATAAAACGCCGCCCTTCATACGCGGCTGATTTGCAATAATGCCAATTGGCTTACCATCAATACGCGCTAAACCTGTAATTAGTTCTTGAGCAAATAATTTTTTCACTTCAAAGAAAGAACTTTCATCAATAATTCTGTTAATGAGATCTTTCATATTGAAAGGAGCATTTTGATTTTCTGGAATGATTCCTTCTAACGTTTTATCGAACTGTTTCGGTTCTTGAGGTGTAATCAAAGGAGTCTTTTCTAAATAGTTACTTGGAAAATAAGAAATATATTGTCTTGCTTGCGTAATTGCATCTTCTTCTGTTTTACATAAAACATCTCCGCATCCTGATACTGAGCAATGCATACGTGCTCCGCCCATTTCTTCTAAAGTTACCTTCTCACCGATAACCATTTCAGCCATACGCGGAGACCCTAAATACATAGAAGCATTTCCTTCAACCATCATAACAACGTCACAAAATGCTGGAATATACGCACCACCAGCCGCTGAAGGTCCAAATAATAAACAAATTTGTGGCACTTTACCAGATAATTTCACTTGGTTATAAAAGATCCTTCCTGCACCGCGGCGTCCAGGGAACATTTCAACTTGATCTGTAATACGTGCCCCAGCAGAGTCAACTAAATAAAATAACGGTACACGTAATTTCTCAGCCGTTTCTTGAATACGTAAAATCTTTTCAACTGTACGTGCTCCCCATGATCCAGCTTTTACAGTCGAATCATTTGCCATTACGCACGCAGTACGACCATGTATTTTACCAGTCGCAGTTACAACACCATCAGCTGGTAATCCAGTTTGTTCACAATTTGCAAATAATGCATCTTCCACATATTCACCATTATCGAATAAAAGAGCTAAACGATCTCGAACAAAAAGTTTCCCTTTTGCTTTGTTTTGTTCATGATATTTCGGTGCCCCGCCTTGYTTAATTGTTTCAACCCGTTCTTCAAATGAATTAGATTGTTGTTTTTGATCTAACATATTTACTCCCCCTTATACATTGGTTTGCGTTTTTCCTTGAATGCCTGTAATCCTTCTAATCTATCTTTCGTATCGATTACGCCCTCATACGCCTGTTTTTCCATTTGTAAGCCGGTATGTAAATCTACTTGAATACCATTTGAAATTGCTTCTTTTGCTAATCGAACGGCAATTGGACCATTATTAGCAATTCGATCTGCAATTTCAATTGCTTTCTCTTCTAGTAAATCAGCTGGTACTACGAATTCTACTAAACCATACTCTTTCGCTTCTTGCGCCGAAATACGTCTTCCTGTATAAATTAATTCTTTCGCTCTACCAACTCCAATTAATCTAGGCAAGCGCTGAGTACCACCCGCCCCAGGTATAATTGCAAGGGAAGTTTCAGTGAGACCTAGACTTGCAGTGTCAGAAGCAATTCTAAAATCACAAGCTAAGCTTAATTCAGTACCTCCACCAAGTGCGATTCCGTTAATAGCAGCAATAACTGGTTGTGGTAATTGTTCAACCATCTCCATAGTAGAACGAATCATACCCACAGCATGGCGAACTTGTTCTTCACTCATGTTGGCACGCTCTTTTAGATCAGCACCAGCGCAAAATGCTTTTTCGCCATCCCCTGTTAAAATAACAACGCGCGTATTTGATTCTTCGTTTATTTGAGTTAATATAGTTTGTAATTCTTCTAATAATGCCAAAGATAATGAGTTTGCTTGTCTTTCACGATTTAACGAAATCTTTACAACGTGCGGTGTAACATAGTCAACTGAAATGTTTTGTAATTGTAGCATCTTCTCACCTACTTATCGTTTTATGTTGGAGCGCTCTATACACATGACTCGGTAATTGGATATTTAACTTACTTTGAATAAACTGACTAGCTCTCAATAACTTTTCTTCATCAATATTAGTTTGGACTCCCAGCTTATGGAGCATATGCACTAAGTCATCAGTAGCAACATTACCCGATGCTCCTGGTGCATAAGGACATCCTCCGAGTCCACCACAAGAACTATCAAACGTTGTAATACCATATTCTAAAGACTTAACTACATTCGCCAGAGCCATTCCATACGTATTATGAAAATGCATTGCAAACTGCGAAGCATCATACTTCTTTAATAGATGTTCTAATACTTGTTCTACTTGTAATGGATTCGCTACACCAATCGTGTCACCGAGAGAAACTTCATAAATGCCGTATGAAAATAGTTGATTACATATTTCGTCAACTGCTGTGGCACTTATATCCCCTTCATAAGGACATCCAAATACAGTAGAAACATAGCCTCTTACCTTTTTACCTTCGAACGTTGCCTGTTTTGTTATATCTTCAATTACAGCTAATGCTTCTTTAATAGATTTATTAATATTACTTTTATTGTGAGATTCACTTGCTGATAAAAAAACATTCACCTCATCTACATTTTGCAAAAAAGCTCGTTCCAAACCATTTTGATTCGGAACAAGCGCTGCATATGTAACATTTGGATCCCTTTTTAGCTCAGAAAATACATCACTTGCATCTGCTAATGCAGGAACCCATTTAGGGTGAACGAATGAGGAAACTTCAACGTACGACAATCCCGCTTCTGTAAGTAGTTGAATCCATTTTACTTTATCTTTTGTGCCAACAATCTTTTTTTCATTCTGTAAGCCATCACGCGGCCCGACTTCTTTAATGACAGCAAAATTAGGTAGTTTCAATTCGCTTCCCCCTATATCTCCCTATTCAATTTCTAGTAATACATCTCCTTCATTTACAAAATCGCCTTCTTGTACGTTAATTTTCATAACAGTTCCGGCTTCTTCTGAAACGATTGGAATTTCCATTTTCATAGATTCCAAAATGACGACATCCTGCTCTTCCTCTACTGTATCTCCTACTCCTACAACAATTTTCCAAACATTTCCTGCCATCGATGCATATACTTTCGTCATCATTTTTTCCCCCTTAATATTCATAACTCTTATTTTTTAACAAGTTGTTTCGTTACAAAACCTGTTGTATAAATACCACTTTTGAACACATCGTCTCCGAGTACTTGCAGTAACATTGGTGTGTTTGTTTTAATACCTTCTACTTTTAACTCTTCTAGAGCAATTTTTAATTTTGAAATCGCTTCTTCACGAGTTTCACCATGAGCGATTACTTTCGCAATCATTGGATCATAGAAAGGTGTAATCGTTACTTGATTCTCCAAAAAGTGATCAATACGTATATTTGTTGGTAACGTTAAATCTGTAATTTTCCCAGGTGATGGGAAGAATGTTTTCGGATCTTCTGCATAAATACGAGCCTCAATGGCATGACCACTACGTTTTACATCATCCTGTGTAAATGATAGCTTCTCACCATATGCGATAAGTAATTGTTGTTCAACTAGGTCTAACCCAGTAATTTCTTCTGTAACTGGATGTTCTACTTGTAATCTCGTATTCATTTCTAAGAAATAAAAGTTCTTTTGATCATCTACAAGAAACTCAACTGTACCTGCATTTGTATAACCAAGTGCTTTAGCAGCTTGTACAGCAACTTCTCCCATAGCCTTTCGTGTACCCTCATCTAAAAATGGTGAAGGTGCTTCTTCAATTACTTTTTGATTTCGGCGCTGCACTGAACATTCGCGTTCCCATAAATACACTGTATTACCATGTGTATCTGCTAAAAGCTGAATTTCAATATGATGTGCATCTGCTATATAGCGCTCTAAATACATTTCTCCGTTACCAAAGAAATTTTGCGCTCTTGTTTTATTACTTTCAAATGCTTTGGTGAGCGTTTGCTCAGTTTCCATCAACTGCATTCCAATGCCTCCGCCGCCCGCGGATGCCTTAAGCATTAATGGATAACCAATTTGTTTCGCAATTTCAATTGCTTTTTCAGCAGTTTCAATATTTGTAGTAATGCCTGGAACTACTGGCACATCTGCTGCTTGCATCGCTATACGTGACTCAATTTTACTTCCCATCTTAGTAATGATTTCTTCTGAAGGACCGATAAATACGATTCCTTCTTCTTTACAGCGAATCGGAAAAGATGGATTCTCTGATAATAATCCGTACCCCGGATGGATTGCTTCAGCATTTGTCTTCTTAGCTATTTCAATAATTTTTTCAAGGTTTAAATAGCTTTCTTGGACACGTGGACCGCCTACTAAGTAAGCTTCATTTGCCAATTTTACATGAAGGGCATTTTCATCAGCCTCAGAATAAATAGCAACGGTACGAATGCCAAGTTTTTGACAAGTTTTCATAATGCGAACTGCGATTTCCCCGCGATTAGCAATTAATATTTTTTGAAACATAGTGACTCCTCCTTTTTATCTACATCCTAAATGTCTTGCAATTACGAGACGTTGAATTTCAGAAGTTCCTTCACCAATTTCTAAAAGTTTTGCATCACGAATATATCGTTCAACTTCATATTCGCGCATATAGCCATATCCACCATGAATTTGTACTGCCTGATTTGCTATACGACTTGCAGCTTCAGATGCAAACAACTTTGCCATAGCCGCTTCTTTACCGAAAGGTTTATCGTTATCTTTTAACCAAGCTGCTTTATGTACTAAATTACGCGCTAATTCTACTTCAGTCGCCATATCAGCCAATTTAAATTGAATCGCTTGGAAATTAGAAATCGGTTTTCCAAATTGTTGACGTTCTTTCGCATATTGTAATGCACGTTCAAATGCAGATTGTGCAATACCTACTGCTAATGCTGCAATTGAAATACGTCCTCCATCAAGTGTATATAAGAATTGTTTAAATCCTTTATTTACATCACCAAGAATATTTTCTTTCGGTACACGTACACCATCAAGTACGATTTCACAAGTATTAGAAGCACGAACACCCATCTTATCGTAAGGGCTTGAAATCGTTAATCCTTCACTAGTAGTCGGTACGATAAATGCAGAAATACGTTTTTTACCATTGTCTTCAAAACCGTTGATAGCGGTTACAATAATTGTGTTTGCATACTCTGCGTTTGTAATCCAGCACTTTTCACCACTAATAACATATTCATCGCCATCTAAAATCGCTTTCGTTTGTGTGCCCCCTGCATCAGATCCAGCATTTGGCTCCGTTAATCCGAAAGCACCTAACGTTTTACCTGACGCCATTGGAACTAAAAATTTCTGTTTTTGTTCTTCTGTACCGAAATAATAAATTGGAGAAGCACCTAATGAAATTGTTGCAGCATAGCTTAAACCTGTTCCACCACAAGCACGACCAATCTCTTCAACAGCTAACGCGTACGATAACGTATCGCCACCTGAACCTCCATACTCTTCCGGGAATGGGATACCTAATAATCCTAGTTCGCCCATTTTTTGAAATGTTTCATATGGAAATTCCGCAGTTTTGTCATAATATACAGCTTTCGGTGCGATTTCCTTTTCAGCAAAATCACGTACCATTTCTTTAATCATTTGTTTTTCGCGAGTTAGAGTAAATTCCATTCCGCTACACACCCCTTATCGAATATTGAGTTTCGACAGCGTGCGAGTTTCTACTACAAACATTACTTCTTAAAAGACACGAATATTAGTTAGATAATTGCTATAATTCTGTCATAACTTAATTTTAAAACAGATTCTGTACCAATGCACAAAAAAATTCCTACATTGTTCTACAACAACATAGGAGGTTTTGTGTCGAATTATGTAATTTATTGTTTAATAATCTCTACCTTTTCCTGAATCAGAAATTTCTACTAACCCTTCAGGGTATGGCTCAAAATATGTTTGTCTTAATAAATACTTTTCATCAAATCGAATGGCCCATGATTTTAAAATTGTAAGCAAACTACTAAGTGGTATTTTCTTTTCTGCATATTTTTGTATCAGTTCTAGAAAATGATCTTTTTCTTGTTTTTTTAGCTTTGTTTTAAAATATCCGAAAATGTGCTCACATACATTTACATTCGATGTATAGCGAGGCGCGCGAATAAATAATTCATATAAAGTCTTCTCATAGTTATCAAATACGACTTCAATTGTTTCATTTTTTTGATTTGCAATAATACGCCCTAATTCTTTTTGTTTCACCTGATTATATGCCATAAATAAATACTTATAATCTGATTGAAACGCTACGAGTTCTTTTATGTTTTTAGTATGTTTAATCATTTTGTAATGCGCGATTGTAAACAATCTTGTAAAGAAATGCTCTCTAATAATAAAATTCGACAATCTACCTTCTTCTTCAATTGGAAGATGCGAAAATTTTTTTATTACTGCTCCGCCAAATAATCCAGTTCCTTTTCCTTTTACTGGCCCTTTTTCAAAACCAGAATAGATTTTCACATCACGAGTTCCGCAACTTGGCGAACGATTCTTCAAAATAAAACCGTCAACTTCAGGTAATGTTTGTAAAAACGCATTTGAAAATTCATTCATTTTTTCAGTTACATCTTCTCGTATTGACGGTTGTACAAGCATATTCGCACCATTTTTTTCTACAATACGTATCGTTTCACGAGGAGTCCCTAAACCAATTTCTACTTCAGGACATACAGGTATAAATGTAACAAATGGCTGCAAGTTTCGAATTGTTAAATCTGGAACCATCTCTCCATTATAACGACAGGCATCAAATTCTAAACATTTACTTACAACAATTATCGGTTTAGCAAATTGTCGCATCACATTACCTCCGTGGCGTTAGTCCATACAATATAAATTGAATCGTATTTTCAATTTCCACTTCATCGTCCCATTTCTCTTCCGGTAATAATAAAAACCTCGTTAAGAGCAACCCTAATACAGCTGATAAAGTAAGACGTAATACGGAAGATGGCGGAAGTTCAATAATTTCCCCTTCTTCTTGAAACTTTGCAATCAGCTTTTTAAAATGTACAAGCAGTTCTGTTTCTATTAATTGTTGTATTTCACTTTTTAGTTCCGGCTGAAATGGTACTTCTTGAATTAATATTTTTATCATTGGAAAGTGCTTTTTAGCAAATTCAAATCTATTTTGAATTATTACTCTTAAAAGCACTTCATACGATTCATACTCTGTTTTAAATATTTCTTTTGCAAAGGCTTGTACGAAAAATGGTGCAGCAAACTTTGTTAAGGTCGGCATCACGACTGCAAACAATAAATCTTTTTTCGTTTTATAGTAGCGGAAGATTGTTCCTTCCGCTACACCAGCTCGCTTTGCAATTTCACTCGTTGAAGTTGAGGCGTACCCTTTTTCTCCAAACATATCAACAGCTGCCTCTAATATACGCATTTGACGTTCATTACGTTTATCAGTATTCGTTGCGGCAACTAATTCTTCCAGCCAATCCTTCTTCATTTATTGTGCTCCTTTTTATCATCATTATATTTTGCGATGTTTCTTTAATGCAAATACATTTCCTACTGCAAATAATAGTGAAAAAAGTAGTAATACAGTAAGATCTAATGCAATCTCTGTAAACCCTTGATTCCGAATCATTACTTGTCTCATAGCGTCAGCACCATATGTGAGTGGAAATAATTTACCTAACATTTGTAACCATGTATTCATGGATTCCATTGGAAACAACCCAGAAAAGAAGACTTGTGGCACGATAACAAGCGGTATAAATTGAATCATTTGAAATTCATTATTTGCGTATGCCGATAAAAATGTGCCTAATGTTAGTGCAGTTAAAGAAAGCATACATGTTATAAGTAGCGTTAGCCATATTGAGCCAGCTACATATAAATCTAAAATATAAACTGAAAAACTTACAATTATAATAGATTGTATAAATGCAAAGATTCCAAAACCAATAATATATCCTAAAACTATTTCCCATCTTCTCACTGGTGTGGACAATAACCTCTCTAATGTACCACTTAAACGTTCTCTTACAAAAGATACTCCGGACAATATAAATACAAAGAAAAATGTAAAGAAACCAATTAATACGGGACCAAGCCCATCGAACATCGTAATGTCTTTAGAGCCATGTAAATAATCCACTTCAGGCTTCATCATTGATACATCATTCTTCTCTGTACTCTTTTGCAATACTTGAAGTACCGCACGGTTTTTTGATGAATCACTGCCTTCTAATAGAAGATTCATTTTTCCATTTTCTAAATGAATTACTGCATCTACCTTTTGCTTTTCTAATTCCGAAATTGCTTTGTCTTTACTATATTCATAAATTGATGCTTCTTGATTTTTCATTGCTTTTACTATAGGAGCAGGTACATCGACTACAGCAATATGCGGTATATAGTCTTTTTGTGTAAATACTAGCGACAATAACCAAAGTAATAACATTGGTGCCCCAAACATCATTGATAAAGAACGCTTATCTCGAAAAAATTGACGAATGATACGGATGACTACACCATTAACTCTCATGATTCAATCACTCCTTCTAACATAAAGACATCTTCAATTCGTCCAGAAGATGTTTGTTTTTTCAATTCCTCCGGTGTGCCAATCGCAACTAAATTCCCTTCTCTAATTAGCCCTAGACGTTCGCAAAATTCAGCTTCATCCATAATGTGCGTTGTTACAATAATAGTTGTTCCTTTCTTTTTAAGGTCATAAAACTTCTCCCAAATCGATTTTCGAAGTAGAGGATCTATCCCAACTGTTGGCTCATCTAAAATTAATATTTCTGGTTCATGAAGGAGTGCTATCGCCAATGATAAACGTTTTTTCATTCCACCTGAAAAATGCTGTACTTGCTTTTTCATATGCTCTGATAATTGCACAAGTTCAAAAACTTCTACGATTCTCTCTTTCTTACGCTTACCTTTTAACCCATACATCGTTGCAATAAAATCTGCATTTTCATATGCCGATAGTTCTTCGTATAATGCATCAGCCTGAGCCATATAACCAATTCTTTTCATTTCATTTAGATTAGGCATGTTTGTATTAAAAACAATTACATCCCCTGTAGTTGACTCATTAATACCTGCAATCATTTTAATGAGTGTTGTTTTCCCTGATCCGGAAGGTCCAACCAAGCCAAAAATTTCTGCTTTTTCTACTTGCAGCGAAAGGTTATGCAAAACTTCTTTTTTCCCAAAACTTTTTGATACATCTCGTAAAATAATTGAAGGTTGCTGCACTAAAAATCCCCCTTTTCTTTAAAATGAGTGAGTAATCACTTTTATTTTACTCTCGAATTATTATATGTCAAACTTTTCAAACATATATTTTTTTCTGTTATTTACTAAATCAATGAAACAGAGTCGACATTAGAATATCTTTTCTTAAAGTCGACTCTGTTTCATTGTAAATTATTCGATTTTTGTTATGTTTTTAAATTTAAATACCTTCTAATTCTAGCAACATCTAAAGAATATTCGATAACTATTTGCTGTATTGGTAATATAACCGTTTCCGGATATAAATGTGCATATTGTAACGTTTCTGCATACTTTTCCAACCGTTTTTCTAAATACTTTACAATTTGCTCAGGATGACTTACTAATAAAGACGTACTATAATAATGAATTTGCTCCTCAATCGCCGTATATTCTTCAATTTCAAATTCTTTATGCATTTGTACACCCCTTTATATTTTTAATATTGCTTAATAATAACTATTTTAACTCGACTAATTTTTAAGTTTTTTGATTATTTACACTATAACAAACTCAATAGGTCAAATTTTGTTACTTTATGTAACGTTGAAAAATTTTAACAAAATTGTAATGGAAACTTGTACTCAAGAAAAACTACCTTTAAATTATTCTCCTGAACAAAAAAGCCATACAGATTAATTTAACTGCACGACTACAATCTCAGGTCTATTAAAAACTCTTTGCGGAATGATACTATTGCCTAATCCTCTACTAACTATCATAGACGTATTTTGTTGTTCATATAAACCCGCTGTATATTTGGGCAGTATTCCTTGATTAGGAGCAACTAATCCCCCGATAAAAGGTAACCGAACTTGTCCCCCATGTGCATGACCCGATAACACTAAATCTACTTTCTCCTCAGCATACTCTTCTAGAAATTCAGGCCTATGGGATAATAATACATTATACCTATCTGGCTGCGTTTCAATTTTTGCTTTTACAATTGCATCTTTTACAATACTTCCTTCATCAATATCTCCAGTATTAAATTCCGGATCATCAATTCCTAACAAGTTTATTTCGTGTCCTCCCTTTTGTATTATTACATGTTCATTTCTTAAAACAGTGACATGCTGTTTCTTTAATTTTTTTTCTAAACTGTTATATTTTCCTGACCATTTTTCATGATTTCCTGTCACAAAATATACTGGATATTCCTTCACAAGTTCTCGTATTACTTGCATACTCATTTCTGCATCGTACGATTTACTGTCTATTAAATCACCCGTAATAGCAATAATATCTGGATTTATGCTTTTTACTTTTTGAATTAAAACATCTTGATTATCACCAAATTTTTTATTATGTAAATCTGAAATTTGTAGTATTTTATATCCTTTAAAAGAAGAGGGAATTTTACTAGAGGTTATTTTAACCTCAGTTATACTTATTAAATTGTTTTGTAAATATAAAAAGATACTAATGCCTACTAATATACCAATAATTAATATGATTCTTTTAGTCTTCTTGTTCATACTTCCTCCTAAAATCTTAATCAGTACTACAGTTCACAATAAATATTACGTGCCCTTCGCATTCAGAATAACTGAAATTTTTTAATTGATTTGTAGTATTTGTTATAGTTTTATACGCCACTTATAAAATTTTTCAATCGCATGCGTGTATGATGTCATGCTCATTTTTCAGTAATTTTATAGCAGATCACTGGAATCTCTTCATAATATTAACATTTATCTTACTTAGTTTGATAACTATATCATGATATTTCCTATAGTTTTTTATAGAAATATTGTGTACTTTTCTCGAAGTATATACGACATTTGATTACAAATATATTATTACCACTACGATTTTAATTTGTTTAAAACGTACAAAGAGAGAATTGAAACACTAAATTGCCTTATGAAAAGGTATTACTGTATCATTTGTTAGAAAATTGAAAAAACATGTGTAGATAGCTATCATTGTAAGTGCATATATAATTAACTTTAATTTTCTGACATAATTTCACATAATTCTTAAACTATTTTTTTGCGTGCATTATGAAATAAAATATTGCCCCATGTCAGTCTTTAAAAAATTATATATCATAACTTTAAGGGAGGAAGAAAACTATGAAGATGAAAAGAAAAATCATGATGACGACAGCACTTGCAGCTACATTGGCTACAGGTGCACTACCAAGTACATCGGTGTTTGCTGCTGAAAAAGAGGCTCCTATCCAACAAGAAGAGACACAGATGAGTATTCAACCATTCGCACAAAATAATTTGGAAACAGCAGTTAAAGCTGCCTTAAATGGTCCAGAAGTTAAAAAAATTAAAGTATTTGAGCATGAATTTAATGTAAAACCAATTGAAGTAGTAAATTTAGGTGGCGGTAAAACATATGTTAAGGGACAAATTTCTCATCATTTAAGTTTTCGTCCAGATGATCAATTTTATTATGAGTTTACAGTGCAAGATGGAAAGGTAATAGATAAGCCTGTATTTAATATTGATAGAGGTGGTTGGACACCATTTGCTGCTCCACTTTTATCAATTCTTGCTGCGTATAATGGGATTCCAGTTAATCCAAATGATTTAAATGCACTTGGTCAACAGATTGGAAAAGTGATAGATGGAAGCTGGGAACATGCAGCCCAATCTATCGCAACTGTAGTTAGTTTAAGTTTTAATGAGTAAAATTTCTTAATTTTTGTTAGCCTAACAGAGTCCCATTTTTCATAAGTAACCTTGTTATAAAAAATTCTGAAACAGCTATAAATAGATTTTTACCACTCAGTCACATTATCTTGATTTGTTAACCACCTTATCATTCATTATATGTCACAAAATAGAAGTCTTTTTTAAGACTTCTGTTTTGTTTGTATACAGTACAGCGGAAAGCTTGTTTTTTACCTATCTATGCTTCAATTCTTTAAAAATCCGTTTGACTATTAGATACAATTTATTACAACAAACTATTAAAATCTCAAATAACTTCCTACCCTATTTTGATTTTTTCAAACACAAAAATTCATTACTTTAAGAATGAAAACAATAGATGTAGTAAAAATCATCTTGTTTTATTATATCTATTGTTTAAAAGTCAGGAGAGATAAAATGAACAAAATAAAAATGAGGAATTTTTTTAAAATTAGTATCCTTACTTGTTTCACACTAGCAAGTTTAAGTACACCATCTACTATTTTTGCTGATAGTCATCCAGGTTATTCCTATGAATCCAATATAGGCTATCAAAACCCAGCATGGATGTCGAAAGTAGCAGATTCAACAAAATTGAGTGAAATATCTATTCCAGGGACTCACGGTACAATGGCTTTACATGGAGCAAGTTTTCTTGATGAAAATTTGACAAGAAATCAAACTATGAGTCTACCACAACAATTAAATTCCGGAATTCGATATGTAGATATGCGTGTTAAACGTGTAAAAGATTCTTTTGCAATGTACCATGGGATTGTAAATCAAAAAGCAATGTTTGAAGATGTATTAAAAGAGGCAATTCAATTTTTAAAAGATCATCCTACAGAAACAATTTTAATGCGCTTAAAAGAAGAAACTACTCCTGAAAGTGGCTCACTATCATTCGAGGAAATACTTAATAAATACAAAGACCTTAATTCTTCCTATTTTTGGGATCCGAGTTCTGTACCAACTTCAAAAAGAAATAACCCTACTCTAGGAGACATCCGAGGGAAAATTGTAATCTTACAAAACTTTACAGCCTCTCAGCAATATGGTATTAATTACGATAGCTTAAATATACAAGATACATTTGAAATTGAAAACGGACCAGACGGAATGTATGAAAAATGGAATGCGGTGAGAACCCACCTTCAAAATGCAAATAATAATTTTAACAATGATAAAATCTATCTTAACCATTTTAGTGGCACAGGTGGTGCTGCTGCATTATTAAATAATGTTTATCCTTGGTTTGTTGCAAGTGGTAAAGAGAGCAGAAATACTGATAGTAACCCCAAGATGATTCAAAAAGCTACAACTAATGCGTGGGAAGATTTCCCTCGTGATATAAATGGTCAAGTATTTTATGGTGGAATGAATACACTTGGGACCGAACTCTTGCAACAAGGTGGAATTAAACATTCTGGTATTATCGCAGCTGATTTTCCTGGTCCAGGTTTAATTGATAGTATCATTAAATTAAATGGTATACATTCGAATGAAAAAGAAATATTAATTTCGCAAATTTCATCCGAATCTCGCCCTTTATCCGGACAACAAAATCGATCCAGTCAAAACTTTAAAATTGATAGTTTACCTGTAGGTACTAAGGAATTAAAATGGATTATTGAGCCTTCAGAAAAAGATCATCCTTCTTCTATCTCTTTCAATGTAATGATTGACGTTTCCCTAGGTACAGATTCTACTCGTTGGAAAAATATTTCACATGGATCTAGGACTGAAGCTTATACGAATACTAAATATTATATTGCAAGCCCACTTGGTGCCACTAACAAATTTACAGTGAAAATATACGCTATTACAAATTAAAAAATAAAGAATCCCAATGGAATTCCTTTTTGATGGAATACCATTGGGGTTCTTTAATAATTTCATTTCGTATATATTGGGATGAAGAGTAAAAATTGCACCCCTGTTCCGGTATTGCACATAGAATAAGTGATAACTACCCTTTTCCACTTATCATTTATTTAAAACTGGCTTCCAAAGCGATAGTGCAAAAATCCAATTTGGATCGCCGTTCCCTTGATAACTTTGAATCGCTTCATACACTTTTCCCTCATGTACTACTTTATCACCTTTATTGTATGCTTTTCTTGCATCCCATTTTTCATAAGTAGAGTCCTCTAGTTTTGTTGCTACAGTTAAAACATCACTTCTACTAGACTCATTTCCAGCTAAATCAACCGCCGTCACTACATATTTATACGATGTATTAGTTTTTAAATCTTTATCCATAAAGGATGTATTATCCGCTGTCCCAATTTTATTCATAACCCCAGTGCTTTCTCTATATACAACATAATGATCAACACCTACATTATCTTCAGACGCACTCCACATCAAATCAACAGTTGTCGCTGTTGTACCCATACTATGTAATCCTTTTGGTTGAGTCGGAGCCTCTTTATCTGGAGTTTCATTTGTTGTCTTAACCTTTAGTTTTTCACTTTCTTTTGATATGTTTCCAGCAGCGTCTAATGCCTTTATTGTATAGGTATATTCCGTATTTGCTTTTAGTTTTTTATCAGTAAAAGTTGTACCTGGTACCGTACCAATTACTTCTCCATTACGTAACACTTGATATTCTTTTACGCCTATATTATCATTTGAGGCCTTCCATATTAGTTCAACACTATTGGCAGAAACTTTAGAYGCATTTAATCCAGTTGGTTGACTTGGAGCTACTGTATCGGGAGCTTCATTATTTACTAGATTTACATCAATTACATTATAAAACGCATTTGACGTATCTGCTACATCCCATACAGCTAAAATAACATGATAACCATTGCGATCAGTTGGTACATTAATTGTATGTGTTAAATTATTTGATGCTGCCGAACCGTCATGTTTCACAGTTCCAATTGGTTCTAATTCAGCACGTGTTAATGGTTTATTAGGATCCCATCCCTTTTTGGTAATGTAATAATGCCATTTACTTGTAGAATGTGCCGCTGTGTATTTCCATGTAAATTTATTTGCTCCCCCCTTTATTGTGTTTTTGAACCAGCGATTTGATGTTTGTTGGTCAAGAATCCCTCCAAACAGTCCTCCTGCCGAAGCGATTTTCCCATCAATCGGTCCACCATCGGGGAATCCTTTAGGTGCTTCTAGACTTTGAGGTTCGTACATTACATTTCCACAATTTAAATTTAATGCTCCATAATTCTGACTACATAAAGCAGCACGACTACTCGGCTTTTCAACAAACCCATGTGCATATGCACTTTGAGGAATCATTGTAATTGCCGTCACCCCTACAGCTAAAACACAAGCACCAATTCCTTTTTTAGTTTTTCTTAATCTTTCTAACTTAGATGTTAATTTCAAATTCATACTTGTCCCCCCAATATATTGTTTATGCTAATATAATAGCAATATAGGGATAAACGAACAAATCACCTACTAATATATTAATAGTTCAATAACATAAACACATTTAGTTTATTTATTAACCTGATATGGGGCTAAATTAAGCAAATTAATTCTATTTTGTAACATTATGTAGTAAAGAGTTTATAAAAAAACCAATAAAGATTCACAAAAAATCCAAATATCGATTACTTAATTTTTTACAACCACACCCCACACGATAACTACATTATTAAGCAGGTTTCATGATTTATTACATTCTCTCGCCACCTGACAAAATCAGATCAAAAACATATCCCTGCATATTATCGATTAGTTCAACCACATCTGGATTTTTATCGTTGCTCAGCGACCAATTGATTGACACCATTGCGTTTGCTGTATACAACTGAGCTACAAAGTCAATCGGCACACTTACTTCAACCTGCTGCTCTTTCAAATAGGAATAGCAGGCATTATATAAAATGGATTCTAATTCTAAACGTAAATCCGCTGAGGGAACACGTACATGGAGTAAAGTTGCAATCTCTTTTTTTCGCGCTGAGATCTTATCGGTTATCATATTAATAGCTTGAGCCACATTTCCATTCTCTATTAATGCGAAACGAAATTCAATTTCTTCCTTGAACCAGCAGACATAATTTTGCACTAATTTTTCCAAAAGATCATATTTATCTGCAAAATGGCTGTAAAATGTGGACTTACTCACCATAGCATGTATGCAAATATCTTTAGTTGTAATTCGCCCAAACTCTTTTTCGTTCAAGAGGGTAATAAGTGTATTAGAAATATTTTTCTTCGTTTTATAAACGCGAACATCCTCTCCCATTAATAATCAATCTCCTTCCCAAAGTTGCTTATCAAACCATTTATATCCTTATGGTTCGATTTCGTACTTCTTACCCTTTCCTGCTTGTTGTTTCTTTAATATATTTCTCTTATCCTTACCTTGTAGTCAAATATAAGGAGGGATTTTATGTTTAAACAGTATGTAAACAACGAACAGTTCAATTTGCAAATTAACCGTTTTTTCAACGATTTCTATCAAGACGATGAGCGGGCAAATCAGGATTTGCAAGACATCATCCCAAGACTTACAGACACGGACAGCTGGTATAACACTTGGATAGAATATGCAGCAATGCGGGAGCATCAGAAAGACTTCGATCTGGCTTCAGTTTATTATCAGGCTGCCGAGTTTTATATGGAATCATCCGATCCAAAAAAAGAAAAAGTGTACCAAAAATACCGTGAAACTTTTTATAAGGGCTTTCATGACTTTGAGTATGAAACCTATCAAATTCCTTATGAAGATTCCTATCTTCCTGCAATCAAATTCATGACACCAGGCGCATGTAATACACTACTTTTCTTTGGAGGCTACGATTCCTACATGGAGGAAATGATGAAGATGATGAACTACCTCATAGGAATCAATTATAATATTATAGTTTTTGATGGACCTGGACAAGGAACAGCACTGAAAAACGGCTTAAAATTCATCCACAACTGGGAGAAGCCCGTTTCCACAGTCATTGACTATTTCAAACTTGACCGTGTTAGTATTCTCGGAGCTTCTTGGGGCGGCTACTTGGCAATGCGTGCCGCCGCTTTTGAAAAACGAATCGACAAAGTCATCGCCTTTAATATTTTTTATAGTGGCCTTGATGCACTCAAGATGCGCATGCCGGATAATATCTGGAATAAATTGACCACGCTTCTGGCTACTAATGAAGCTGACAAAATTAATACCATGTTTAAACAAATGATGGCCACCAGCATCGACCTGAACTGGAAAGTTAAAAAAGGTATGGAAAATACAGGTGAAAAAACGCCATTTAACTTACTTAAAAACTTTGAAAAACATACGATGGCAGGAATCGGTCAGTTCATAAATCAAGAAGTATTACTCCTGGCTGGTGAAGACGATCAGTACGTTCCAATTAGCCGATTACCGCAAATCGAATCGGAGCTATGTAATGCAGCCTCCATCACTTCTGTAGTTTTCACTAAGAAAACTGGTGGTGAACAACATTGTCAGGCTGGTCATCGTCACTTAGCTTTTGATGAAATTAAAAGATTTTTGCGACATAACTTCTAGTGAATAATATCAAGCATTTTAGCACTTTCAAAATTTTTCATATACTAACACATTAGAACATGGTGACTATCGTGACACTCCTCAAAAAAACTGATATTTTGTCATAAAAGAAATCCCCCACTTATTTGTGGGGGCATTATTCTGTGCTTTACTTATAATGATATGTGTGAAGTTTTGTTTATTTACAAACCTAAAATCCCTACAATCTGACTCGCCTTTAAATTAGTAATATAATTGTACATCTCTAAGCCTTTTCTTTCAGCCTTTAGCACCTTGCCTCTCATTTTCGATAAATGTTGGGAAACAGTAGATTGTGGAATTTTTAAAAGCTCCGTCAATTGTGTAACATTACATTTTTTATACTGAATTAACTCGTTTATAATTTGCAATCGAATTGGATGTGCCATTATTTTTAACATATCTACATCCTCTTCAGTTATTACACTCTTTTTCATTTCACTTTTATACATTGTCATAAGGAATTCTCCTTTATTATCCGTGCATTTCCGCACGTCTTTTAATTAGAAGTATATTCTAAAATTATTACGGTTTAATATTCTTACTTTTTGGTATATTGAAGTTTATATTTTCAAAATAATATAATTCCAGAAACGCCTTACACACATATTGTAAAATTCCAATATGCGATTCATATGAACTTAATATACGGTTTAAATGAATCTCACTTCACTATGGAGACACTGTTGAAACTTTACTTCAATAACTCTGTAGGAAACTTATAAACAACTAAAAAAGGACACACCTATAGCATATGTATGCGTAGGTGTGTCCTTTTCTAAGATAAATTTTAGAGTATTAACTTCTTTTTACCACATCGTATAAGATAACTATTTAAATTTCAAAATATATAGTATAGAATAGGAACATTCGCTATATTTATGTATGAAAGGATTTTCGGAAATGGACTTGTTGCAAATCAAGAAAATGGAAAATTTAATTTGGACTATTGAACATAGTAGTGACCTCTCAAAAAGGTTTTATATAATAAAATTTTTTGATAGAGAAAATACAATTAAGCCAATTGAAACATTAGAATTTGGAAATAGAAATATCGACAAATTTGAATGGGTGTTTATTAATATATTTCCAAGGGTAGTAACAACTTATGTCCCTTCCACTGGAAGGAAACCTGATGAATCATTAATAGATACAACTAGAGAAAACAGTCAAGAATCACTTATTTTACAAGGAATACGAACCTACACCAAGTTTTGGTCATGTTAACCCCCACCCTTCTATAGCAGCAAATATAATTTTGCATAAAATGTGTTTTTTTGAGTTAAGGTGAATTCTATATGTAAATTCTTCTGAGAGTTTCATTCACATTGTATTGTTCGTTATTTGAAGAACAAGGAGTTTTTTATAATATACGATATATCAATTTTTAAAATGTATGCTTATACTTATTTTTTTAGGCATTTTATTCTCTTAAGAGCATCCACGCAAATACATGCTCTTAAGAAAATAAAAGTAGTACGCATGAGATTGAATGAATATTAAATAAAACACTTTGGATCTGGAACTTACCTTACACTTTGTTTTATATACATAATAGAAGAGTAGAATATCCTTTTTTATTTTTAGATTTGCCTACTAACACTTCAAACAATCTATCAGGACGTTAAGTAGTGAATAGTTCAATTTAAGGGGATTGTTTTAGTCTCTACTAATTTAGCAGAAAATTCAGTTCCACATTTAACCTTTTTAAATTCTAGATGATTAAATCCTTGATTAGCGCCTCATCGGTTGAATCAAAAAGGGTATGCACTTTAATACACCTAGTCCAACAAACGTAAATATTACCCCTACCAAATCAAACAAAAAAATTTGAGTACCCCCTATTTATTGCACTAATTATAACTAGAGCTAGCCCTTTCCTTTTCTTTAAATTCCTACTTTAACTAGAACATACGGACGTTAAGTGATATGAATTCATTTTATAATGGGGGAATTTTTCACCTTTTCTAAACAACTTATTATATTATTTTTATCTAATAAGGCACAGAAACAAATTAAAAAACTTTAGTGCTCCTGAAAATCTCTTGAGGAAAAACGTTTTTAGGGTGAAACGTTTTTCAGGGTACTTTCATACTGACTCTTTTCCTTAAAATGTTTCTGTGCCTAATATTTAAATTAACTTATGTCAAAATATTTCGCAATACAAGTGCTAAATGCTACATGGATATATAGAAAATGACACTTTTCATGAGCATACCCCATCAAATACTTATATTAAATATAGAAAAGTTACCTTACTATTATTAAATTTGTTAAATTAAATAATGAAAATGGAGAATACTAACTTTATAATTGTCACAATTTAATTTATATATCTACTCTTTTATTACTCGTAAAAATCATTTGATAATTCCTTCAATATTAATTTATGAAATGCAGAGACCATCTAAAGCAACAATTTTCTTACATTAGATTGTTTTTCTATTTAATTTATTTTGTCGAAAAAAGTCGATATTTTCATATTTTTTTCATTTAATTATTGTACATTTGCACATTTAATGTTAGGATTATGCCTATTCAAATTAGATCCTATTGATTCCTCTTTAAGATTTCTTTATTTTATTTGTGAAAATTAGTTACTTTCTAGTAAATTCCCAGCAATAATACAGCAAACTACACTAATAATAATTCTAAAATTATATTTTCATCTCGTAAATTCATAAAAGGGAATTTAAGTCAAACTATATTTTCTATCTGTGTATATTCATTTTTTATTCAAACATGATTAATCATAAGTTCTAACTCGTTAATCAAATTTAAATAACAATTTTGATTCTAAAATAAGTTCAAAATCAAAATAAATATATTGTTATTTTAAAATAATGTTGTAAACTATCTTTAGAATGGAAAGATTTATGTAACAGCATGTTAAGGGGTTACAGGGGGAATAAAAATGAGAAATTTTTTCGATGACAAGTATAAAAATATTGAATTAAAAAGGAGACTATTAAATATAATCAGTGAAATTAGTGAATTAAAAGGAAAATTAGCTGCTTATCAGGAACAAAATCCTGATATATTTACTAGCTTAGAAAAAACCATACCACTTCATTACATAAAAAACTTTACTACTACCTATGAAGATATAAAAGTCCCAAATAAAAGATTAAAAGAACTTATTTTAGATGATATAGTACCTAAAAATATTTCGGAAGATGCTATCTTTTGTTTTTATCAAACACTTACTTTTGTACATAAGAATTCCTGTGATTTATTAATCAATCCAGAGACTATACAGGAATTACATTTTCAATTAATACATTACATTACCTCTGACAGTGCCAAATGGCGCGAAAAACCGTTTACTATTCCAGGTATTCCTGAAAACGGAATGCACTTAAATAGTTACCGCATTCTTCCACATGAGCTTATTCCACAAGTAATGGAACAATTATGTGATCAATATAACTCATTAAATTCTAGTAAGGGCCATCATTCACTTTTATTAATAGCTCGTTTTATATTTAATTTTTATTGCATAGTCCCTTTTAATCAGGGTAACGGCAGATTGGCACTTATGTTAATGCAATTGCTATTAATTAAGAGTGGAAATACATTTGTAAAATATGTATGTCTGGATAAATACATTAAGAAAAATGAATCTGAATATTACAATTCGATTTATAAATCTTCGGTAAATTGGTACTGCGAGGAACATAATAGTAGCTTTTGGTTAAAAACGTTTTTAACTATTATATTAGAGGCGTACAAAGATCTTCATAATACAGTTCTAGATTCTATATGTAAGCATACTAAAGTGGAGAGAATTCAGGATTTTATCCTTAAACAAAAACAACCCTTTACTAAGGAGTGTATTCGTAACACATATCCAGACATAGCAGAGAGTACAATCAGTAAGGCTTTAAATTCCTTGCAATTGTTTGGCCATATTAAGCTAGTGACAAAAGGAAGAAATGCTAGTTGGATTAAAGTTTAACTATACTTGTAAAACACTTACAGTTCAAAAAAGAAAATTATAACTTTATCATTTAAATTCATGCCTTTGGACTCTTATTCATTGAATTTCACTTTAATATATTAAGCTATTATTACTAATTCCTACAAAACGTTTTATAGGAATATTTGTCGAAAAAAGTCGTATTTTAATATTTTTTCTTTATTTTCTGGTTGTAAACGTTTTATTTTCATGTTACCATCTTAATCAAACAATAGATGGTAATAAAAATGAAAATATTTCTTTCCCTTAGAAACATATAAACGTACGGTCATATCAAGAAAATAAGGCCAAAGAAATATTTGATACCTATCCAAATTACCAATAGGAATTTTGCCGCATTAACTTTCTGTTATTTCAGAATAAAACTTCACATTTTGTCCCTAAACAAAATTTGTTAGCGTGCAAAATTCAAATACACTAAAACACCCAAATAAATGAAATGTCCTTTTTTATTGAGCATTGAGGTATGAAAAAATAATTCTTCCTACAAAATTCAGCTGAGTAACATAAAGACATCTAAATTACTACCTTTATCGCCATCTATTGTTGACAACATATTTACCAACTATTAAAAAGAACCTATCAAGGGTTCTTTTTTATTATAATCATTCAAATTTCACTTCTATCTTGATACTTAGATTTCTACACAAATTACATCTACTTTTTTACTCTCAATTATTGAATTTATAATATAGTACTTCAATTTTAGTTATTCTTGATCTCAATCCGTTTAAATTAGTGAATAAAATTCAAACATATAAAAATAATAACTACAACTAATCGTTATATATTAAAGAGGTGTCAATTTTGTCCTTAAATGAAAAGACCCTAGAAACAAAGACAGATAAAACCATTGAAAAAATCCAAACAAGTAACTTAAAAGAACTTAAAAATACATTAGATAACATCTTTGATATTAGTGCAGATTTGATTGAACATCCTTTGCAATTAAAAACAAACACGAATATTTTACTATATTATTTTGAAGGCCTTACAGATGGTGTTGCATTAAAAGGAAATGTTGTTACACCATTATTACAAGAAGTAAATGAAGACAGTCAAATATTTAATTCTAATATTATTGCTACTCATACCAAAATAGTATATACGTGGAATGAAATTAAAGAAGGATTACTTGAGGGACAATGTGTACTGTTTATGGAAGGAGAAAAGAGGTCCCTTCTAATAAATACAAAAGGCTGGGCAGAAAGAGCGATTCAAGAACCCATTTCAGAAGTTACTATTAAAGGCTCACATGATGGGTTTATTGAGAATGCCACAAAAAACATAGGCTTAATTCGTCGATATATTCCTTCTACTGAATTGAAAATTAAAAAAATGACAATTGGAGAACGCGCCACTTCTTTAGTCTATTTAATTTACTTAGGGGATGTAGCAAACGAAGATGTGGTCCAAGAAATAGAAACTAGAATCTGTAAAATTAAAACGGATGCGGTATTGAGCATTGGAGAACTATCTAATTTTACAAAGGATCAAAATTGGACTCCTTTTCCACAGGCTTATTTAAGTGAACGCCCAGATGCCATTTCTAATCATATACTTGATGGAAAAGTAGCAGTGTTAATTGATAGATCTCCTGGTGCGATGATTGTCCCAATGAATTTAATTGGATTTTTTCAGACTCCAGATGATTATAATATACATTGGCTCATTGCATCATTTTTTCGCTTATTACGATTTGCAGGATTTATTATAGCTATTTTTTTACCCGCAATTTATATTGCTATAGTCTCTTTTCACTTTGAAATCATTCCTTTAGATCTATACACTTCTATTGCAACGTCAAGAGTTAAAGTCCCTTTCTCTCCTTTATTGGAAGCTTTTATAATGGAAATCACACTAGAAATGCTACGTGAAGCTGGTATTCGCTTACCACAACCAATTGGACAAACAATTGGAATTGTTGGAGGGATTGTAATTGGGCAGGCGGCTGTTCAAGCTGGTCTTGTCAGTAACGTTATGGTTATTATCGTATCTATTACCGCCATTGCATCATTTATTGTTTCTAATTATGATTTATCAAGTTGTATTCGGCTTATTCGTTTTCCAATGATGTTATTAGCCTATTTTTATGGGATTGTAGGTATTGTTAGTGGATTAATGCTCTTATTTGCTCATTTTGTTTCATTAACTTCCTATGGTTCACCATATGGATTGCCAATTGCACCATTTCGTCTCCAAGAGTTAAAAGATTCTTTTGTAAGATTTCCTATTTCCATGATCACCACCCGCTCGAGTACAGGACAGCCGGAACAAAAAAAGAAAAAAGAAGGTGGTTCGCATGGGGAATCTTAAATTTCAAAACATAACTTTATTTGAATTTATTGTTTTCATCCATTCACTGCAACTTGCATCAGGTATGTTAATTATGCCAAGCCCACTTGCTACTACCGCTGGCACAGATGGCTGGATTTCTATCATTCTGGGATGGATGGTTACTTCTATAATTGGCGTATTTATTGTATTAATGTTACAAAAAAGTCCTAGCAAAAATTTCTCACAAATTTTRAAAACATACTTTGGTAAATGGCTAGGAACAATTTTTCTTCTTTTATATGCCTTTTATCTATTTTTTGCTGGTTTTAATACTTTATTAAAGGCAACTGACATTATAAAAGTGTGGATATTCCCTTCCACTCCTGCTTATCAAATCGCCATATTATTACTATTGCCTTTTATTATTTTATCATTGAGTGGGATAAGGGCTCTTACTAGTTATTCTATGCTTGTTTTCTTCTTCACTGCTTGGATGCCACTATTTCTTCTTTTTTCATTAAAGAGTAACTACAATCCTTTACACCTACTACCTATTTTTAAAGATGGCATATCCCCTATTGTAAAGGCAACAAAAGAAACAATTACCCCTTATGCTGGCTTAGAAATTGCATATTTTATTTATCCGTTCTTACAAAAAAAACAAAAAGCCATAAAAGGAATACTAATAGCGAATACTGGAACCATGTTTTTCTATCTATATGTGACTATTCTTTCTTATATATACTTTAGTCCGGAGGGGATAAAAGACGTAATTTGGCCAGTATTTCATTTGTTAAAAGGGGTTCGTTTTTCATTCATAGAACGATTAGAAATTATATATATCGCTTACTATTTGATTGTATTTTCTACTACAATATATCCGTATTTATTTTTCAGTTTTGAATCTGTGACCATTTCACTTCAAAAAAATGCTCGCAATTGGGTGCTCGTTAGTTTTATGTTTTTAATAGTCGGCTTATTTATTTTTCTAAATCCCGACGTGGATCAATATTTGTTTATATATTCTCTTATGGATATCTTAAATATCATTTTTTTTATTCTATTACCAATCTTTTTTTTCGCATACAGCATTCTTTTCACTTGGTTAACTAGGAGGAAACAACTTTGATTCGAAAATGGATATGGATTGTAACTTGTTGTGTATGTTTAATCGGTTGTAGTCAAAAAATCCCTCTTGAACAGGTTTCATTAATCCTGTTAATCGCCTTAGATAGAACTTCTAATGGAGACATAAAAGTGGGCACAAGCATACCACTCTTTCATCATAAACAGCAAAGAAGTACTATAGAGCAATGGGCGCGGGCATCCACTGTATATAATGGATTCAGTAAAATAGATACGAAGTTAACGGGCTATATGACCGCCTCAAAAGCTGAAATTATTTTAATTGGGAAAAAATTGGCCCAAGAAGCAAATTGGATGCAGGAGCTTGATTCTTCTTACCGTGATCCTTACGCTACCATTAATGCTAAAGTAATACTTGTTGATGGACCTGTAGAAGAAATTTCCACAATTAATAAGCCCGATAAACCATCACTACCATCTTACATAAGTAGTGTAATCGAATCCTCCATTCAAAATAATCAATCCGTTTCTTCCACGATTCAACAATTAATGAGAGAAAAAAATGAAGAAGGAATGACACAAGCTGTTCCAGTTATAAAAAAAACAAAGAATGAAATCGACACGGTAGGAATTGCACTTTTAGATCGACAAGGTAAATATTTAAGCCGTATCCCTAAAAAAAATGTTAAGTTCTTCAATCTTTTAAATAAGCCCAAAAATAAAGGCCGGATGATACTACACCTTGCGCTTCCACCTAAAAAATCCAGCCAAAAACCAAACACTTCTATATTAATACAGAATGCGACTAGGAAAATAGATGTTAATTTTCAAAAAGGAAAGTTTGTATTTAATTTCGATATAAACGCTAATGTAGCTGTAATAGAAAAAACTAACGCACATTTAATTAAGGAGCATTATGATAATAAAAAAAACATACATAATTTAGAAAATGAGGTTCAAAAAGAAATTAATAAGAAATTACAAAATATGTTGTATGAATTACAAAAGAATAAAATTGATCCTATCGGATTATCGTTATATGCTAGAGCTTTTCAATATAACGAGTGGAAAAAACTAAAAGGAGATTGGTTGCAAGCGTTAGCAGAGGCTAAAATAACTGTAAAAACACACGTCAAAATAAAAGATACTGGGACCATTAGAAATTAGATTAGCCTATTCTTTTATTTGACAGCATTTCTCAGTCGAATTTCCCTTCCTCAATAATTATGATGTAAAAGACGCTAATTCAAAGAAAAATCTTTCGGTTAAATGCTAACCAATAGATTTTTCTTTTTTCTCTAACCAGTTCTTTTAAAAGGGCAACAATTTAACTACGGTAATCAAGTACAAGTTTCTAATTTAAGGAATTTAAGAACTTATAACTCTATTGCAGTAAACATGCCAGATACCATTATCAAAGCCGAAATTCCTAAGTTAAGGGGTTTCAGCTTTTTGAGTTCGTTCGAATATCTTAGTCTTAGTTTTATGTACTTTGATAGAATAGATACACATCAGCATATTTGTGCTTAATTTTATCGTTTAATGCGGCTTTAATAAATCATTTTTAGTTTATATATCCCATACTGATAGCAATTGAATTTTATTATTTATCCCCTTAGATTATTTCAAATGATTCTATTTTCTTTCCATTTGACTCTTTTGATATATTTCAAATTTCTTGATTACATGTTGTATAGGGGAGCCCTTCTTTTTTCCACGTAAGAAATCCCCCCTTTAAATTAACTACTTTCTTTATATCAGCTTTTTGTAAAATGCTAGCTGCTATAGCGGAACGTAACCCCGTTCGACATTGTAAAACTATTGGACAATTTTTCGGTACATCATCTAGCCGTTCAAGTAGATTACCTAAAGTGATATGTATTGCATCATGAAGATGTCCTTCATCCCACTCTTTTTTACTACGCACATCGATAACCTTTACACTTCCATCTTTTATTAACGGATATAATTCATTTGATGTTTTTTCCTTATAAATCTCTAAACTATGGAATCTTTGAATTACCTTTGAAGGTGCAAAAGCAATAATATTATCTAAGCCAATGGACTCAAAGTCTCTAATAACTTCCTCCACTTTAACATTTTCCGCATCTAAAATTATTAAAGTTTCTTTTTTATAATCTAATATCTCCCCACACCAAGTTGTGAAAGAATTGTTATAAGGTATGTTAATTGACTTCTCGATGTGGCCAGCAGCAAAACACTCTACATCCCTTATATCAACTATTTGCTGAACACCCCTCATCACTTCTTGAAGTTCTTCTATTATATAAATAGCAGTAATCTCTCTCTTCTTACGAGTTGGTGGACCATACTTATTTAAATGCTTCATTAATGGAAAATACTTTGGAGGCTCTGGCTGTCCCGTCAATAAATTCGATATAAAATTATCTTCATCATTACATTGAAACGCCCAATTAAACATCTTTTCATAACCTAATGTGGAAGTTGGAATTGCTCCTAATGCTTTTCCACATGCACTTCCTGCACCATGTGATGGCCATATTTGCAAATAATCGGGGAGTATTTTTATTTTTTGTATAGAATCAAATAATTGTTTCGCTCCTATTTTTGCGGTATCTTTAATACCAACAGCAATTTCTAATAAATCGGGTCTACCTATATCTCCTACAAATATAAAATCACCTGTGAATATTCCTATCGGTTTATCATTCATATAATTATTTTGACTTGTATCGGTTACTAAAAAGGAAATACTTTCAGGCGTATGCCCTGGGGTATGAATGACATTGAATTTTATATGACCAACCTTAAACTCTGTTCCCTCTCTAACCAAATTGTATCGGCCCTCGTTAAGATTTTGATATTTCCAATCACTATCTCCTTCATCTGATACATATAAATTTGCATTAAAAAGAAGGGAAAGTTCTCTAGACCCAGATAGAAAATCTGCATGAATATGAGTCTCAGCCGCAGCAATTACTTCCATTCCCTCTTTCTTAGCAAATTCTATATATTGTTCTATATAGCGGCTGGGATCAATAACAATTGCTACGCCTTCCTTCTGACAACCAACTAAATAGGAAGCATGAGCTAATTTTTCATCATAAAAATATTTTAAAAGCATAGCTATTCCCTCCAAATGCTTATTTCAAATTACTTCTCGGTTGTTACAACAACTCTCTATCTTTCCTTATAGAATCCCTTTCAACATCAAATTCCAATACATATAGGGCAACATATACCTTTTAAGTAAAAACATACTATACCGTTCTTTCGCTTGATTAAACGGAAACGTTTCTTGAGGCTCATGTTCATAGTTAAATTCAGCGAGTATAAGACTTTTATATCCTGTAACAATCGGACAGGATGTATACCCATCATAATTAGCCTGCAAGTCTCTTCCATTAAGTACGTCCAAAATATTTTGTTTTAAGACAGGTATTTGTTTTCGAATTGCCGCTCCAGTTTTAGATGTAGGTAAATTGGTACAATCTCCAAGTCCAAAAATATTCTTATATTTTACATGCTGCAAAGTATAAGGACTTATATCTACCCACCCCTGATGATCACTTATCTCACTTTCTTTAATAAAGTTAGGTGGCCCCATTGGTGGAACAACATGTATCATACTATATGGTACTGTTTCTCGCTTCAGTGTTTGCGTATCTTCAAAAATTGCTTCTCTCTTTTCAGCGATAATTTCTACTAAGTTTTTATTATAGTTCGTTATAATTTGCTTTCTTTCTAGTACTTGTTCTAATGTTTCAGCATAACGCGGTACCTGAAATATGTTAGCGTTCGCAGAATAAAACATTACTTCACTTCTGTTTTTCAAACCGCCATTACAAAAATACTCTTCTGCTAAATACATAATTTTTTGTGGGGCGCCACCACATTTAATAGGAGTATTGGGGTGGGTAAAAATCGCATTTCCTCCTTTGAATTTTTCAATTTCTCTCCAAGTAGAATCAACATATTTATAAGAATAATTGCTACAAACCCCATTAGTCCCAATAGACTCCTTTAAGCCTTTAATACCACCCCAATTTATTTGTATACCGGCTGCTACAATAAGAATCTCATATTCAAGTAGCATTCCATCATCTAAAAGTATCTTATTTTGATCTGGAAACAACTTAACAACACTTTTAGGAATCCACGTTGCTCCTTTTGGAATAAGTGATTCTTGATCACGCATCGTACATTCCTTTGAAACAATTCCTCCCCCAACTAAACTCCATAGTGGTTGGAAGTAATGTTTTTTAGATGAATCGATAATAGCTATACTTTCTTTCAATAGGGATACATTTCGTAACAAATGTGCAGTAGAAGATAGTCCTGCAGTCCCAGCGCCAATCACAATAATTTTATAATTATCTCTGGTCTTCATTATCCTCTTCCTATCTGAATTTAATTTTTAAGTTAACTAATTATTAGCCTTATTTCATCGTAGTAACAATATTATAAGATAAAAATACTATTATTTTATCTTATTAAAACGAATATTCCGTTAACTTTATCCGTCGACATTACTATATGCGTAAATCCCTTATGTTACTTCTTTAATTTGTTTCAAACTCTACAAACTTTACATTTCTCAATATTAGCCTGTATCCTATCTCACTTTAATGACATTACACTTCTATAGATAATGAAATGCAAGTTTCTTTGGTATGGTTTGTCCATCCTCCTTTTCAGGAGATAGACAAAAACAATCTTATTCCAATAGCTATATTACCTATTCTTTTTTGAATCTTTGTTATAAATATCTATACATGCATTTGAGAACGTCTTTGTTGTTTTTCCAGTCCCTCAATAATGTGAGAATTGCTATTACCATATTTCCCGTAGCCTTTAAAATAGTACATACCAACCCGACTGGAATATTGAACACCTCATAACAGGAGATACTTTCTACTTAACTCAACGTTTTGGTAGAGCGCATTTTGGTGCCAAAATGAAGATTTTCAAGGTTCACCCTGACGGTACTTTACAACGCTTTATTACAATTGAACCAGAATTTATTACTACGCCTAAAGGGTTAGAAATTTGGAGAACACCAATTACAAATGTATATACTAAAGGGACATATATTGCAGTAATTAAGTATAACGGAGAATTTACCTACTCAAATCATTTTCAAATTAATTAACTCTTTCCTACTCAGTAGCTAGAATTGATTAATTAGGTAGCTATGAAGAATTAAGATCTTAACCAGCTTCAATTGGATTTTAACTTTTTTAATATAAACACATTTTACTTTTAATAGAAGTAAGTTAACTATTATATCCACCTACTCTTCGTATGCAATATTGCATACGAAGGGCCTTAAATATTTTGGTATACTATGCATGTGGATTTTTCATCCAAAATTCCACTCAAACGCATATTTATGTATATGCCGACCCTAATTGCTAAAAGTGAGAAGAATGTTATTCATTCTTCTCACTTTTTTTATTTAAAATGTGTGCTTGTACTTAGGTCTTTAGATATTTTATATTTTGAATCTTAATACTAATCCACGTATGTGAATTTCCTTATAAAAATAAACTCCAAAATAGAATCAATCTTCCAAATTCCACCTATGGAGTCAGTTGTTTTCTAAAAAACATTCCAGCGTTTTCATCAAATGATTTTAGAATAGTTAAATAATAACACCATTTACAAGCTCTGCATAAATTATTCATTTTCTTTTATATAATACCTACCTTTTTACTTCTGATAAATCATTAAACATTGGATTATATTTCACTTTTATATAAATAAAAGCCAAATAGCCGTTCATAATGAACGACTATTTAGAATCTTACTAATAATTTGAATGTTCTTCTTGTTAATCTATTTTGTGTAAACCTGTTGAAGTAACTTGATAGGTTCTTTTCTTACCTATATATTCCTGTTTACTATTCTCAAGGTTAATAAGTGTAGCCCGTGTCTTTTCCTTTACTGCTTCCCCTTCTATATGGGTAAACTCGATATAATCTCCCACTTTGACTGGCACAGTTTGTCTTTCAGCAGTTTGCTGTCTATTTCCCACTATTTCCTTATTGTACACAACACTACCGGATGAATTCTGTACTTTGATACTTGCATACGTATTATTAAAATAAGAATGTGGTACGCCTGCTTCTAAATTCACCTGTATTTTCTCTGTTACCCTATTATAATTTACTTTTGCAATTTCTCTATCACTATATCCTTTTAAAGACCAACCAAATTGATTTCCGTCTAAAACCGTTGTTTCTGGCATTTTTTCTACTTTCTTCAGACCTTCTTTTGTAACTTCGTACATTGCTTTTTTTCCAAAGCTTTCTTGTTTACTATTATCTACATTTGTGAAAGTAGCTCTATGCACACCTTCTAGATGTGTTAACTCAATATAATCCCCTACTTTAACTGGAACTTTTTGCGATTCAGCATTTTGTTGTTTGTTTCCATAGATGTCTTTATTGTATACTACTTTTCCTGATGCATTTTGTACTTTAATACTCGCATATGTTTCATTAAAATAATGATGCGGTACACCTGCTTTTAAGTCCACTTGCATTTCTTCTGCCGACTTATTGAAATTGATTTTAGCAAACTCGAAATCACTAATTCCTTTTAGTGACCAGCCAAATTGATTTCCATCTAAAATTGTTGCTTCTGGCATTTTTTCTACTTTCTTCAAGCCTTCTTTTGTAACTTCGTACATTGCTTTTTTTCCAAAGCTTTCTTGTTTACTGTTATCTACATTTGTGAAAGTAGCTCTATGCACACCTTCTAGATGTGTTAACTCAATATAATCTCCTACTTTAACTGGAACTTTTTGCGATTCAGCATTTTGTTGCTTGTTTCCATAAATGTCTTTATTGTATACTACTTTTCCTGATGCATTTTGTACTTTAATACTCGCATACGTTTCATTAAAATAATGATGTGGTATGCCTGCTTTTAAGTCAATTTTCATTTCTTCTGTCGACTTATTGAAATTGATTTTAGCAAATTCGAAATCACTAATCCCTTTTAGTGACCATGCAAATTGGCTTCCTTCTAAAATATTATTTTCATTAGGCACATCTGGTTTAATTGGATTAGAATCCGTACCCTTCCAAATCTCTGCTGTTAAAATTGGATATCCTAATGCAGCCACTTTTTGAATGGTATCGTTATTTGGACGCAATCCCCACTTCTCAAAGAAAGGTATCAAATTTTGTTTGGCTACTTTTGATGCCGAAATCATAAATAATTGTTTTTTATTTTCATCAGTTTGTGGAAGTTCACTTGAAGACATGTCTCTATACAATTGATGCAATTTAGGATAGAAGTCCTCTCCATATGCTAACTGTAGTTGCCAAAGCATAACAAGCTTAACAAAAACATCACTAACTTCGTCATAATTTTTATTAGGTTGTTCTAAGTATTGAAATGCCTTAGTATAAGCGCCCTCCTGTTGCAATCTAAAAGATTGATTAGATGTAAATGCTTTTTCTACAGAAAGGCTGTAAATATTATTTTGTACTTCTGTCATATTATAAAACTTCCAAGGTGATTGCTGTCTCAAATGCCCTGCCTCATGCCAAGGACCCCAGCCATCTTTTATAAATTTATTAATATCTAACACGTATTGGATTGCATCTCCTACATATGCGGTTCGATAAGAAGTTGCATACATATAATAATCGGGAGAATGATTTTCTTCTACGTAATGAATATAATGTTTATCTACTTGTTCCTCGGATAAACCAGCTACTTTGTCTTGAATTCGAGTAGCTTCATCCATCTTTTTTAAGAGTTGTACAGGATCTGTATTAGAACCTAACAAATATTTCTTAACACGTGCAGGGCTGGCCGTAATTAATACACGTTCTCCTTTTAACTCCACTGCATGTGCATTGGGATATTGGTCCAGCATGTTTATTAAATCTTGTTTCGTATGCTTTCCTAGTTCAAAAAAAGGAGTAGTCGTTCCACCTGTTGTGACTGTTGTTCGAATGGTACCACCTTGTTGTTTATTATAAAAATAAATCATCCCCCCATTTGGAGATTGGATTGTGTTTATACCAGGTTTTAATGTAAATGATTTTATTTTAGAATCTTCTCTCCAAGAAGCATCATACGAATACGTTCCAATGTATGCTTGAATATTTTGATTTCCTTCTACATTAATCGTTATTTGTTCATTTGGCTTTGCATATAAACCAGTGGGTTCATATGGACTAAATGCCATACTTTTTCTTTCCTGTTGTTTCAGTACCTCAACATCCCCTTTTCCTGGGACTGTATATATTCTGTTTTCTGATTTAACTGACTTTTCTCCTTGCAGTGATGTCGATATTTTTTTTTGCTGCTTTGTTTCCTCTGCAAAAACATCTGATGAAGAAACCATTCCAGTCGTAAGCATAGTTACTGTAGCAGTAGCTGCAAGTATTTTTCTAGTTTTATATTTTGAATTATTCCCCATATTATCTCCCTCATTTTTCCTTAGTGCATGTAAGGATTATTATTTTATTTATTATGTTTTTACACCGAAAATCATTTACGCTATTTATGTTGTATCTAATACTCTATTTTTTCTCATAACAATCTCCTTTTCTTTATTTCTAATTGTTTATAAATGTTATTTGATGACACATAAAATAACAACTTTGCGATAAACTCATCAATAACAACCTATTATGTTTTGATTTAGTATTGTTAACTTCCATCTAATTGTATAAAAGTATTCAATTAGGAAAATAAGAATATAAAGCTCACTAATCATAGATTAGGTTTTGCGGAAAAATTCATAAAAATCATTCACCTTAAAAATTCAAACTTGTATAACTACTTTCTACATATAGGATGGAATTATAAAAATATTTCAATAAAATAAAAGACAGAGGCCTGATTATACCTCCGTCTTTTCAATTTATAAAGAACAAAAAATCATTTTATAGCTGTATAAATGCCCTTGCAACAAATACTGTATTCCGCTATTTTTTTGAAGAAACAGGATCCATTTTTAATGTTTTTATCCCTTCTTTTAATGTAAACGCATCCGCGCTCAATGTTTTCCAACTATCTTTCGCTGCATTCAAATTAGGTTTTAGGAATTTGAATTTATTTTGATCCGCTTTTTGGGACGCTTTGTCAATATGACTAAGTACTCCTGAATATTGAGAATCTAAATCATGCCATTGTGCAGACATATAAGTAAGAGCATTAATAGCCGACCCAATTGCATTGTGCATTTCATTAATGTTATTATACGCAACACCGACTACACGATTTAATGTTACTTTATAATCTATAGTCTGACGTAATTGTGCTAACAACGGCTCTAACGTACCTAAATTATTTCTTGCTACCCCTATCATTACACCACCAGCAATCCACGTAGGAATTGAGGGAATTGATACAGTTATTATTCCATCTGATTCTACTTGTTTAAAATGTCTTACTTGCTCTAAAACTTCATTTAGGCGCTTTTCATCTTCATCAATTCCAGATGCTTGGTTTTTCAGAATCGAATGCAAAATATCTTTATGACCTGCAAATGCTCGGACATCTTCTCCAATACTATCTCTTAACTTAGCTAATTCTTGTATTAAATTCTGTGTATACGCTTGGTTTTGTTGAATCTCTTCTTGTAAATCTGTAATTCCTTCTTTTAATGTATCTCCATCTCCTTCATCAATGGCTTCTACTAGTGTATCGTAATAATTGTCAAACTTGGTATCATACTCCACAATACCCGTCAACGTATCTAAAAGTTGTCTTTTTATGTGCGTATCCCATTTAGTAGCATGCTCTCTTGCATTCTTTTGATCTTGTAGAATTTGACTAGGTAGATTTGTATATCCTTTAATGTCAATTCCTTCAAAGTTAACATCTGGGTTTTTAATTAACAAATAAGAGTAATCATTCATGGATTTTGCAAATACCCCAGCATCTTGCAAAGCTTTTTTCATCTTTTCGCTGTTTACAGAAAGAGATATATCTTCGGTACTAGTTTGTTCCATTTTACTTTCACTTGCGAAGGCTGCCACTGGAGAAACTACAGTAGTTGTTGTCAGAGTTAAAAACGTCGATACAGCAAGTAGTTTATAAGGAAAGTTTTTATTCATTTTAATTCCTCCTATACATATATATTGATTTTTAATTTGTTTTTTCTTGTTTAAAAGCAATGTCTTTTGAAATGAATTCTGCATCCTTATGAATATCATTCCAACTTTGTTTAGCAGCTTTTAAATCATCAGGTATTAAAGAAAGTTTATGTTCTTGCATTTGGTCGATATTATCATATAAATCTTTATAATTCGCTCCCATCGTATTCCATTGTTGCTGAATATTCGTTAGAGACATGATTGCTTGATCCACTGTCTGATACAAATATGTCAATGTGTCTTTTGTATTAGTAAGTGAAATAACTGCTTGGTTAGCAAGATCGGCTTTCATACTTAATTCTCCAATTTTATTAGAAATTTCGTTATAGGAGTTCATATGATTAGATGCCGCAACACCAGCTGCTGTTCCTAAACCGATACCAGCTGCCCCTAGAGCTGTTAGACCACCAACAACAGCTGGTGTCGCTGTGCCACCGGTCACAACAATTACTACCGCTCCTGCAATCGTTCCAATAACTAAAATAGCTGCTCCTAATCCACCACCAATTGACCAGGCTAATACATTATCAAAATGTGCTTTCTGCGTAGAACGTAAATTCTCAATTTCGGCCTGAAGTTGTGGGACTAGTGCTTGTTTTCCCGCTAATATAGCCGTTAATCCCCCTTGTCCATCTGGACCTCCAACATTATTTTTAAAATCTACAGTATTTGTATACAACTTTGTTTTGAAAGCTTCTAACATCTTAATAACTTCCGTAACTTCATTTGAATTTGTATGAATTGTACCGATTAAATCCCCTATTCCTTCTTTGAGGCCCGCCTTATCTTTCTTTTTTACAGTATCTACTAGTGTGTCGTAATAATTTTGAAATTGTTCATCATAATTTACAATATTACGTGCTGTCTTTTGAATGTTTGGCTTCGCTGTATCTAGCCAGTAATTTGCATTGATTCGTGACAGTTCCTGATTCAGGTGAATGTTTTTGATTAATTCTCCCCCTCCTGAACCTAAATCAATGTTGGATAAATTTACATTCGGTTGCTTAATCATTGTTTTTGCGTACAAATCCATTACAAGAATATGAGAGCCTGTTTCAGCCAACACTTTCTTTAATCCTTCAGGTCCTAACGTATAATTTTCTATTTTCTGTTCTTGTGCTGTCTGTTCTTGTGCAAGTGCGTGAATAGTACTACCATTCGTAGCAGTTATAACCGTTGCTAAAGCGGCCAAAGTTATGACCTTAAATGGAAATTTCATTTTTTGATTCTCCTCCTTATTTTCAGTTGCGTTATAATTTTTTCATTAAACCTTATTTCTTAATATTAAAATTTATTAACTTGTTCTTCGAGCTGATTTGTTACATTTTTTAGTCGTCTTAATGTATCTTTTTGAGACTGAGTGTTATTAGTATCAACTTCAGTCAATAATTTTGTAATACTATTATTTATTAGATTCAAATCCTCTTTATAACGTTTCATTAGCTCAATTTCTCCATCTACTTGATTAGCAAATGTATGCAAATCATTTTGCATGAAAAGAATCATTGATTTTTGTAAATCTGCTACTGTTAATTTAGTTGTTAAGTCATATAATTTTTGATTTTGTTTCTCTAGATCATCTAAATGCGCTCGTTGCTCTGCTGTTAGTTTATTAATTTCGGCAAAGGTACTATATGTTTTTTTAATTTTTTCAGGATCAATCACTTTCATAAGATCATACTCTTTCGTTTTTGTAACTGCAGCTGCAGCAATTTCACCTTTTTTACTTTTCTCTATCGCTTCACGTACTTCTTTTTTGGCAGCTTCAAT